>JAAWUC010000026.1 GCA_022804995.1 Oscillospiraceae bacterium
CCCGGGCAGCTGCCCGGGGGACTTTTTTTACCTCCAGATCAATCCATAGTCGAACACATCCAAATTCTCTTCGCCCTTAACCATCTCCAGTGCCACGGTCAGTTCTCCCTCCGGAATTTTCTCCAACGAGAACTCCGTTTCCCGGCAGGGAACACCTTCCGCGTTGACGGTTTCCCGCACCCGAACCTCCCGCATTTCCACGCCGTTGACTATCATCGCCACCTGACCGCTGCCCCGCCAGCGGACGATCCCGCTCGCTTCCTCCGCATGTTCCGGAGGCGTAACGGTTTTAGAGATAGTTCCCTCCGCCGTCCGCGCCGCCAGGGTCATCGGCTTGGAGGAATCCGCATGTTTCGTTGCCAGGGAGAACCCGGCCACGCCGTTAAAATCCTGTCCCTCCGGGGCAGTAAACTCCATCCGGTATTCCACATGGGGCTCCAGCGGAAAATCCACCTGATAATAGGTCACGAGGTAGTTGTAGGGCTTGAGTACAGTTGTAAAAGGCCCCGCCTCTGCCACCGGGCTCCCGTCGTCCACCCTGGTCATTGTCACGGTAAAATCGAACGGCTTGTTGGAGTAGTGTTCATTGGGCCAGGCAAAGATCCCCAGCTGGTCAATTTTCCCATACCCTCTGGAAGTAAATGTCACTGCCGCTCTTCTGCTCTGATAGACATAGGAGGACACAGTAGAAATATAGCACTCCTCCTCAGCAGATGCCTTAATATCCTCCAGATCCGGCAGTCCGCCGGTCCCATGGCACACGCCGTATCTGCCGTTCCATCCATGCCCGTCGCCCCCGGCCTCCTCCCGGGAGCTCAGGGCGTTGATCCACATACCGTCGGTCAGCCCGCACCGCCCGTGAAGAATCCGCCCCTGGACCTCCCGGCGGTAGGCGTCTCGGATCAGATTCCCGGCCATCCATCTCAGCCGGCCGTGGTCCGCGCCGATTCTCTCCAGCCCGGCGAAGGCGTCATTGAAATCCGTCCGGAGCACCCGGTCCGTCTCGTCCCACTGGGGCAGGCGGCATTTTTCTGTGTACTTCATGCGATTCTCCTTATCATCATAGATGTTAACGGCGCAAAACCGTTACACCCACGGCTGTAACGGAGGAGGAGTTGCACAGCGCCGTGCGCCGTCAGCTTTCACAAAAGGAAATCCCCCCGTATTTTTGTAAAATCGTCCAAAATATTCATACTTCTTTTGTTGACGATTGCCAAGGGCTGGTATATAATAAAATGAATTTTTACAGACAGAGAGGGAACGCGTATGTGGGCGGCAAACGGATGGAAGGACTACGCGCTGCTGGACTGCGGCGGCGGAGAGAAGCTGGAGCGGTGGGGGGACAAGCTCCTGGTGCGCCCGGACCCCCAGGCCATCTGGTGCACGCCCCGCCTCCACCCCGGCTGGAAGCGGCCCGACGGGCGGTATCTGCGCTCGAACACCGGCGGCGGCGCCTGGGAGAAGTCGAAGCTCCCCGGCGTGTGGCAGGTCCGCTATAAGGACCTGACCTTCCAGGTCAAGCCCATGAACTTCAAGCACACCGGCCTCTTTCCCGAGCAGGCGGTAAACTGGGATTTTGCCCGGGAGCAGATTCGCTCCGCAGGCCGGGAGATAAGCGTGCTGAACCTCTTCGCCTACACCGGCGCGGCCAGCGTAGCCTGCGCGGCGGCGGGGGCAAAGGTCTGCCACGTAGACGCGGCCAAGGGCATGGTCCAGTGGGCCCGGGAGAACGCCAGGGCCTCCGGCCTGGAGGACGCGCCCATCCGCTGGATTGTGGACGACTGCGCCAAGTTTGTGGAGCGGGAGATCCGGAGGGGCCGGCGCTACGACGCTATTATCATGGATCCCCCCAGCTATGGCCGTGGCCCCACCGGCGAGGTCTGGAAGCTGGAGGACAGCCTCTACCCCTTTGTAGAGCTGTGCGCCGGGGTTTTGTCGGACGAGCCCCTGTTCATTATTATCAATTCCTACACCACGGGCCTTGCCCCCAGCGTGCTGACCTACATTTTAGAGACGCTGATTTCCAAAAAATTCGGGGGCCATACGCTCAGCGATGAAATCGGCCTGCCGGTGACGGAGAGCGGCCTGGTCCTCCCCTGCGGGGCCGCGGGCCGCTGGACCGGGGACCGGTAGCATGAACCGAATCCTCTGCTATCTGGAATACATGACGCCGGGGCTGGCGGCGGGGGCGCTGGCGTGGCTGCTGTTCCGTCTCCGGCGGGGGCGGACCGGCGGCGGGCCCCGGTCCTGGGCCATGCTCCTCTTCTGGATGTACAGCGGCGGCATGGCGGTCATCACCCTGGCCCCGGAGCCCTGGTGGGTAAATTTTGCCCTTGGGGGAAGTCGGGAGCCCTATTTCGACCTGAGCGGCCTCGCCTATCGCGTCAGCCTCATCCCCTTTTCCCAGCCGGACACCCTGTTCAATCTCATTGGAAATATTGTTATGTTCCTGCCCTTCGGTTTTTTCGCCGCCCTGCTCTGGCGGGGGTTCGGCTGGAAGCGGGCGCTGGCCCTGGGCCTTGGCATCACCTGCGGCATCGAGTGCTGGCAGCTTTTCGTAGGCCGGTATTTTGACATCGACGACATCATCCTGAACACCCTGGGCGTGCTCTGCGGCTATCTGCTCTGGAAGCTGCTGGCAAAGCTCGCGCCCGGATTTATGAAAAGGTTTCAAGTATGGGAAATTTAGAATTAGCTGCCCCAACGATGGCATATAAAGAACAGGTCATGGCTTTCAAGGCGGAGATGCTGGCGAACCACGACAGCTTCGACGGCTGCGCCGGGTTGAACGAGGTGGAGAGCTATGAGGAGTGGCTGGATTTCCGGGGCCGGGAGAGAAAAAAGGGCTGGGTGCGCTCCGACACCTGGCTGACGGTCCGAAAATCGGATGGCCGGGTGGTGGGCATCATCGACTGCCGGAGCGCGCTGACAGACTTTCTCCTGCAGTACGGGGGCCACATCGGCTACTGCATCCGGCCCTCCGAGCGCCGGAAGGGCTATGCCAAGGAGCAGCTGCGCCTGGCCCTGGAGAAATATCGGGAGGCCGGGGAGGAAAAAGTCCTCGTCACCTGCGACAAGGGCAATCCCGGCTCTGAGAGGGCCATCCGCGCCAATGGCGGCATATTGGAAAACGAGGTTGAGGACAAGCCGGGTCTGGGAAAGACCGGCATCATTCAGCGCTACTGGATTGCGCTGTAATATATGAGGAAATCGAATGAGTGACATCATCAAAACGGAAAATCTGACCTTCTCCTACCTCCCTGACGAGGGCCAGGAGGCCGTCCCGGCCCTCCGGGGCGTCGAGCTGTCCGTAGAGCAGGGCAGCTTCGTGGTGATTCTGGGCCACAACGGCTCCGGCAAATCCACCCTGGCCAAGCACATGAACGCCGTGCTCCTCCCCGAGGGGGGCACGGTCTGGGTGGACGGCATGGACACCGCCGACGAGGGCCTTCTGCTGGAGGTCCGCCGCCGGGTGGGCATGGTGTTCCAAAACCCGGACAACCAGATTGTCGCCAACGTGGTGGAGGAGGATGTGGCCTTCGGCCCGGAGAACCTGGGCGTCCCCACAGAGGAGATCCAGGCCCGGGTGGCCAATGCCTTAAAGGCGGTGGGCATGGAGGAGTTTACCCTCCACGCCCCCCACCACCTCTCCGGCGGGCAGAAGCAGCGCATCGCCATCGCCGGGGTCATCGCCATGGAGCCGGCCTGCATCGTCCTCGACGAGTCCACGGCCATGCTGGACCCTCTGGGCCGGCGGGAGGTGCTGGACACCGTGGGGCGGCTGAACAGGGAGAAGGGCATCACCGTGGTGCTCATCACCCACCACATGGACGAGGCCGCCTTAGCGGACCGGGTGGTGGTCATGGACAGCGGGCGGGTGGTCATGGACGGCGCGCCCCAAGAGGTCCTGGTGCGGATGGAGGAGCTGCGGGCCATCGGCCTGGACGCGCCCCACACCGTGGAGCTGCTCCATGGCCTGCGGGCGGACGGCTTCGACGTGCCCCTGGACGCCCTGGGCATTCAGGAATGCGCGGAGGCGATTGTGAACGCTCTGAACTGAGAGACGCGGAGGAAAGCAGATTTGAAACCAATCATGCGTGTGGAGCATCTGACCCACACATACGGCGAGAACACCCCCTTCTGCCGCAGCGCGGTGAAGGATGTGAATATGGAGATCCTGGAGGGGGAATTCCTGGGCATCATCGGCCACACCGGCTCCGGGAAGTCCACCCTGATTCAGCATCTCAACGGGCTTTTGAAGCCCACCAGCGGGAAGATCTGCCTGGGGGACCGGGATATCTGGGCGGATCCTAAAAAGATCCGGGATGTGCGCTTCCGGGTGGGGCTGGTATTCCAGTACCCGGAGTACCAGCTCTTTGAGGAGACGGCCTACAAGGACATCTCCTTCGGCCCGAAGAATATGGGCCTGGACGAGGGCGAGATTGACCGCCGGGTCCGCGCCGCCGCCGCCTTCGCCGGGCTGGGGGAGGACCTGCTGGACAAGTCCCCCTTCGACCTCTCGGGCGGTCAGAAGCGGCGGGTAGCTATCGCCGGCGTCATCGCCATGGAGCCGGAAGTCCTCATCCTAGACGAGCCCTCGGCGGGGCTGGACCCGGCGGGACGGCGGAGCCTGCTGGAGAATATCCGGAGCTACCACCGGGAGAAGGGCACTACGGTGGTCATGGTCAGCCACAGCATGGACGAGGTGGCGGAGAACGTGGACCGGATTGTGGTCCTGGCCAACGCCGGGGTGGTCATGAGCGGCACGCCCCACGAGGTGTTCAGCCGGGCCCGGGAGCTCATAGACGTGGGCCTGAACGTGCCCCAGGTGACGCAGGTGGCGATGGCGCTGCGGGAGCGGGGCGTGGACATCGACCCCGCCGTGTACACGGTGCCGGACCTGCGGCGGGCGCTGGGGGCGCTGAAGGGAGGGCGGAAGGGATGCTGAAGGATATCACCCTGGGCCAGTTTTTCCCCGGGAACTCCCTGGCCCACCGGCTGGACCCCAGGACGAAGCTGCTCATTACCGTGCTCTATATCGCGGGGCTCTTCTGCGCCAAGTCCTTCGTCTCCTATGGCGTGATGGCCCTGGTGCTCGTCACTGGGGTCAAGATCTCCGGCGTGGCCCCCAGGGCCCTGGTCAAGGGCCTGAAGCCCATTTTATTCATCATCTGCTTTACGGCGGTGCTGAACCTGCTGTATACGCCGGGGGAGCCCCTGTTCTCCTTCTGGATTTTCACTGTCACCAAGGAGGGTGTGCTGACCGCGTTCTTTATGGTTCTGCGGATCACCATGCTGATTATGGGGACGTTCCTGCTGACCTACACCACCAGCCCCATCGCCCTGACCGACGGGCTGGAGTCCCTGCTGGGTCCGCTGAAAAAGCTGAAGGCCCCGGTCCACGAGCTGGCGATGATGATGTCCATCGCCCTGCGGTTCATCCCCACCCTCATCGAGGAGACGGATAAGATTATGTCCGCCCAGAAGGCCAGGGGGGCGGACTTCGAGAGCGGAAATCTGCTGCAGAAGGCCAGGGCCCTGGTGCCGATTCTGGTGCCGCTGTTCATCTCGGCCTTCCGCCGGGCGGACGAGCTGGCGGTGGCCATGGAGTGCCGCTGCTACCACGGGGGCGAGGGCCGGACCAAGCTCCATGTGCTGCACTATCAGACACGGGATTATCTGGTGCTGCTGGCCTACGCCGGGGTGCTGGCCGGGGTGCTGGTGCTGGCCCGGTTCGGACTGTAGGCCCGGCAAAGAGGAGCTGCTATGAGAAACATCGCCCTGCGCCTGACGTATAACGGGACCGCCTACCACGGCTGGCAGGTCCAGAAAACTGAGATCACCGTAGCCGAAACCCTGGAAAAGGCTCTGGGGACCATCTGCCCGGAGGCGCGGGTCAAGGTCACGGGTTGCGGCCGCACGGACGCCGGGGTTCACGCGGAGCGCTATATCGCCAACTTCCGGACGGCGTCCACCATCCCCTGCGAGCGGTTCCCCCTGGCCGTCAACTCCAGGCTTCCGGAGGACATCGTTGTCACCAATGCCTTTGACGTGGCGGAGGACTTCAACGCCATCGGCTCCTGCCTGAAAAAGGAGTACACCTACAAGATTTACAACTCCCGCATCCGGAACCCGTTTTACGTCCACCGGGCCTACTTCTACCCCAAGCGTCTGGACGAGGCGGTCATGGACCGGGCCGCCCGGGCCTTTGAGGGCACCCACGACTTCCGGGCCGTGCGCAGCGTGGGCACGGAGACGAAAACCACTGTGCGCACCATTTATCACTGCTATGTCACCCGCAGCGGAGATCTCCTGGAGCTGAAGGTCTGCGCCAACGGTTTTCTGTATAATATGGTACGGGCCATTACAGGCACGGTCCTCTACTGCGCGGAGGGGAAGCTCTCCCCGGAGGATATCCCCGGCATCCTGGACAGCGGGAACCGCACCCTGGCGGGGCCCACCGTCCCGCCGGGGGGGCTGTACCTATCCCGGCTCTGGTATGAGGATGAGAGGCTCAATGACTAAGGGAAAACGGGCTGCTTCCGAGAGGGGCGGCAAAAAAAAGAGCCTCTGGAGCCGCGTCTCCAAGGTGCTCTTCATCCTGGCCGTCGTTCTGGCGGCGGCGGTGCTGTCCACCATGGAGGACGGGCAGCACTTTGCCTCCCTGCGCCGCTGGCTCATGTACGGCGACACCGGCGAGGCCCGGGACACCTACACCTACTCCGCCGACCAGGCCAACCGCTTCGCCTGGCTGGGGGAGCAGCTGCTGGTGGCTACCCCCAACAGCCTGCGCCTGCTGGACGCCGGCGGGGCGGTCCTCTGCGACGAGCCGGTAAACCTCTCCACCCCCGCCCTCTCCACCGGAACCAGCCGGGCGGTGGTATGGGACGTGGGCGGCACGAATCTCTACCTGCTGGACAGCACGGGCCTCCGGGAAAAAAAGACCACCTCCGGGGGCCAGGTGTACTATACCGCCCGGCTCAACAGCCGGGACTGGCTGGCCGTAACGGAGCAGAAGAGCGGCTATAAGGACGCCGTCTCCGTCTATAACCCCTCCGGAGAGCTGGTGTTCCACTTCGACTCCTACGACAGCTACATCAGCGACGCTGTTGTCACCGAAAACTGCTCCAAGCTGGTGGCGGTGAGCCTGGGGGCGGAGGGAGGCGTCTTCACCAGCACCCTGGTGGTCTACGACCTGACCACCGCCGAGAAGCTGGGGGAGCGCTCCATCCGGGACGGATTGGTGATGGACTTTGCCTGCCATGAAAATACCGTCATCAGCCTGTGTGATACCCGCCTAACCATCACAGATCTGGACGGCCAGCTCCTGCTGGACCGCCCCTACGGCGGTCAGTACCTCTACGACTACGCCCTGACAGGCCAGAGCTTCTGCGCCCTTCTGCTGGGCCGCTACCAGGCGGGCAATATCAGCCAATTAACCACCTTCGGCCTGGACGGCCAGGAGCTGGCCACCCTGTCCCTGAGCGAGGAGGTCCTGGATCTCTCCGCCGCCGGGGATACCCTGGCCGTCCTCTACGACAACAGCCTGGTTCTCTACAACCAAAACCTTGAGGAGCTCAGCCGCCTGGACAATACCGGCTACGCCGGACAAATCATCGCCGGGAGCGACGGCGCGGCGCTGATCCTCTCCGCCTCCTCGGCGTGGCGCTACCTGCCCTAGCCCCCACACCGAAGGACATACGCGAAACAGAGTTTCGCGCAGATTTTCTTTTGATTCTTTTCTTTATAAAAAGAAAAGAATGTAGACCTTTTCCACGGTTCCCATAGAAAGGAGTTGGCCTTTTTTGCAGACATCTGTTATGATAGACGGTATCATCGCGGCGATTTTCCTGCTGTTCGCCTGGCTGGGCTGGCGGAAGGGGCTCTTCCGCACCCTGGCGGAGCTGGCGGCAGTGGTGATCGCCCTGCTGCTGTCGGTCCAGATCGCCGGTGCTGCCGCACCGGAGATAGTGGATCGCACCCTGCGCCCGGCCGCCCACGCCGCGGTAGAGGAGCGCGTGGCGGAGCTGCTGGAGGAGAACAGCCTCTCCTCCTCCCCCCGCCAGGAGCTGGACAGCATCCTGGCGGGCATCCCCAACCGCTTCGTCCGCGAGAAGGCGTCGGAGCTGCTGGAGGGACTGGACCTCACCCAGGAAACCGCCCTGGCCTCCGGCCGTGAAGCTCTGCGGACCCTGGGCCTCCGCGCAGTGGATACCGCTTTGGATACCGTTGTGCTCCAGGCGGTCCACGCGGCGATCTGCTTCCTGTCCTTCCTGCTTCTGCTGGCCGCGCTGCGGCTGGCTATCCGAGCCCTGGATGTCTTCCTCAAGCTGCCGGTCCCCTTCCTCAGCCAGCTCAACCGGGCGGGGGGCCTGCTCCTGGGGGCCCTCAAAGGGGCGGTGGCCGTCTGCCTGCTGGTGTGGCTTCTTGCCCGGACGGGCCTGTGGCTGACGCCGGAGGTGCTGGAGCAGACCCGCCTGGCCGGAGCCATCGCCGGGTGGCTGGGGCTGGCCGCGCCGGTGTCCCTGTAGCCGGAGTAAACTCCAGAGTTGGGAAAAACTGGCCGTTTCCTGAAAAGTTTTCAGTTTGTTCATATCAAGGGGCCGTACTTCTGATATAACGGTCTCAAACGACGCAGAAGCCGGGCGGAGCTGATCGCCGGCCTTGGAGGTAAAAAGTTATGCAGCCAACCATGTGTACCAAATGCAAAAAGCGGGTGGCGGTGGTGTTCATCTCGAAGATCGAGAACGGGCAGACCGTCAACGAGGGCCTGTGCCTGAAGTGCGCCAAGGAGCTGGGCCTGCCCCAGGTCAACGAGATGATGCTCCGCATGGGCATCAGCGACGACGATCTGGACGCCATCTCCGACGAGATGATGCAGGCCTTCGGCGGGGCGGAGTCCATGGAGGGCCTCATCCCCCAGGGGGAGGAGGCGGAGGAGAACGAGGACGGCAAGACCGCCACCTTCCCCTTCCTCAACCGCCTTTTCGGGGGCGGCGGAGAGTCCCCCGCCGCTCCGGACCGGGAGGGAGGCCGCTCCCACGAGCCCAAGGAGCGCAAGTCGGACAAGACCCCCAAGCGGAAATACCTGGACAACTACTGCATCAACCTCACCGAGCGGGCCAAGACCGGCAAGCTGGACGCGGTGGTGGGCCGGGAGCAGGAGATTGAGCGTGTGGTGCAGATTCTCAACCGCCGGCAGAAGAATAACCCCTGCCTCATCGGCGAGCCCGGGGTGGGCAAGACCGCCATTGCCGAGGGCTTGGCCCAGCGCATCGCCAACGGGGAGGTGCCCTTCAAGCTCCGCAGCAAGGAGGTCTTTCTCCTGGATCTCACCGCCCTGGTGGCGGGGACCCAGTTCCGGGGCCAGTTCGAGAGCCGGATGAAGGGCCTTATCGAGGAGATCCGCAAATACGGCAATATCATCCTGGTCATCGACGAGGTTCACAATATTGTGGGCGCCGGGGACGCCGAGGGCAGCATGAACGCCGCCAATATCCTCAAGCCCGCCCTCTCCAGGGGAGAGATTCAGGTTATCGGCGCGACAACCTTTACCGAGTACCGCAAGCATATTGAGAAGGATACCGCGCTGGAGCGCCGCTTCCAGCCGGTAACGGTGAACGAACCCAGCTTGGAGGACACCATGCACATCCTCCGGGGCATCGCCCACTACTACGAGAGCTTCCACGGGGTAAAGATCCCCGAGGGCATCCTCCGGCAGGCGGTGCTGCTCTCCGAGCGCTACATCACCGACCGGTTCCTGCCGGACAAGGCCATCGACCTCATCGACGAGGCCTGCTCGGACATGAACCTGAAGGACCGGGACATCAACCGGCGGCAGGAGATCGTCCGGGAGCTGGAGGACTACGCCAAGGAGCGGGAGCTGCTGGAGGGGGCCGAGGAGCCCAACTTTGAGCGCCTGGCGGAGCTCAAGAGCCGGGAGCTCCAGCTCCAGACGGAGCTGGATGAGCTGACGGCCCACGGCTCCCCGGAGCTGACCATGGAGAATCTGGCCCGGGTCATCGAGCTGTGGACCAAGATTCCCGCCAGCAAGATCCGGGAGGAGGAGTTCAAGCGCCTGAGCGAGCTGGACCGGCGGCTCAAGGAGAAGATCATCGGCCAGGACGAGGCCATTGACGCCGTGGCCTCCGCCATCCGGCGCAACCGGGTGGGCATCTCCCCCAAGCGCAAGCCGGTGAGCTTCATCTTCGTGGGCTCTACCGGCGTGGGCAAGACAGAGCTGGTCAAGCAGCTGGCCGACGACCTCTTCAACGCTCCGGAGAGCCTAATCCGCCTGGATATGTCGGAGTTTATGGAGAAGCACTCGGTGTCCCGGATCATCGGCTCGCCGCCGGGCTATGTGGGCTACGACGAGGCGGGGCAGCTGACGGAGAAAATCCGGCGCAAGCCCTACTCCGTAATCCTCTTCGACGAGATTGAGAAGGCCCATCCGGACGTGCTCAACGTGCTGCTCCAGATCCTGGACGACGGTCAGATCACCGACGCCCACGGGCGGAAGGTGAACTTCGAGAACACGGTGATTGTCATGACCTCCAACGCCGGCAGCGACCGGAAGGAGGGAACTGTGGGCTTCAATAAAACGATCAACGAGCAGGGCAGGGACCGGGCCATGAAGGCTCTCCAGCAGTTCCTGCGGCCGGAGTTCCTCAACCGGGTGGATGAGATCGTCTGCTTCAATAAGCTGACGGAGGAGAACTTCCTGCCCATTGCCCGGCTGATGCTGGAGGAGCTGAAGGCCAGCCTGAAGGAAAAGGGCCTGACCTTCAACTACGACGAGGCCCTGGTGAAGGAGCTGGTGAAGAAATCCTATTCCGCCTCCTACGGCGCCCGGAACCTCCGCCGGACCATCCAGAAGGAGGTGGAGGACACCCTGGCCTCGGAGATCATCAACAGCTACGACCACCCCATCTCCCAGATCGCGGCTACAGCGGAGGATGGGAAGGTCGCGCTGCACACGCTCTGAGCCGCCGCGGGGGAGGGAGAACGCCATGCTGTTCCGGAAAAATATTGAGCCCCGGTGCCTCTACTGCGCCCACGGGAGCGCCATCAGCGAGCGGGAGGTGATCTGCCGCCGGAAGGGCGTGGTGGCGGCGGAGTTCCACTGCGGCCGGTTTAAGTACGACCCGTTCAAGCGGGTTCCGCCCCGGCCGGTGAAGCTGGAGACATCAAAACTGTCGGAAGAGGACTTCCGTATCTGAGGACGCGGCCCCGCTCGGGGCCGCGTTTTTCCGCGCCCCGCCGGAAAAGTTTTTTTCATTCCGGAAAAATCCAGTCTAGCCCTTGACAGATGGAGAGCAACATGTTACAATCTGGTTACAAATATGACAAACCATTTTCAAATTGTAAAGGAGTTGATTGCCATGCCTCAGAAGGAGGGCCTCGTCTATAAGCGCCATCCTCTGCGCCGTGTTGGGAACATGATCTACTATGGCTCCATGGCCGACCCCTTCATCATCCTCATGCAGGTGAAGGAGAGCCGGAAGGAGAAGGATATGGATGTCGCCACCCGCGTCACCGTCGAGCTCCAGCGCACCGCTCCCGACTGCCGCAGCCGGGACCGCGTGGTCAAAAAGAGCGAGAAGGACAGCCTCTACGCGGCGATGGACGTATCCGCCATCTGGCTGGAGCGGGCTCTGGCCGGCAAGTAAACGCGGCTCAGCGCGGGAATTGAAACATTACTAAAGACGAGGTTTTACAAATGAGACTGATCAGCAAGTGTGTCGTTCTGGCCCTGTTGGCCGTTGTTCTTCTGACCATGACCGCCGCCGCCGAGATTGGCACCGGCGTGGTGGACGCCGACTCCCTGCGGATGCGCAGCGAGCCCTCCACCGACGCGGCCACCGTTACATATCTCCTCCAGGATACCCAGGTTTCCGTGCAGCAGGAGCTGGACGACTGGTTCCAGGTCAGCTGCGGCGAGTACAGCGGCTATGTGGCCGCGGAGTTCCTGCGCTTCACCCCCAGCGAGAGCGATACCGCCAGTACCGCTGTCTCCGTCGTATCTCAGAGCGCCTCCGGGGAGGCCGGCTCCTTCGCCGTCATCACTGGCATGGGCGTGAATCTGCGCCCCACCGCCTCCGTGGAGGAGGAGCCCCTGGCCCTGCTGGACCGGGGGGAGGCCGTCACCCTTCTCGCCGCCGGTGAGGAGTGGTGCCAGGTGAACTACGGCGGTCAGACGGGCTATGTCAATGCGGACTACATCAACCTCAACGGTCTGGTCAGCGAGCTGGGCCGCGTCACCGGCGACTGCGTCAACGTGCGGGATATTCCCTCCACGGACGGTGGCATTGTCACCAAGATCTACGCTGGCTCCTCTGTGGACCTGCTGTCCCGGATGGAGGGCTGGTATCAGGTTTCCTGCGGTGACGGCTCCGTAGGCTACGTCTGCGACGAGTACCTGCGGGAGGTCATGCCCGGCGAGGCCAGCTCCATCGGCGAGGATATCGTGGCCAAGGCCAGGGAGTTCCTGGGCACCCGCTACTCCTACGGCGGCTCCTCCCCCAAGGGCTTTGACTGCTCCGGCTTTACTATGTATGTTTTCGGCCAGTTTGGCTACAGCCTGCCCCACTCCGCCACCTCCCAGTGGAATAACTCTGGGGAGTACGTGGAGCGCGGCGACCTCCAGGCGGGGGATCTGGTCCTCTTCTGCGACCCCTCCCGGAGCAACGGCAAGGCCTGCTCCCACGTGGGCATCTACATCGGGGACGGCGATTTCATCCATGCGTCCTCCAGCCGCAGCGGCGGCGTCATCATCAGCAGCATCAATGACGGCTACTACAATACCTATTACAAGGGAGCCAAGCGCGTCGGCTGATTTCTCTCAGAAAAACAGCCCGGCGGTCTTAAAAGACCGCCGGGTTTTTTGTGTTCTAAGCGTAGAAGCACCGGATTGCCCGGGCGAAAAAGTCCGCGCACCCGGGGGCCACCGCCTCGTAGTAGGCGGCAAAGCGCTCGTCCTGACTGTAGGACTCCACCAGAGCGATATGGGCCTCGGGAGTGAACATCTCCCGGCTCCAGTAGTGGAGCAGCCAGTCCCTGTGGAGGCGGCAGGCCTCCCGGGCGTCCTGTCCCGCCGGGTCCCCGGCGGCTATGGCACGGCGAAGGGCCTCCTGATAGTCCCGCTCCTCCCGCTGCATCTGCTCCCACTCCTCTCTGGGCATCCCGGCCACCCGGCTGTTGCAGGCGTCCGCCGTCTCCGCGCCCCAGCGCTGCCGGACCTCCTGGCCGTAGGCGGCCTCGTTCTCTTGGATGGCCCGCTGCTTCAAATCCTCAAATTTTTCCCTGTCTGTCATGGCTGTTTCTCCTTCTAAGTCGACGAGTGTGCGGCGGACCATGCGGATGAGCGCCTCCACCTGCCGCCGCCTGTCCAGGAGGCGGTCCAAATGTCCCCGCAGGGCCCCGCTCCGGTCTGCCTCCGGCGCGTCCAGCAGGGCGCGGATCTCCTCCAGGGGCAGGCCCAGCTCCCGGTAGATCAGAATCTGCCGCAGCCGCTCCACCTCCGCCGGACCGTACCGCCGGTAGTCGTTGGCCCCGTCCCGGGCGGGGCGCAGCAAGCCGATGGCGTCGTAGTAGTGCAGGGTTCGGGGCGTCAGCCCCGTCAGCTCCGAGAGCTGCTTGACGGTGTAGGACATCGGTTTTTCACCTCCATGAGAACAAGATACCCTATGACGCGGCGTCAAGGTCAAGAGGTTTTTTCACTTTTTTGACGCACGGCTTTGATGGTATGCGTCGCGCCCCAGTTTTTCAAAATACTGACGCTGGAAAATCCCGCCTCTCTCAGGATTTCTATTTCATGCGCCGTTGTCAGCGGCGTGTCATAGTGATAGAAGGCATCGTCCGTGATTTTCTCCGCCTGCTTCAGCCTTTTGAGCGTATCGAAGTACTCCTTTTCCAGCTCGTCTGTCTCCGCGAAATAATCCGTCAAAATAAAGTATCCATCCTCCGCCAAGGCGTGAAACACTTTTTTATAGAGCGCGCGCTTTTGATTCCCTGTAAAGTGGTGAAGTGATTCAACCGATACAGCCGCCGCGTACCGTCCGGCTTCAAAGGGCTCGTCAAAATAGGAGCCGTTGATAAGCCGCAGCGATTTATCCAGAAATTTTTCCGCAAGCGTGCGCAGCATTGCCTCGGACAAGTCGATTCCTGTTACACACGCCCTTGGATTCAAAGCGAAATATTCTTCCAGCTCCAGCCCTGTTCCGCAGCCCAAATCAAGGACCTCCGTGTTTGCCTCCGCCGGCAGCTGCAAGGCAGTGAATTTGTAAAACTCGTCCGCGCCCTCGATTTCCGTCAGCATATGTTCATCATAGCCGGCCACTCTGTTTTCAAAGAAGCTGTCCATTTTCTCTAACATAAATTACCTCCTTTGTTCTTTTCGAGGCTCCGCCACAAAATGTCCGCGTTTGAACAGGGAGAGCTCGGAGCCATATTGGATTGCCAGGGCCTCGTCGTTGGCGAGAAATTTCTCATACAGCTCCGCCGGGATTTTCCGCGGCGAAACCCGCTCATAAACCGGGATATTCAGCGTGTGCCTGCACCTGCGGCACTGGTAGATCAGCCAGACGTCCAGTTTATTCTTGTTGGCGTTGACACGGAACCGCCGGGTGCTGACAAAGGGCATCTTTTTTCCGCACCCGCCGCAGCGGTGGATGACGGTATACTCTCTTTGATTTGTATAGCCCATCGTATCTCCTGTGGATGTTCGATACGGCGGCTATCACAGATATCCTTATTTTCTTAAAATTTGCAATAGCCGCGCTATGCAAACTGTACCGGTCTGGTCAAAGCAGATCGCCCCCCTATTTCGTATTTTCCGCCGCCCGCAGGCAGCGGTCCCAATCGGCCCTGACCTCCTCCAGGGCCTCCGGCGGGAAGTGGAACACAAAATCCTCCTCGGCATACTCCTCCCCCACCATAGGGGAGAACACCGTGTCCGGGCAGTCCAAGCCCACCCTGCGTCCCACCGCCGCCGCGAACTCCCGGAAGGCCCCGCCGTGGGCGGTGATCAAGTTGCCGTCCTCCACCAGATAGGTCCGGACAATCCCGGACCGGGGTATCACCGGAAAGGCGTCCAGGAACTCCTCATACACCCCGGCGGTGAAGCGCCGGTCCTCCAGCACCCCCGCCTTCCCCAGCAGCAGGGGCGCGGAGGAGATGGCGGCGATCACCAGCGCCTCCTCTCCGCGAAGCTGCTCCAGAAACCGGATGTTCCGCCCGTCCAGCAGCACCGGCAGGGGCTCCCACATCCCAGGCAGGATCAGGCAGTCAAACTCCTCCCGGTCAAGGTTCTCGAAGGGGCGGTCGGGCAGAATCGTAAAGCCGTCCTCGCTCTTGACGGCCTCTCCTCCGGCGGAGAATGTCACAATCTCCTTCTCATCAAATTTGAACAGCTCCGTCAGGCAGCTGATCTCCTGCATGGAGAACGTGGGATAGAGCATCAC
Source organism: Oscillospiraceae bacterium (assembly GCA_022804995.1). Taxonomy (GTDB): domain Bacteria; phylum Bacillota; class Clostridia; order Oscillospirales; family Oscillospiraceae; genus Pelethomonas. The sequence goes on from JAAWUC010000026.1 coordinate 15,462, forward strand.
AGCGGCCTTTTTCATACCATTTCCTCCTCAATCAGTCCATCTTTTGTTAACTGGTACAGCTTATCGCAGACCTCCCGCAGAAACTTCCGGTCATGGGACACGCTGATGATGGTCCCGCCGTATTCCCGCAGGGCCTGCCGGACCCTGGGACCCGACAGGGGCGAGAAATTCCGGGTGGGCTCATCCAGCACCAGCACGTCGGACCCCTCCAGCATCATTTTAGTCAGCAGCAGCTTGGCCTTCTGCCCGCCGGAGAGGGCGGCAATGGGGTGGGTCATCTCCTCCCTGGCGAAGCGGACGCAGCCCAGGAAGGTCCGGGCCCTGGTTTCCGCCTCCCGGTCCCCGCCGGGGGCCAGGTACTCCACCGGCGTGATATCCGGCGGCAGGGTGTCGGCGTAGTCCTGGGGCATATAGGCGGCCTTCAGGTCCTTCCGAGCCAGGAGCTGGCTGGCAATACAGCGCAGTAAAGTGGTTTTCCCTGTCCCGTTGGGGCCGATGATGCCCACCTTTTCCCCGCCCATCACCCGCAGGCGGATACCTCGGCTGAGGACGCTCCCCCCGACTGCCAGCATCTCCAGCTGTAGCGCCAGCACCACCTTTCCGGCAGGAAGGGAAATCTCAGGGGCAAACCGGAGGAACACCGCCTCCTCCACCTCCGGCAGCTGGGTCATTCTCTCCGCCTCCCGCTCAAACCGCCGGCCCATGGACTGAACAGCGTGCATTTTTTTCTTCAGCAGGTGGCCCTTGCCGGGGTCCTGGCGGCTGACTGTGTTCTGGGCGTGCTCCACGCTCTGCTGGATACGCCGGTACCGCTCCATCTTCTTGCTGTATTCCGCCTTTTCCCGCCGGGCCTGCTGGGTCTGATAGGCGATGGCGCCGGACCGCCGCTGGGCATAGGCGGCGTACTCCAGCCGGTGGACGGTGCAGCGGGGCGGCTTGCCCTCCCGGGGGTGCTCCATGTGGAGGATGACATTGGCTGTGTTCTCGATGAGCGTCTCGTCGTGGGACACATAGAGCACCGTGCCCTCGTAATCCCGGATGAAATTCTCCAGCCACGCCAGGGTGTCCACATCCAAATCGCTGGAGGGCTCGTCCAGCAGCAGGACTGCCGGACGCCGGAAGAGCAGGCGGCTGAGCTGGAGCTTGATCCGCTCCCCGCCGGAGAGCGTCCCGGCAGGCCGGTCGCTGAAATACTCCTCCACCGGGAACTGGAGCCTCCGGGCGATATCCCCCAGTTCCCTGGGCGTCAGCTCGTAGAAGTCCGGCGCGGCGGCGCAGTACTCACAGATGCCGCCGGCCTTTTCCGCCTCCGTCAGATCCTGGGACAGATAGCCCATGGAGCCGGTCTGGCCGGAGCGTACGCCGCCGGCCTGGCAGTAGGGCTCCACCAGGGCGGGATCAAAAATCCACTTGAGGAGGGTGGATTTCCCGTTTCCCTCCTCGCCGATGACGGCGGCCTTGTCGCCGTCGTTCAGCACAAAGGAAAAATCCTCCGCCAGCACCCGGAGATCCCGCCGGTGTACCAGCGTCAGATGGTCAATTTGAAGCATAGACATACCCCCTGTCGCAAATAAAAAACCGCCTCCGGCACGCCGGAAGCAGCAGAATACGGCAGGGCGCGCCGAAGCAAGACGCTTCGGCCTCACGACCTGGCATCCTCTGACTTTCGGCGGCAGGAAAGCTGCGCATACCCTCGGTACGCGCACCTGTAACACTCCTGTTGCACGAAAATCAGATTAGTCGATCATGCTTTCACCCTTTCTCTTCGATTGATGTCAGTATACCACAGCCTGGGGGAAAATCCAGTTACAGTTCTGTTACAGAATATTTTCCGCCGCGCCTGCGCAGGCTATGGGGCGAAGCAGTCCCAGACAAGGAGGGGTGAACATGAAAAACTACGAGGTGGTCCGGGAGGTTCTGGACCCCTGCGGCCACGAGCCCCAGGGCAAGGACAGGGAGATCCTGGAGCTGCGGCTGGAGGACCCCGCGCTCTACGTCCAGGATCAGTACAGGCGGGAGCGGACGGTGGAGTTCCTCACCGCCAGCCGGGACGGATGTCCTGTTATCGAGGCCGTTCTGGAGGGCGGGCGGAAGCACCGGTACACCTTCTGCGAGCTGTAGGCAGAGCTCCCCGCCCTTTTAGGCGGGGGGCTCGTTTTCCGCTGGTGCCTGCGATTTTTAGACGGTAATTTTGCCGATTGTTTCTTGAGTTTTGCTTTTAGGAATGATAGAATGAAAACGGCAAATTCAATTTACAGATTTGAAGGGGAACAGTATGAGCATATACCCAATAGATGAATCAAACGCTGCGGCTGTCGCGAGGCTCATGTCCTCCATAAAGCCGGACTGGTGGGATTTTGAGGGCGCACGCCGGCAACTGCGGGATGTGTCCCTGCTTGCGAAGCTGATTGGCTGGTACCTGGGAGACAGTGAAAAGCCCAAGGGGTGGATTCTGTGCGCGGAGTATGAGGGATATTCCTATTTGAGCGTAGAATGTCTTGGGTATGATGAAAACGGGACGTTTGTAATGGAACAACAGATAGAACCTTTACTCCAGTGCGCGGAGGAGCATGCAAGGGCGAAGGGGTACCGCAATCTGAAATACATTATCAGTTCCACGGATATGTCCTGCCACGGCAGACCGATTACAAATTACGCGGACGAATTAAAAGGGCTGAAATCCAATGGCAGGGAGCATTTTGATTATTTTGTGCGGTATGGGTTTTCCCCAACTGGCTTTATACCCAGCTGCTATGGAGAAAACCATCATGGGATTGTTATGATCAAGCCGCTGAGAGGATAAAAACACACGTGCGGACACTCCCGGGGGGGCGCCTCCGCCTGGACAAATCACATAAAGTATGGTAATCTGTAGAGAACATCAACCGATGACCGGGCCTCCGGCCCCGCCGAGAAAGGAAGGTACGCCATGGGAACTGAGAGCTATACCGGCAGGATCAACCGCAAGCTGAACAAAAAGCTGCGGATTGTGGAGGTGGCCGCCGGCCGGGAGAAGGCCGACCTGGTTTTGAAGAACGCCTCCTATGTCAACGTGTTTTCCAACGAGCTCCGCCAGGGGGACATCGCCGTGGCGGAGGGGCTGATTGTCGGCATGGGCTCCTACAGCGGGGAGACAGAGGTGGATGTGTCCGGGAAAATTGTCCTCCCCGGCTTCATCGACGCCCATATCCACCTGGAGAGCGCCATGGTTTCCCCCAGGGAGTTTGTCAAGGCGGTGCTGCCCCACGGCACCACCACCGTCATCACGGACCCCCACGAGATTGCCAATGTCATGGGCGCCGACGGCATCGAGTACATGCTCCAGGCCACCGAGGGCCTGCCGGTGGATGTGCGGTTCATGCTGCCCTCCTGCGTACCCGCCACGCCCATGGACGAGAGCGGGGCCGTGCTGGACTACCGGACCATCGACTCCTTTTATGACCACCCCCGGGTCCAAGGGCTGGCGGAGATGATGAACTTCCCCGGGGTCATCGGCGCAGATCCCCAGGTGATTGAGAAGATCGTCGCCGCCCAAGCCCACCACAAGAAGATCGACGGCCACGCCCCGGATCTGGCGGACAACGATCTGAACGCCTACATAGCCGCCGGGGTCTACTCCGACCACGAGTGCCATGACGCTGCCGACGCCATCGCCAAGCTGGAGCGGGGGCAGTTCATCATGATCCGGGAGGGTACCGCCGCCCACAACCTGGAGGCCCTGCTCCCCCTTCTGACACCCCAGTACGCCGACCGGTGCATGTTCTGCTGTGACGACAAGCACCCCAGCGACCTGCTGGAGAAGGGGCACATCGACTATAACGTCCGGGAGTCCATCCGCCGGGGTGTGGACCCCATTCTGGCGGTGAAGGTGGCCTGCCACCATGCGGCCCGGTACTTCCAGCTCAACAACCGGGGGGCTGTCGCGCCGGGCTATTTCGCGGACTTCGTGGTGATCGACAATTTCCAGGACTTCCATATCCTCCAGGTCTACAAGAAGGGCGTGGAGATGTACGACGGCAAAGAGGTCCACGACTTCCAGGTCCCGGAGATCGACCCCTACCTGGTCCAGCGGGCCCACGATACCTTCCATGTGGCCCATCTGACGGCGGAGGACTTCTCCGAGCGGCGTCCCAGGGGGATTATCGGAATGGTTCCCGGGGAGCTGGTGACGACGGACCAGGGCTACTCCGACCACATCGACCCGGAGTGGGATATTCTGAAGATTGCGGTCATCGAGCGGCACAAGAATACCCACCATATCGGTATCGGTTATCTCCAGGGCTACGGCCTGAAAAAGGGCGCGGTGGCTACCAGTGTGTCCCACGATTCCCACAACATCATCGTGGTGGGCGCCAATGAGGAGGACATGGCGGCAGCGGCCAACCGGATCACGGAGAACCGGGGCGGCATTGTCGTGATGGAGAACGGGGAGATAAAGGGGGAGGTGGTGCTGTCCATCGCGGGGCTCATGAGCGACGGCTCGCTGGAGAGCGTGAACCGCGCTCTGGAGAGCGCCAAGGCGGCGGCCTTTGCCCTGGGCGTGAGCAGGGACATCGACCCGTTCATGACGCTGAGCTTCATGTCTCTGCCGGTGATTCCGACGCTGCGCCTGACCACCCGGGGAGTCATCGACGTGATGAACCAGCAGTATGTCTAAAAATTTTGATTTGCCTATTGCCTTTTTCCCCGGCGTTTTGTATAATATTTTCTAGCCTTTTTTGGTTAAGATTTCTAAAGAAAAGAAGCATAAAAGGAGTGTGACGAAATGGCCGAGGAAAAGCTGGCCCCTGCCGCCGGGGAGGCGGAGAGCAAAAACTTCATCCATCAGTTCATCGACGAGGACATCGCGGAGGGTGGCCGGTTCCAGGCCATGGCGGTCCATACCCGCTTCCCTCCGGAGCCCAACGGCTACCTGCACATCGGCCACTGCAAGGCGTTGTGCATCGACTTCGGCACCGCCGAGAAGTACGGCGGGCTGTGCAACCTCCGCATGGACGACACCAACCCCACCAAAGAGGATGTGGAGTATGTGGAGGCCATCCAGGAGGACATCCACTGGCTGGGCTTCGACTGGGGGGACCGGTTCTTCTACGCCTCCGACTACTTCGACAAGATGTACGAGTGCGCCGAATCCCTCATTAAAAAAGGCCTGGCCTACGTCTGTCAGCTCACCCCGGAAGAGTTCAAGGAATACCGGGGCGATGTGAACACCCCCGCCAAGTCCCCCTACCGGGACCGCCCCGCGGAGGAGAGCCTGGACCTCTTCCGCCGTATGAAGGCCGGGGAGTTCCCCAACGGGGCCATGACCCTCCGCGCCAAAATCGACCTGGCCAGCGGCAACTTCAATATGCGGGACCCGGTGCTCTACCGCATCAACCATATGCACCACCACCGCCAGGGGGACAAGTGGTGCATCTACCCCATGTACGATTTCGCCCACCCCATTGAGGACGCCCTGGAGCACATCACCCACAGCCTGTGCTCCCTGGAGTTTGAGGACCACCGGCCCCTCTACGACTGGGTGGTAAACAACTGCGAGCTGCCCAGCAGGCCCCGGCAGATTGAGTTTGCCCGGCTGGGCATCAACTACACCGTCATGAGCAAGCGGAAGCTGCGCCTGCTGGTGGAGGAGGGGAAGGTCTCCGGCTGGGACGACCCCCGGATGCCCACCCTCTCCGGCCTGCGCCGCCGGGGATATACCCCGGCTTCTATCCGCAGCTTCTGCGAGCGCATCGGCGTGGCCAAGGCCAGCAGCACCGTGGAGTTTGCCTTTTTGGAGCACTGCCTGCGGGAGGACCTGAACGAGACCGCCCGGCGGGTCATGGCGGTCATCCGGCCGATAAAGCTGACCATCGTCAACTACCCCGAGGGCCAGAGCGAAACCTTCGAGGTGGAGAACAACCCCAACCGTCCGGAGGACGGCACCCGCACCATCACCTTCTCCCGGACGCTCTATGTGGAGGCCGACGACTTCCTGGAGGACCCGGTGCCCAAGTACAAGCGGCTGTGCCCCTGCGGGCCGGAGTGCCGGCTGAAGGGGGCCTATCTCATCAGGTGCGCCGGCTGCAAAAAGGACGAAAACGGCAATATCGTTGAAATCCTGGCGGAGTACGACCCAGAGAGCCGGGGCGGCAACCCCGCCGACGGACGGAAGGTGAAGGGCGCCACCATCCACTGGGTGGATGCGGCCACCGCTGTGGACGCGGAGTGCCGGCTCTACGACAACCTCTTCACCGACCCCGCTCCCGACGCCGCCGACAAGGATTTCCTGACCTGCATGAACCCCGGATCCCTGGAGGTCGTCACCGGCTGCAAGGTGGAGGCCGGGCTGGCGGACGCCGTGGCTCCGGCAAATTTCCAGTTCATGCGCCTGGGCTACTTCTGCCTGGACAACAAGGACAGTAAGCCCGGCCATCTGGTGTTCAACCGCAGCGTCGGGCTCAAGGACAGCTTCAAGAAATAAGAAACGAGGGAGCGGCTTCGCCGCTCCCTCTTCCTGTTTATGACGCAGGCTCCTCGCCTGCGGTGATGTACATATCCTCCACCTTCTGCAAAGCGGCCTTCAGCTGTGCGGAAACCAACTTCAGGTTTTTGGTTTATAATCTATAGTCTGTCATGTTACAAATGTGCGGCCGCAGGTTGTCGTAAAATGCCTTCTCTTTTAGAGAAACAGGCATCCGATAACCCGCCGTATTTTGCAGCCTTTCTTGCAGACTGTCCGGCGCGTTTTCGATCCGCTCCGCAAATTTCCCCCCTCTCCGGCAAAAAATTCCCTCCGACCATTTTCACAAATTTTCCGGAAAACCGTCCGTCTTTCTGCGTGGTTATACAAAGTTCCCGGCTTTTCCCGGCTATGGTCATCTGTTCGATACATTCACATAAAATTTTTAATAATTTTTCTCTACAACAAGTTATACACATTATCCACATCGTTTTCCACATCGGTTTTTTCCAGACATCCCAGTCTATTCCTCGCTATTTCCCAAATTTTTGCAGACGCCGCGGACCATGTTTTCCACAGCTCTGCCTGGCGCGGCTGATTTACATAATGACATTTTATGAAGTGTTTCACGATTTCCCCGGTTTTCCCGAGGGGATTCCCCTGCACGCCTGCATCCCGGCAGAAAGCCCGCCTGCGATACGCAGGCGGGCTCCGTCTATATTTCCAGCGTGGCGTAGGCGTTCAGGCTGCTGTCCGCCCGGGCTCCCGCCAGGTATTCGTAGTACGCCTGACAGCCGATCATAGCCCCGTTGTCCCCGCACAGCTTCAGCGGTGGCAGAAACAGCCGCAGGCCCCGCTCCCGGCAGGCCCGCTCCAGGTCCGACCGGATGCGCTCATTGGCGGCTACCCCCCCGGCTGCGACCACCGTGTGATGGCCGCAGCGCTCCGCCGCCAGCATGGCCCGGGGCGCCAGCTCCCCGCTGACCGCCGCCTCCACCGACGCCGCCAGGCTGGAGCGGTCCAGGGACTCCCCCTTCTGCTGGGCGTTGTGGATCAGGTTCACCGTCGCTGTCTTGAGGCCGGAGAAGGACATGTCCAGATCGTTCCCGGCTATCTTCGCCCGGGGCAGGGGATATTTGGTGTCGTCCCCCCCTCGGGCCAGCTCCTGCATGGGCCTCCCGCCGGGGTAGGGCAGGCCCAGCACCCGGGCGATCTTGTCGAAGCACTCCCCCGCCGCGTCATCCCGGGTGGCTCCCAGGATAGACATATCGGTGTATCCCCGCACGTCCACCAGCATGGAGTTGCCTCCGGAGACGCACAGGGCCAGAAAGGGCGGCTCCAGCGAGGGAAAAGCGATGTAGTTGGCGGCGATGTGGCCCCGGAGGTGGTGGACTGGGATCAGGGGCTTCCCCAGGGCATAGGCCACGCTCTTAGCGAAATTCACCCCCACCAGCAGCGCCCCGATGAGCCCGGGACCATAGGTCACCGCCACCGCGTCAATGTCCGGCTTGGAGATCCCGGCCTGAGCGAGAGCCTGGTCCGTCAGGGCGGCGATGACCTCCACATGCTTCCGGGAGGCGATCTCCGGCACCACACCGCCGTAAATGGCGTGCATATCCGCCTGGGAGGCGATAGCGTCGCTGAGGACCTGCCGCCCATCCCGGACCACTGCGGCGGCGGTTTCATCGCAGGAGGACTCAAAGGCGAGAATGTTCACCGGCGGTCCTCCTCTTCTGTCAGATAGGCCAGCAGGCCCCGGCACCCGGCCTCAATGTCTCGCCAGGCGGCGTCAAAATCCCGGGTATACCAAGGGTCCGCCACGTCGTCCCCGGGCCGTCCGGCGTACTCCAGCAAAGGGTGGATTTTGCCTTCCGGGTCACCGCCGCAGATACGGCGCATATTCCGCAGGTTGGCCCTGTCCATACCGATCAGCAGGCTGTATTGGCCGCAGTCCTCCTGTGTCAGCTGCCGGGCGGTTTTGCCGGCGCAGGAGATGCCGTGCTCCGCCAGCTTCCGCCGGGCCGGAGGATAGACCGGACTGCCAATCTCCTCGGTGCTGGTGGCGGCGGAGGCGATGTGGAACTGGCGCTCCAGTCCCGCTTTTTTTACCAAGTCCTTCATGATGAACTCGGCCATGGGGCTGCGGCAGATATTGCCGTGGCAGACGAAAAGTATTCTTGTCATATCCTGAAACCTCTTGAATGTATTGATATTCCGGGCCTTGCAGGTGTTCTGCGGAATTTTCTCCCGCCCATTCTCCTGGTGTATCCCGGCATAAAACGGCACAGCTTTGACCCCGAAAGTAGTAGAAAAGGTAGTAAATCAAGGGTGCTTATCCCGTTTTACTACCCGCCGCTGGCAACCCGTTCCAGCTCCGCCTG
>JAAWUC010000027.1 GCA_022804995.1 Oscillospiraceae bacterium
GAAGGACCACGTGGAGGGCTTCGCCCCCGAGTGCGCCTGGGTCACCTACGGCGGCAGCGAGAAGCTGGAGGAGCGCTACTGCATCCGCCCCACCAGCGAGACCCTCTTCTGCGAGCACTACAAGAACATCATCCACTCCCACCGGGATCTGCCCAAGCTGTACAACCAGTGGTGCAGCGTCCTGCGCTGGGAGAAGACCAGCCGCCCCTTCCTGCGCCACCGGGAGTTTCTGTGGCAGGAGGGCCACACCATGCACGCCACCGCCCGGGAGGCCGTGGAGGAGACGGTGCGGATGCTGAACATCTACGCCGATTTCTGCGAGAACTATCTGGCTATGCCCGTGACCCGGGGCCGCAAGACCGACAAGGAGAAGTTCTCCGGGGCCGAGGACACCTACTGTGTGGAGTGCATGATGCACGACGGGAAGGCCCTCCAGGCCGGCACCAGCCACTACTTCGGCGACGGCTTCTCCAAGGCCTTTGACATCACCTTCACCGGCGCGGACAACCAGCTCCACCACCCCCACCAGACCAGCTGGGGCGTGTCCACCCGGCTCATCGGCGGCATCATCATGACCCACGGCGACGACAACGGCCTGGTGCTGCCCCCCCGGGTGGCCCCCATCCAGGTGGTGGTCCTGCCCATCGCCATGCACAAGGGCGGCGTGCTGGAGAAGGCCCGGGAGCTGAAAGCGCGGCTGGAGAAGGCGGGCCTGCGGGTGAAGCTGGACGACAGCGACAAGGCCCCCGGCTGGAAGTTCGCCGAGTACGAGATGCGGGGCGTGCCCCTCCGTGTGGAGATCGGGCCCAAGGATATGGAGAAGGAACAGTGCTGCGTGGCCCGCCGGGACACCGGGGAGAAGCGCTTTATCCCCCTGGCGGAGCTGGAGAGCGCCGTGGCGGCGCTGCTGGACGAGATCCACAGCAATATGTTCGCCATGGCGAAGCGCAACCTGGAGGAGAACACCTTCGCCGCCGAAGCCTGGGAGGAGGTCAAGGCCCTGGTGGAGCACAGGGGCGGCGGCTTTGTCCACACCAAGTGGTGCGGCGCCCTGGAGTGCGAGCTGGCTATGAAGGAGAAGGCCGGCGTCACCAGCCGGTGTATGCCCCTGGACCAGAGCGGGAGCGCCGGAAAGTGCCCCGTGTGCGGGAAGGAGTGCGCCACCGATATTATCTGGGGGATCGCATACTAATTTGACGAATCATCGGGCGGGGCGGAGGCCCCGCCCCTTTTTTATGGAAAATCACCGGTAAGGACCCCGTTCCTCCGCCGAAAATCTCCGCCCCCGCACCCAAATGGGGATTGCGCCGGAGCGGCTCTTTGGGTATAATGGCCCTGTTTTCAGGAAAGATGACGATTAAGTGGCAGCGCCCCACGGGGGCGGGAAGGGAGTGCCTATGAGCAACCGTTTGGAAGCGGCGGAGCAGTATAACAGAGCCCTGAAGCTGGGGCAGAAGAGCTACAAGGAGTGCGTCCTCCGGGGCCGCTACCCCTATCCCCAGGTCCTGGATGACATCCTGGACGACGCCATGCTGGTCGGGCGGGTGGAGCTAGGGGTGCTGGAGATCCCCACCGAGCAGATTGTGGGAACCAAGACCCGGGGCCGGCGTCTGGCCTTCGCCGACAACTTCATGCCGCTGATGGAGCCGGATTCGGAGTTCGCCTTCAAGTGGATGGAGCTGTGCGCCGCCCACCTGGGGGACGAGGGCATTCGGGAGCCCATCCGGTGCTATGAGTATATGGGCCGGTTCTACGTCCAGGAGGGCAACAAGCGGGTCAGCGTCCTCAAGAGCTACGACGCCCCCACGGTCCCCGGCTATGTCATCCGGCTGGTCCCCGCCTGGAGCGAGGAGCCGGCCATCCGTGCCTACTACGAGTTCATGGAGTCCTACCAGCTGGCGGGGCTCTACCACCTGCGCTTTACCCGGCCCGGCAGCTTCGCCAAGCTCCAGGCCGCTCTGGGCTTCGAACCGGACCACCTGTGGACGGCGGAGGAGCGGCAGCGGTTTATCTCCGGCTTCACCTACTTCCAGGCCGCCTTCCGGAAGCTGGGAGGGGAGAGCCTGCCGGTGACGGCGGCGGACGCCCTGCTGGTGTGGCTGAAGGTCTATCCCTTTGAGACGCTGAAAACCACCATGGCACCGGAGCTGGCCAAAACCCTGAGCACCGTATGGGCGGACGTGAAAATGGTGGCCCAGGACGACCCCATCTCCGTCAAAACCGACGACGTTCAGGAGGAGGGCGAGAAGGAGAAGGGGCTGTGGGGGCGGTTGGTCCAGGCGGTGTTCCCCGCCCGGCTCAATGTGGCCTTTATCAACGAGCGGTCCCCGGAGGGGAGCGACTGGACCCGGGCCCACGATCTGGGCCGGCAGTACCTGGAGGCCGTCATGGGGGAGCAGGTGACGCTCCAGAGCTTTGATCACGCCGTTCCGGGGGAGAACGCGGAGGAGCTGATGGAGGAGGCCATTGACAACGGCGCCCAGCTCCTGATCTCCACCACGCCGCCCCTCATCGACCCCTGCCGGCGGATCGCCGTCCGGCACCCCAATGTAAAGATTCTCAACTGCTCCGCTGCCATGCCCTACACCGGCGTGCGGACCTACTACAGCCGGATCTATGAGGGCAAGTTCATCACCGGGGCCATCGCCGGGGCCATGAGCAAGAGCGGGTGGATCGGCTACGTGGCCTCCAGCCCCATCTTCGGCGTCCCCGCCAGCATCAACGCCTTTGCCCTGGGGGCCCGGATGACCAATCCCAGGGCCCGGATCAAGCTGGCCTGGTCCTGCGTGGAGGAGGACCCCTTCGCCGCGCTGAGGGAGGCGGGGATGGACCTCATCTCCAACCGGGATATCCCCACCCCGGACCGGGTCCGGGAGCCCTGGGGGCTGTGCCGCCTGGGGACAGACGGGGGGCTGGAGCCCCTGGCCTCCCCCTACTGGCACTGGGGACGCTTCTATGAGAAGATGGTCCGCAGCATCCTCTCCGGCGGCTGGGACGCCCTGAACGCCGCCGACGGCGGACGGGCGGTGAACTACTGGTGGGGAATGCGCAGCGGGGCCGTGGGGGTGCTGCTGGGCCAGCATTTGCCCGGCGGCGTGGGGGAGCTGGCGGATATCCTGCGCCGGGGCGTGGCCGACGGGACCATCGACCCCTTCCACCAGCAGATTTGCTCCCAGGACGGGGCGGTCCGCAGCGACGGCGCCCGGTACTTCAGCCCCGAGGAGATCCTCCACATGGACTGGCTGTGCGACAGCGTGGACGGGGCCATCCCCTCCTTTGAGGAGATTCTCCCCATGGCCCGGACCCTTGTCCGGCTCCAGGGCGTCCACCGGGACAGCATCCCACCGGAGAAGGAGGGGACGCTGCTGTGAAAATTCTGCTGGTCTCCGACAAGGAGAGCCCCTACCTCTGGGATTACTATCAGCCGGGCCGCCTGTCGGAATACGAGCTGATGATCTCCTGCGGGGACCTGAGCTCCAAATACCTCTCGTTTCTGGTGACGATGGGCAGGGCCCCTCTGCTGTACGTCCACGGCAACCACGACAGGACCTACGATCTGCACCCCCCCGAGGGGTGCGACTGTATCGAGGACAAGCTGGTGACGGTAAAGGGCCTGCGGATTCTGGGCCTGGGGGGGAGCCCGCTGTACAGCGGCGGGCCCCACCAGTACACCGAGCGGCAGATGAAGCGCCGGATCCAGCGCCTGCGCTTCAAGCTCTGGCGGGCCGGGGGTGTGGATATCGTCGTCACCCACGCCCCTGCCGCAGGCTACGGCGACGGGGCGGACTACGCCCACCGGGGATTCGAGTGCCTTGTGCCGTTTTTGGACAAGTATAAGCCCCGCTGCCTGGTCCACGGCCACGTCCATATGGAGTACGGCGGGGGGAACATCCGCCGGGAGCTCCGCCGCGGCCCCACTGCGATTATCAATGCCAGCGAGCGGTATGTGCTGGAGATCTGACGGATTTTCCTTGACAAACCTGGGAAATCCATGTAGATAATACCTGCACGAGGGAAAAACCCCGCCCCAACAGGGGCGGGGTTCAGCTTATCAAAAAGCGGCCTGTCCAAAGGAACAATTGTCTTTCCGCTGAAATCATAGCGTTCAAAAAACGTGCTGACGATCCGGGGAGCCTGCCCCCACCAGATGGGATAACCGATAAAGACAATATCGTACTGCTCCATATTGCTTACATTCCCGGAAATAGCAGGACAGGCGTTCGGGTCGTTCATCTCCACGGTAGCGCGGCTGGAGGTCGTACCCGGTGCGGGCATGGCCTGCTGTGTACGGTCAAAATTCATCAAAGCATCAGCGGCCTGGGTACGGGTGGCGTTGCTCTTGAGTGCAAATGTACCACTGGATACCGGGCGAACGATATTGTTGGCACTGGCCCAATTCATGGCGGAGACGGCATAAGTGGCAATCGAGGCATGATCGGTATATTTGATGGTGTCCAAATGGGTCGTCCAGCTGTATTTCCCGCCTTGATAGTTCACGCCGAAGTGGATTTGGAAATAGAGCTTTTCCCGCTTCCATCGCCATGGCAGCCTCAATCTCTTTGCCTGATTTGTATAGCTTTCTTACAACGCAATGACACGGCAGCTCTGCCAGCTCTTTTTGCGGTAACGGAACAAAAAGCATACCGAGCGGGCCAGCCAGTCCATGCCCATGGCAATCCACACGCTTACACCCCCCCCAGCTCAAAGCGGCACCAAACAGCAGCGTCGCCAATCGCAAGGTCTCCGGTTCCAGATGGCAGAAACGAAGAAGCAGGGGCAGCAGCGGGCAGACCGCAATTCCCAGCGCGGCGGTGCAGATGTAGGAAACCTTCATCAGCTTTTTCGTATAATGCTCCGCCTGCCCGTATTCACGAGCGCCTACGCACTGCCCCACTACCGTGATAACCGCCAGATTGACCGCATTGACTACCACGACGGCGATCTGGTCGATACTGCCCGCCACCCCGTTCGCGGCGATCTGCACCGTGCCGAAGTGAGACACGATGCTCGTGACCAGCCCCCGGCCCAACGCGAACAGGCCGTTTTCGATGCCGCCCGATACGGCAGCGCGCAGGATGCAGCTGACATCCGGGAAAAGCTGGATTGGGGCGACTTGGACTTCGGGATTCTGGTGGAACCAGTGGAATCGGCTAAATATGATTTTTTCCGTCTGCCCTATTGGGAAACCTGGGGCGTTGTGATGCGGAAAGACGATCCATTGGCACAAAAAGAAGCGATTCAAAAAGAGGACTTGCTGTCTATACCATTGATCCTGCCCGGGCGTGAGATTGTGCAGGACCATATTGCGGGCTGGTTCGGTGTGGACAGGAGCCAGTTGAACGTATTTGCTGGGCATAATCTAATCAATAACGCCGCGCTGTTGGCAGGGGCAGGATTAGGGTATGTAGTCTGTGTAGGCGGCTGCTTTGAGATTCGGGGCGGTGAAAATCTGTGCTTCATCCCTCTGTCGCCAGTGCGTACCACCGGCCATGTACTGGCCTGGAAAAAGAACCGGGTATTCCATTCCGCCGCGAACCGTTTTCGAGATTATATCCGGGAAACGAAAAACGATTTTGCGGCACACAACGGACTTTGCCATGACGGCTCTCCCGCTTGTGCTGATGGCCTATTCTGTCACCGGACAGGTGGTCCATGAGTGGATGGGAGTTGCGCTGTTGCTGTTTCTGAGCATGATCGCCCAGATGGCCAGCGCAATCGTAATGTCCCGCCATGCGTTAAATAACCTCTTCATCAAAGTTGTCCAACTGCCGCCAGTAGCCTTCGCCGTTCCAATCTACGGAATCCGGGTCATGCGCCCAAGCGCCCGGCACAGCCCCAATCCCCTTGCCATAGGGTTCGTGCTGGGGGTACACTCCATCATAAGGTTAGGCTTTCAGCAGCAGGGTTTAACCAACGATATAACATGACAGCAAACTCCCCACGGGTGATATTAGAGCAGTTCTCTGAAATAGCAATAAGAGAAGGGCTATGGTAAGACAGCAGCGAGGTGGGGAAGACGCCGCGTAACGAAGCGGCGATATTGTGGTAATGAACAATCTCAGGACTCACCATGTAGCGATAGGGGAGCTGCTCCGTAATGCCGGAGCGGAGGCCCTTTATCTGCCTGCGTACAGCCCGGACCGTGACCAGCTTCTCCTTCTCCAGGGTGTGCAAAATGGGGTACAGGGTCCCCTCCTTCAGCCGGAACACCCCGCTCCGAAAGGGCGGGGTGCTTTCTATAGAATTGCCTCCAGCAGTGCGCCGATGTCCTCCAGCACCCAGGTAGGCTTCACCGGGCTGGCCTCCAGGTCCGCCCATGTCCCCTCGCCGGAGAGGACGAACACTGTATCAATCCCGGCGTTGACACCGCAGGCGATGTCCGTATACAGCCGGTCCCCCGCCAGCACCGCCTCCTCCGCCGGAAAGCCTGTCCGCGTCAGGGCCAGCTCCACCATCGCCGGTTCCGGCTTGCCGGCGACCCGGGGGCGGCGTCCTGTGGCCCGGAAAAGCATCTCGCACACGCTGCCGCAGTCGGGTACCGAGCCATACCAGGTGGGGCAGACCCAGTCCGGGTTGGTGGCCAGGAAGTCCACCCCCCGATTCAGGAGGATGCAGGCGTCCTCCAGCTTCTGAAAGGTCAGCTCCGTATCGAAGCCGATCAGCAGGCAGTCGATCCCCTCCGAGAGGCGGTCCGTGACGGGTATTCCGGACTCCCGCAGCTGGTTCCGGAAGCTCTCCGTGCCGAAGGCGTAGCAAAGCCGGTACGGAGATCGCTGCTTCAAACCGGCGATGAGGGCGTCGGTGGAGGTGAGAAAGTCCCGCCGCTCCGCCGCAATGCCCAGCCCCGCCAGCCGCTCCACGTAGGCCTCCACGGACCGGGAGGAGTTGTTGGTCAGAAACAGGGTCCGCCCGCCGATCCTTTTCACGTGCTCCAGGAAGGGCAGCGTTCCGGGGAACAGCGCTCCGTCCAAGTAAATAGTCCCGTCCATGTCCAGCAGAAACAGCTTCTTTTCCCGCAGTGATGCCACAGCGTTGCCCCCTTTTGCAGAGTAGGGCCATTGTACCACGGCGGAAGAGGCTTGTCTACTCCCGCCAGAGGAGCAGATCGGAGACATAGCTTGTCAGCAGCAGAAAAAAAGACAGGGGCCAGAAGAGAAAGAGAGGTCCCACATAGTACCCCAGGGGCACGCCCGGGCACAGCAGCAGCCTCAGCGCGAAGTAGACTGCCAGCGCCCCCAGGGAGGCGTACTGGGTCCACAGGGCCAGCACGGTGCAGGCCCGCAGGCGCAGATCCTCCAGGTGCCGCTGGCGGAAAAGGGGCGTCAGGTCGATGATTTTTTCACTGGCGGTCCGGTACATGGCAAATCCCTCCTTGCGTTCATTTCCCGTTGCAGGATCATCGTACCAGATAAATAGTACGATAATACGGACAATAAACCGGCGTGTTCCCGGATCCATTTTATCCGTCCGGAGGGAGGGATATGACAGAAAAAACCGGCGCGGTTTACCGCGCCGGTCCGGCTCTTGTTCAGTTGTAGCGGTTCTGGGCCTCCTGGACGCCCCGCTCCATCACGCACAGAGCCGCGTCCACCGCCCGGTCCACTGCCTCCTCCACCGCCTTTTTCTCCTGGGCGGTGAACGCGCCGATGACCCAGTCGATCATCTCGTGGTCCGGATGGGCCGGAGCCCCCACCCCCACCCGGACCCGGGGAAACTGGTCCGTCCCCAGATGGGCGATGATGTTCTTCAGGCCGTTGTGGCCCCCGGCGCTGCCCCCGGCGCGAATCCGCAGCTTCCCCAGGGGGAGGGCCACGTCGTCGGAGATCACCAGCACCCGCTCCGGCGGGATCTTATAGAAGCCTCCAGCCAGCTTCACCGCCTCGCCGCTGAGATTCATGTAGGTCTGGGGCTTGATCACCAGCACCCGCTGGCTCCCCGCCCGGAGCTCCCCGGTCAGGGCCCGGTAACGCAGCCGGTTGATCTTCACGCCCTCCCGGCGGGAGAGCTCATCGGCGGCCATGAAGCCGATGTTGTGGCGGGTGTTCTCGTATTCCCTGCCCGGGTTTCCCAGGCAGACCAGCAGCCAGTCGATGGCGGGCACCTCCTTACGGCAGGCAAAAAGTGCCCGGCGGGCACTTTCTGTCTGTTCCTTGTTGCTTACAGCCAGAGCTTGGAGACCGAAATCTCCTGGTAGATTCTCTCAATGGCCTCCGCGAACATGGGGGCCACGGTGAGATATTTGATTTTCCCGCTGAGGGAGGGGTCAATGGGGGCGATGGTATCCAAAAAGGCCAGCTCCGTGATGGGGCTCTCGTTGACCCGGTCGATGGCCGGGGGGGAGAGGACCCCGTGGGAGGCGCAGGCGAACACGTTCCGGGCCCCGCCGTTCTCCACGATGGCCCGGGCGGCGTTGCACAGGCTCCCCGCCGTGTCCACCATGTCGTCGAAGAGGATGCAGTCCCGGCCCTCCACGTCGCCGATGATGTTCATAACCTCGCACTGGTTGGCCTTCTGCCGGCGCTTGTCCACAATGGCCAGATTCATATGCAGCTTCTGGGCGAAGGCCCGGGCCCGGCTGACGCTGCCCACATCCGGGGAGACCACCACCATATCCTCGCACTTCTCGCCGAACTTCTTGGCGTAGTAGTCCACAAAGACCGGATTGCCGTAGAGATTATCCACGGGGATATCGAAAAAGCCCTGGATCTGCGCCGCGTGGAGGTCCATGGTCAGCACCCGGTCGGCTCCCGCCGCCGTGAGCATATTGGCTACCAGCTTGGCGGAGATGGGGTCCCGGGCCTTGGCCTTCCGGTCCTGGCGGGCGTAGCCGAAGTAGGGGATCACCGCTGTCACCCGGCCCGCCGAGGCCCGCTTCATGGCGTCAATCATGATCAGCAATTCCATCAGGTTGTCGTTGACCGGGCGGCTGGTGGACTGAATCAGAAACACATCGGAGCCCCGGACCGACTCGTAGATGGAGGCGTAGACCTCGCCGTCGGCGAAGTGCCCGATCTCCGATCCGCCCAGCTGAATGCCGATGAGCTTGCAGATGTCCTTGGCCAGCCCCACGTTGGCGTTGCCGCTGAAAACCTTCATGTCTTTCCCGTGTGAGATCATTTCAACTCCCTCGTTTCTTTGTTGTCATTGTAGCTTCCCGCTGCAAAACCGCCCGCCGGCGGGAGAGTCCTCACTTCTTTTTTCCCTTTTCCAGCTCCCGGCGGCGCTTGGCCCAGCCGGGCTTGTTCTCCTGGCGGACCCGGCCCACGGCCAGAGCGTCCGTCTCCACGTCCCTTGTCACGGTGGTGCCCGCGGCGATGTAGGCCCCCGCCCCCACGGAAACCGGGGGCACCAGGTTGGTGTTGCAGCCGATGAAGGCCCCATCCCCAATGACCGTCCGGTGCTTACGGAAGCCGTCGTAGTTGCTGGTGATGGTGCCGCAGCCGAAGTTCACCCCGCCGCCCACGTCCGCGTCCCCCACATACGTCAGGTGGCTCATCTTGGTTCCGGGGCCGAACACGGCGTTCTTGATCTCCACATAGGCCCCCACTTTGCACCCGTCTCCCACCCGGCATTTGGGCCGGATGTGGGCGTAGGGCCCCACATGGACCTCCCGCCCCAGCTCACTCTCGTAGATCTGGGAGGCGTTGACCACGCTCCCCGCCCCCACCGCGCAGTCCACAACCATGGCGTTGGGGCCGATCTCGCAGTCCGGGCCGATAACCGTATTCCCCCGCAGGATGGTCCCCGGCAGAATGGTGGTCCCCGCCCCGATGGTCACCCGAGGATCGATATAGGTGGTCTCCGGGTCCAGAATGTTCACCCCCGTGCGCTGATGATAAGCGGCGATGTCGTCCCGCACCGCCCCCTGGAGGCGGACCAGCTCCTGGGTGGAGTGGAAGGAGAGCATCATGCTTCCCACCGGCAGCATGGCCTCCCGGACCTCCTCAATCCAGCAGCCGTGGGCGAACACCTCCAGATCCTGCGCATAGGTGTCCAGGGTTCCCGCCGCCGCCACGGCCCCCTCCGGGAAGCAGGCGGCCGCGGCGGCCATGTCCTCCTCCCCGCATACAACAAAAAACCGCCCGACGCCCTTTTCCATCCACGCGCGCATGCACCAGTTGAGAACCGGGCAGAAGAGCGCATCCTGCAGCATCAGCGGTTTTCCGTTATAGGTGGAGGCTGTGTCGTCCGTGAGAAAGATAACCACGCACTTTTTGTCCATATCCAGCACCTCATCCCCATGTACTGATCCCCATTATACCAGACCCGGCAGGTTATGCAAGGGAAATTTTCAAAAAAAGCGGCGCAATTTTCAACGAAATACGGGGGATACTTTCCCTGTACAGTCTTTTTGCACAAATTTTCCCCAAAGCCCCGCTGTAAAATTTGCGGTTTTATGGAATCTGTCCGGAGGGGCGGTAAAAGTGTAAAAATTCTGAAATAATTTTTCCATTTATGCTTGAATTCAGGAGGAAATTGTTTTAGAATATACGCTGTTAAAATTTGAGAGGACAGAGCGCCCCCGCGCCCTGCCCTCCCAAGAGGGGGGAGGCGGAGGATGCTGCACGTTGTTCTGGTGGAGCCGGAGATCCCGCCCAACTGCGGCAACATCGCCCGCACCTGCGCCGCCACCGGCAGCAGGCTGCACCTGGTGGAGCCTCTGGGCTTCGACGTCAGCGACCGGGCGGTGAAGCGGGCGGGACTGGACTACTGGCACCTGGTGCGGGTAGAGGTCCACCCCAGCCTGGAGGACCTCTTTTCCAGGCATCCGGAGGCGGGGGAGGACCTGTGGCTCGCCACCACCAAGGCACCCAGGCCCTACAGCGCAGCCCGGTTCTCCCCGGACAGCTGGCTCTTCTTCGGGAAGGAGACGGCGGGACTGCCCCTGGATTTCCGGGAAAAGTACCGGGAACGGTGTGTTCGCCTGCCTATGGTGGGCGGGGCCCGGAGCCTGAACCTGGCCAACAGCGCCGCCGTGCTGGTCTACGAGGCCCTGCGGCAGAACGGCTTCCCCGGCCTTCTGGGGGCGGGGGAGATGGCGGAGGCGTAAAAGAGCCCCCGCCGGAGGGCGATATCCTGATTATCACACCAATCAAACCAATCTCAATATCGTTTGAAAGGAGTCATAGGCACAATGAATTACAACAAAAAGACCGTAAAAGACATCGACGTGAAGGGGAAGAAGGTCCTCCTGCGGTGCGACTTCAACGTCCCCCAGGACCCCGACACCCGGGCCATCACCGACGATAAGCGCATCCGCGCCGCCCTGCCCACCATCCAGTACCTGCTGGAGCAGGGGGCGGCAGTGATCGCCTGCTCCCACCTGGGCAAGCCCAAGAACGGGCCCGAGGAGAAGTTCAGCCTCAAGCCCGTGGCCGCGCGCCTGGGCGAGCTGCTGGGGAAGGACGTGATCATGGCCGCGGACGTGGTGGGCGAGGACGCCAAGGCCAAAGCCGCCGCCCTGAGCGCCGGCCAGGTCCTGCTGCTGGAGAACACCCGCTTTGAGAAGGGCGAGACCAAAAACGACCCCGCGCTGGCCAAGGCCATGGCGGACATGGCCGAGGTCTACGTCTCCGACGCCTTCGGCGCGGTCCACCGGGCCCACGCCTCCACCGCCGGCGTGGCGGCGTACCTTCCCGCCGTCAGCGGCTTCCTTATTGAGAAGGAGCTGGAGATCATGGGCGGCGCCCTGGCAAATCCCAAGCGGCCCCTGGTGGCCATCCTGGGCGGCAGCAAGGTGTCCTCCAAAATCGGCGTTATCAACCATCTGCTGGACATCGCCGATACCATCATCATCGGCGGCGGCATGGCCTACACCTTTGCCAAGGCCCGGGGCGGCAGCGTGGGCAAGAGCCTGCTGGAGGCCGACTGGCTGGATTACTGCAACGAGATGACCACCAAGGCCAGGGAGAAGGGTGTTTCCCTGCTCCTGCCGGTGGATACCCTGTGCGCTGCGGAGTTCTCCAAGGACGCCGCCCCTGTGCTCCACGACGTGATGACCATCCCCGAGGATATGATGGGCATGGACATCGGCCCCAAGACCATCGAGACCTACACCGCCGCCGTCAAGGACGCCGGCACCGTTATCTGGAACGGGCCCATGGGCGTCTTTGAGTTCCCCGCCTTCGCCGAGGGTACCCGGGCGGTGGCCAAGGCCCTGGCCGAAACCGACGCCATCACCATCATCGGCGGCGGCGACAGCGCGGCCGCCGTGGCCCAGCTGGGTTATGCCGACAAGATGACCCACATCTCCACCGGCGGCGGCGCCTCCCTGGAGTTCCTGGAGGGCAAGGAGCTGCCCGGCGTGGCCTGCCTGCTGGACAAGTAAAAGGGCCGGGGAAGAATAAAAAGAGTTCTATATTGAAAAATATTTAATATATCAGGAGAAAAACGCCATGAACCGTAGATACCGCAAGACCATCATTGCAGGCAACTGGAAGATGAACAAGACCGCCAGCGAGACCAAGAAATTTGCCGAGGAGCTCAAGCCCATCCTCCCCCGCGCCAAGTGGTGCGACGTGGTAGTGTGCGTCCCCTTCGTGAATATTCCCGCCGCCATGAAGGCGTTCAAGGATATGCGGGTGGCCGTTGGCGCGGAGAACCTGTACTTTGAGCCCAACGGCGCCTACACCGGCGAGGTGTCCGCCGATATGCTCAAGGACCTGGGCGTCAAGTATGTCATTATCGGCCACAGTGAGCGGCGGCAGTACTTCGGCGAGACCGACGTGACCGTCAACAAGAAGGTCCACGCCGCCCTGGAGGCGGGCCTGCACCCCATCATCTGCGTGGGCGAGAGCCTGGAGCAGCGGGATATGGGCGTGACCCTGGAGCTCATTGCCCTCCAGGTGAAGAGCGCCCTGTCCGGCGTAGCCGCGGAGAAGGTGCGCAAGTGCGTCATCGCCTATGAGCCCATCTGGGCCATCGGCACCGGCCGCACCGCCACCGCCGGGCAGGCCGCCGAGGTCTGCACCAGCATCCGCACCATCATCCGGGGCCTTTACGGCGCGCGGGTGGCCCGGTCCGTCACCATCCAGTACGGCGGCTCCATGAACCCCAAGAACGCCCAGGAGCTGCTGGCCCAGCCCGATGTGGACGGCGGCCTCATCGGCGGCGCGTCCCTCAAGCCCGACCAGTTCGTGGAGATCATCAACGCGGCAAACCAGGAGTAACGGAGCACTTCTGTCCGGTACCCGCTCCCAGGGGCGGGTACCGCCATTCCTGGAAAGCTGAGAAATCGAGGTAATTATGAACAAGACACCGACGACTCTGATTATCATGGACGGCTTTGGCCTGCGGAATGCGGAGGACGGCAACGCCGTCACCCACGCCGCCACCCCTGTTTTGGACGGCCTGTTCGCCACCTGCTCCCACACCACCCTCTCCGCCTCCGGACTGGACGTGGGCCTGCCCGACGGACAGATGGGCAACAGCGAGGTGGGCCACACCAACATCGGCGGGGGCCGGGTAGTCTATCAGGACCTGCCCCGGATCACCCGCTCCATTGAGGACGGCACCTTTTTTGAGAACCCCGCCTACTGCGCGGCCATGGATGCCTGCCTGAAAAACGGCAGCGCCCTCCACCTCTACGGCCTCCTCTCCGACGGCGGCGTCCACTCCCACACTACCCACCTCTGGGCCCTGCTGAAGATGGCGAAGCTCCGGGGACTGGGGAAGGTCTACATCCACGCCTTTCTGGACGGCCGGGACGTGTCCCCCACCAGCGGCAAGGACTTTGTGGCGGAGACAGCTGCCAAGTGCCGGGAGATCGGCGTGGGGAAGATCGCCACCGTCATGGGCCGTTACTACGCTATGGACCGGGATAAGCGCTGGGACCGGGTGGAGCAGGCCTATGACGCCATGGTCTATGGCCGGGGCGTGAGCAACGCGGATCCGGTGGACGCCGTGGCCCAGAGCTACGCCAAGGGCGTTACCGACGAGTTTGTGGAGCCCGTGGTCTGCGACGGCGAGGGGACCATCTCCGACAACGACAGCATCATCTTCTTTAACTTCCGCCCCGACCGGGCACGGGAGATCACCCGGGCTTTCGTGGACCCCGCCTTCGACGGGTTCAATCGGGAGTTCTTCCCCCTGACCTATATCTGCACCACCGAATATGACGCGACCATGCCCAACGTCCAGGTGGCTTTCCCCCGGAATCTGGTGAAGAACGGCCTGGGCGAGTACCTGAGCCGGATGAACATGACCCAGCTGCGCATTGCCGAGACGGAGAAATACGCCCATGTCACCTTCTTCTTCAACGGCGGCAGCGAGGAGGTCTTCCCCGGGGAGGACCGGGTGCTGGTGCCCTCCCCCAAGGTGGCCACCTACGACCTCCAGCCGGAGATGAGCGCCGTGGAGGTGGCGGATAAGTGCGTGGAGCGCATTGAGTCCGGGAACTACGATGTGATTATCCTCAACTTCGCCAACTGCGACATGGTGGGCCACACCGGGGTCTACGAGGCCGCGGTGAAGGCGGTGGAGACGGTGGACGCCTGCGTGGGCAAGGTGGTGGCCGCCACCCGGGCCATGGGCGGCATCGCCATGATCACCGCCGACCACGGCAACGCCGAGGAGATGCGCAAGGGCGACGGCTCCCCCATGACCGCCCACACCACCAATCTGGTGCCCTTCATCCTGGTGGGTGCCAACGCCAAGCTCCATCCGGGCCGTCTGGCGGACATCGCCCCCACGATTCTGGATATTCTGGGTCTGGCCTGTCCTGAGGAGATGGACGGGAAGAGCCTTATTGACTGATAAAAGAACGCAGCAAAGAAAAGCAGGCGGCGCTTCAAGCAAGGTGCCGCAACGAAGTATTTATGTACCACAGGACTGTGACTGTAAAAGGTCACAGTCCTGTGCCTTTTCAGGCCAATTTTCGATCTTTACGCCATTGACTTCTGCCGTCCCCGGCTTCGCAGAGGCCGTCAGTTCTTCCGGGGCGGTGTACTTGCGGACATTTTTCAGGAATTGCCGGAGGTCAAGGGCTTCCTGCCCGCCATCGCCGATCAGCGATTGCAGCTCCCCGATGACCTGGCGTACCTGCTCCTCCTCATACTGCGTGGAGAGCTTGTCAAACCGCTCCGAGCGGATCCGTCCCGCCGCCATGTCCTCGTAGATGCGGTCTTGAAGTTCTCCGTATGGCCCAGGTACTCCGCTCTGTCCAAAATTCCAGATACGGTTTTCTGTGCCCAGTGGAAAGGCCGATCTGGAAGCAGTCCGCCCTGCTGCTGGGCTGAGTACCTGTTCCCCTTTCAGCCGGTTGGCGATTTGTGTGGCGCCAAGGCCGTCACAGCACAGCTTGAAGATGTACCGACCCGTTTTAGCGGCTTCCTCGTCGATCAGCCGCTTGCAAATAGTTCCGGCCCAGGCGTGACTTATCCTTGGTCAAGTGTGGACGTAAAGATGAAGTAGCTCAGAAGAATATTACAGGCTAATTAGGAATTGCTAAAAAATGCAAAAACATTCAACCGGCGGCGCTTTTGCCCCGTACTTCCCTAATTTTTCTTGAAATACATCCAGTATTCCTGCGAAAAATTATGTTTGTCCAGTGACGAAATCCCTCGCCATTGCGCATCTTTCCATTTTTCAAACAGCGCTTAGTCGTTTTTTATTTACCCCCCCTATCCCATCAATGTTGTCCACAGTGCTGAAAGAGGCATAATTAATATCAGAGACGGAATTAAATTGATAAGTGGTACACTTTTAATTTTGGCTACGCGCATACCGGCGGCCAACGTCAAAATACCGCCGCAGGCGGACAAATCAGCAAACATCCCTAGTGTGACCCACGCACCAGCCATGCGGCCAACGCCAAAGATAACCATCAGAACCAAAATCTGCGGACCCGCAATCACACAGACCGCCCTCCCCAGCGCCGCCGCAAACACAATAGCTGTAAAAAAGTCCAGAATCGATTTGGAGAACAATAGGCTGGGATCACCAGAGATCCCCTCTATCAGCGTGCTGTACCAGCCGAACCCGGAACAACAAAACAATGCGACTACGGTGATATACATATTCATGTCAATACGCTCTCTGCCAAGATGCAGTGTTTCAATCAGCCATTTGAAAAAACGGATTGCTGCTGTGTCCAAATTCAAAATATGTCCAATGATAAATCCCCCCAGAATTGCCAAGACAACCGCAGTCATGGCCTGCGCCTTAATAATAGAATTGATACCAATAGCAATAGAGCAAAACCCAAACAATGCCGGCAGGTCTGACTTTAGTTTATCCGAGAGTGTTCGGGTAAGCGCTGCGCCTACAAATCCCCCTATTAGCACAGATAAACAGTTCACAATAACTCCAACAGGCATAGTAATCCCCCTTATTTATGACTTGCCGCCGTCCTTTTCGGAAGGACAGCGGCAAACTTAGTATCTGTTTAAACGTCCAGAGCGGCGTCCCGGCAGAACTTGGCGCAGGTCCCAGCCAGCTGGTACATCTCATACTTGAAGGGCAGGGCCTGCCCACTCTTGAGGATGCCCCCCAGTTCGTCCTCCTTCTCGCACAGCACTACATAGCGGCCTCTCTGTGCGGCGGTATAGGTGGCGCGGGCCAATGCAGATACTGCTCCGGCCCGCGCCGCGGTTAAGGAAACTTCTTTATTAAAATGGAGTTACAGCGCCTCTTCGCCCATATACAGCAGTGTTCCGTCGGCCCGCCGGGAGAACTTGGCCAAGAATTCGTCATAGGTAATCCAGCTCTCCCGGGGGTAGTTGGCGTGGGACATGTCCTTCACCGTACCCACGATAAGCAGTGGCACTCCCTTGGCATTGGGATAGACATAGTAGTTGATCTCGCCGCAGGCGTACCGGCGGGGGACCCCGTCCAACTGGTAAATTTTCATGAGATTGCGCAGGAAAGCCGCGATATCGGGGGCCACATGGTACTCCAATTCGCCCTTCTCCCGGTCCACGCACAGCCAGTCGTGCTCCCCGAAGAGAAACAGGTAGGGGACCACCGGGTCGATCTTCTCCGGCGGGGGACCATCGAAGTTCGGGTTGCGGATGGCCGACCAGGGGGCCACGGCGGCGAACACCTCCGGGGCCCGAATGGCCAGAGCGGAGGTCATCATGCCGCCGCTGGACTGGCCGCAGGCGTACACCCGGCTGGCATCAATAGCGTATTTGCCTTTTACAGCTTCAATCATGCTGAGGATAAACGGCACATCGTCAATGGGCTTGCCCTGGTAGTTTCCGTTCCACAGCAGGACGTTCCGCAGTCCACCCGGGCGCTGCTGGTAGACGCTGGCCTCGGGGAACACCACGATGAACCCTCTCTCCTCGGCGACCCGGTTCATGCCGGACAGGTCGATAAAGCTCTCGGCGCTGCCGCCCCGGCCGTGCATACACACCACCAAGGGGACGGGGACCTTGCTGTTCCGGACGCTCTCGGGCACATATTCATACCACCGGCGGGTAAAGCCGTCCAGCTCCATAGTGTGGAGCTCCGCGCCGTAAGCGGCGGGGTCCTCATACCACCGCAGGGCCTTCTTGCCAAAGCTGCGGTGACGGCGGGCCAGACTGATGAAGTCCCAGACGGCGTTGAAAAATTCCTCGGTCAGTCTGCCGGTCCAGCCGCTGGTCACCCGGACTTGGGCAATCTTCTCTTCGTTGATTTGGCTCTTTTTGCAAACACGGCTGGGGAAGTATACCTCGTCCGCCCAGCGGTTGGAGAAAGGCTCCTCACCGGCGTCGTTCTGGCCCTTCCAGTAGTCCCGCACAGCGGCGTTGTCTCCGGAGGTCTCCTCCCAGCACATCCAGACAGGCAGTTGGGCCTTGGTGCCGCTGACCACCAATTCGGTCTTACCGGTGTTCTCCCCTGTGTGGATCCGGTCGAAGCTCTGGAGCACCTCCGGGGCCATCTCACCGAAGGTAGCCAGGCCGGACCACTCGCTGGCCATTTCCATGGCGGCCTGCTGGGCCACCGCCGCCCCGCCGCCGGTACCTACGGCGTAAATATTGTCCTGCATGGTGACGTAGAACCGCCGGGACTGGACTTCCACATAGACCATGTTCATATAGGCCGCATCGGAGCCGTCCAAGCTGTATGTTCCGCCCTTGGGCTCCAGAATGTGGAGGAAAACCCGGCGCTCTTGGGCAAATTTCAGCCAGAAGCCTTTTTCCAAAAAGTCCAGCACCGGCATATTCTCCGGCGGGGCGATTACAAGACAGGGCTGATTGCTGCACAGCCCAGGGGTGATGTAGGTATAAAAGCGCCGCTTCTCCCCCGCAACTTCCACACGCTCCTCAAAGAGTCCGGAAATGAGACACCGCTTGGCGTCTGCCCGGTCCACCTCCAGGGCGCTCATATCGGCGGGGAACTGCTTAACTTCCAACATAAAGCATACCTCCTTGATGTTTCGCCTCCCCGCCAGACGGCGGGAATGCGAGGCTTATTCTTAGTACATGGGGAACACAGTCATAATCCAGGCCACGTTGACGATACACAGGATAGCGGCGGGCAGGATGGACTGCTTGATCAGGGAAGGGATGTCGTAGCCGCCGCCGGCCATGCACATGGGGACGGCAGGGGTGGCCATAGGGGTCATAAAGGAGCTGGAGCAGGCATTCTGCACCAGAATGATAATGCCTATGGGGTTGGCACCCATGGCCTTGCAGGCCAGGATGGCGATGGGGATGAAGATGACCATCACGGTACGATTCATCATCACCTGGGTGAGCAGGAAGGGGACGAGGAAGAAGACAAGGCCGATCAGATAGGGGTTGTTCAGCTTGTTGGCGAAGTTTGCCAGGATGCCGCCGATGACCTCGCCCGCGCCGGTCTCAGTGAGAGCGCCGCCCATACACAGGGCGCCGGCAAACAGGAACGCCATGGGCCAGTTGATAGCTGCGATGGCCTCCTTCTCGGTGAGCACACCGAAGAGAACCATGGCGAGAGCGCCGGTAATGCAGATGACCCAGGTTTCGATCTTGAGCTGGGGCTGGAGGATGAGGGCAGCAGTTGTAAGGATGAAGATAGTGTAGCCGGCCTTCTCCTTAAAGGGGGACAGAGGGGCCTTGTTGTCCTGGCGGCTCTTGATTTCGGTGGCCTGAACTACCGGGGCATCGGGAGCGAATTTGGTAGCGAAGAAGATGCAGTAGATCATGACCACGATGAGCGTAGGCAGGGAGGCCTTCATGGGATCGGTGATGGCCACAGTGTAAGAGGCGTAATCATTGGCCTGTAAGTAGCCGTTGAGGGTGCCGAACCGGGTAGCCCCGCCACCCAGAGGCAGGGCGGAGATGGTGGCGATGCTGACGATGGACAGGGGGAACAGGGTTTTGGACGGGCTGATCTTCATCTCGTCACAGGTGGCGATCATCATGGGGGCCATAATGCCGAACACGATGACGGAGCTCTGGATGAACTGGGCCAGCAGGGCGGTGACCAGTACGTAGCCCAGCATTACCATCATCAGGGAGCCCTTGGCAATGCGGTTCACGCTGGCGGCGCACTTTTTCACGAACTGGGTGCGGGTAAAGCCTGCCGCCACTACAAACATGGCCACGATCATGATGCCGTTGGCGTTACCGAAGTAGCCCAGAGCGGTTTGGGGATTCAGACAGCCGGTGAGGATGAAAGCTACCATGCTGAGCAGAGCCGTGAGAGCCATAGGAATTTTGTTCAATACGTAGCTGACCATGGTCAGCACACTGATAATGAGGCAGATTGTCAATGGAGTCATATCTATTTTTTCCTTTCTCTTCTGAAGGCTGTTTTTATACGAACCGGCAGACGTGGTCCACCGCCACATCGGAGAAGCCGTAGGCCTCCGCCTTGGTCAGCTTTCCGCTGCACACATCGCCGATGACATCCAGCAGCTCCCGGCCCATCTCCTGATAGGTCTTATCTCCGGTGATGATGGGGCTCAGGTCCACATCCATGTTGTCCTCCATCCACTGGTAAGTGTGGGCGTTGGCGGTGACCTTCAGCACGGGAACGATGGCATTGCCCGTAGGGGTACCCCGGCCGGTGGTAAAGATGACAGCGTTGCAGCCGCCCGCTACCATAGAGGTAACGGAGGAGATGTCGTAGCCCGCGGTGTCCATGACAATGGCCCCGTGCTTGGTGGGCCGTTGGGCCTGTTCCAGCACCTCCACGATGGGACGGGTGCCTCCCTTTCGGATGCAGCCCAGGCTCTTCTCGTCCAGGGTGGACAGCCCCCCCGCTTTGTTTCCTGGGGTGGGCTGGCCCGCCCGGCAGTCCTGTCCGGCGGCCTCTAGATGGGCCTCGTAGTCCTTGCAGATCTGGATGATCTGGTTATGTATCTCCGGGGTAGCGGCCCGCTTGGCCACCACGTGCTCCCCGCCGATCCACTCAATGGACTCGCTCATGATGGTGGAGGCGCCCAAATCCACCAGCAAATCGCTGAGTTCGCCTACGGCGGGGTTGCTGGCAATGCCGGAGGTGGCGTCGGAGCCGCCGCACTCAATACCCAGCAACAGTTCAGAGATGTCGCACAGCTCCTTGGGCTGCATAGCCGCCTCCGCCGCCATGTCCCGAGCAGCCCGAACAGCCTTTTCGATAGTTTTCAAAGTGCCCCCTTCGTCCTGGATGCCGAAGGAAACCACCGGCTTGGAGGTCTGCGCCTGAATCTTCTCCCGGAGCTTTTGGTGGGGGACAGTTTCGCACCCCAGACCAATGATAACCACGCCGTAGACGTTGGGATTGCATGCAAACCCGGTGAGAATCTTCTGAGACATCTCCGTGTTGGCCGCCACATCGGAGCAGCCGGTATTGAATACAATGTTCACCGCACCCCGAACCTGACTGGCCACCACCCGGCAGCTCTCGCTGCCGCAGGCACAGGTGGGAAGGACCAGGACATGGTTGCGGATGCCCGCACGACCCTCTTTTCGCTTATAGCCCCAAAATTGCATTATCGTTTCCCTCCTCTTATTATTGAATGAACTCGCTGTCATAGTCCCGCGGTACACTGAAAATGTTTTCATGACTGACCCAGTGTCCCTTGGCAATAGGCGCGGTGGTTTGACCGATCATCTCGCCGTACTTGCGCACCTCGGCCCCCTGGTTCAGGTCCTCCAGCGCTACCTTGTGGCAGTAGGGAATATCGTCCTCCGCAGTCAGCGTACATACTTGGCCGCCCCTTTGGTAAACGATCTGGTTTCCCTTGGGCACTGGGGCCACGCAGGTCACCACATTATCTCGCGCATCCATCAGCAGTGCATTAATGTTCATATTTGTTCTCTTTTCTTAAATTTAGATTGGATTTTAAAAGTTTTTTAGGATATCTTTACAATAGCACAAAATTATTGTATAATCAATTTTATGATTTTTATAAGTATATAAGAAAGGCTTATATATGGAGCAAAATATGCAGTATATCTATCAGGTCTATCAGGCCGGCAGCTTTACCAAGGCGGCGGAAAAGCTCTATCTGACCCAGCCTGCCCTGAGTATGGCTGTCCGGCAGGAGGAAAAGAACCTGGGAGCCGCACTATTCGACCGCAGCCGCCGCCCGCTGACACTGACACAGGCGGGGGAAGCATATATCCGGGCTGTCGAGCAGCTAAAGTATTTAGAGTCCGATTTAAGCCGGGAACTGGAGGACTTAAGAGACTTGAACACGGGCCGTCTGCACATCGGGGGAACCCATTATCTAAACTGTTTCCTTCTGGCAGAGGTGCTGTCCGGCTTTTCCAAGCGGTATCCAGGCATCCAGCTCCAAGTGTCAGAGGACAGCTCGGCCCGGTTGGCAACGCGGTTGGAGCGGCGTGAGCTGGACTTAACCTTCAGTTGCGCGCCAGAACATATTGAGCGTTTCGAACATCAACCCGCCTTTTTTGACCATATACTACTGGCCGTCCCCCGAGAGTCCCCGCTTTCCGAAGAGCTGAGACAGAGCGCCCTGTCCGCAGAGGATATCCAGACCGGGCGGCACCTGTCCGATTCCTGCCCCAGAGTACCGCTAGGGGAATTTCAAGCGCTGGAGTTCATCCTCCTCCAAAAGGGGAATAACCTCTATGATCGAAGCCAGGCCATGTTTGACGAGGCCGGATTTATCCCCAAGGTTAAAATGGCGTTGTCCCAGCTGGTTACGGCCTACCGTTTTGCGGACAACGGACTGGGGGCCGCCTTTATCAGCGACCGTATCGTCTTTTCCATCCCCTCAAACAGATTGCTGTTCTTCTCCATCGCTTCTTTGCAGGTGAACCGGCTTTTTTATACCCTGCTGCCCCAGCGGAACTATACCGCTCACGCGGTCAAGTCATTTATTGACTATTTACTGGAGTGGTTTGGGAAAAATGATAAAATAGGAGGCTGCAATGAAGCACAAATCAACACCCATTTTAGAGGTCCATGTAGAGACTGATCCCGAGGGAACCGTCATGCTGGCCAGCGAAATCGGTAGTGTAAAAATGATCCCCTTCAAAGGCACCGTAACCGGTCCCATTTTCAATGGGATCGTAGAACCCTGCGGGGTAGATACCCAGATCATCAACCAGAACGAGGTGCGTCATATGTCGGCCCGGTATATGCTGACGGGCCAGGACAAGGGTGGCCGGAACTGCCACATCTATGTGGAAAACAACGGCTGGTTCACCGACGGCGCACGCCCCGCCCCTTTCCGGACCGTCCCCACCTTCATCACCGACTCCCCCGCGCTGGCCCCTCTGCTCCACCGCAATCAGTTCGTAGGCGAGGGGCTTCGGGACGAAAGTGGTCTGTGGATTCGTTTTTATGAATTATAGACGGCCAGCAAATCACCCCGGAAGTGTCACCGCTCCTGACTACGTTCTTTCTCATGGCTTTGTCTATTCTGCTGTCCCTGCAACTGTTGGAGTTCCTGGCGGATAGATACTGACGCCGCTGTTTCTCAAGCTGCGTGAACTTCTGCCATATCGTTCCTCTATTTTTCCTGTACCCTTTTTACCACCTCAGCCTTTCTCAAATTCTTCGCAATCCACTCTTGACCTTTCTTAGCTGGACCGAAAACAGGCAGGGTTTCTGGCACGAAAAATCGTGGTATTCACTGTGACCTTCTTGGCATAGCTGAAATCGTACAGCTCGGTGCGTTTGGCCAACTCCCAGAACTCGTCCAGGGTAGCGGCGTCCTCCTATTGCCGCCAAAGCATAAAAGTGGCGGCTCTGATTTTCTCAAAGCCGTCAGAAATGAGCATGATTAAAACAGATAAGCTCCAACTGCGGATTTGTTCCATAATCATATCCACTGCATCGACTTCTGCTAAATCGCAGGGGATGTATTCAGCCGAAACTTGATAGCGTGATTGTAGGTCTATTTGTTGTTGTTGGAGGTTGCTCCTGTTTCTTGACACAAGGATTGTGTTGTTCCTCATACTTGCAAATTTCTCGGCAAATGCTTTTCCAATTCCACTGATGGTTCCAGTGATTAAGACTGTATCCATCTCTAACTTTCTCCCTTGCTCTTGAACAAATTCCATTCTTCAAGATATGTCAACTCTTGTGCAAACGGCGATTGCAAGAGTTCTTCATAAAATGTTAATTTCTTCTCGGTCAACGCCAAAGCGTTTTGTAAGTTTGTCATTTGACTATGGAGATCGTCAATGTACTCTTGTACCATAAGGCGGCGTTGTGAAATAGTTTTCCCGCCCTGCTGGAGAAGTATGTGGACATCTCGGAGTTGACGCCGCCATTGTGAACGAGTTCATCAAGCAGATCATCGTTTACATCCTGAACAAGTCCAGCGGCAAGCGGACGCAAAAGGTCAAAATCGTTTTCAACTTCCTGGAGGAAGTTGAAGTACCGGAAATCAGCGAACTTGTTATAACGGAAACTACCTATAGACGCAGAAAGACGGCGTGACACTCGGTCACGCCGCCCTCTGCGGCAAATAGTTACTTGTCACTATTAAGCC
>JAAWUC010000028.1 GCA_022804995.1 Oscillospiraceae bacterium
TATATAATGTTTTTTGCGGTCGATTTTTAGAATTTATTTCGAAAACTGCAACTTTTTTGCTCTGTTCAACTGTTGAAAATGGACTTTTTCTACAAGCTGAGCGAAGGCGGGGAGCTCTTTGGCTCCCCGCCTTCGCTGTTTTCTGTTTTGGGACCCTTCCGCCTAAGCAAATTCCCGCAGTACATCCACCACGGTTCCGTCCCGGTACTCCACCACCACAGCCGGCCGGTCTGTCCGGGGGATCTCCTGGGGTCGGCCGGTGATGGACTCCGCCAGCCGCTGGAGCGCCTCGATCGTCGTCAGCTTTATTCCGGCCTGCCGCAGGTCCGCCCGCAGCTCCTCGTACCGCCGGTGCCGGGGGTTGAGCGCCACGCCCGCCTGTGTGACCACGCAGGCCACCGTCTCCCCTGGGGTACAGCAGGCCGCTACGCGCTCTACCACCGATGGGATCCGTCCCCGGACAATGGGCAGGGCCACGATGGACACCGCCGCTCCGGCAGCAACGTCCGGTCCGCCGCCCAGGCCCCCCATCATTCGTCCGGAAGCCCCGGTGAGAATGTTCACGTTGAAGTCCACATCCACCTCCAGGGCTCCCAGAACCCCGAAGTCCAGCCGGTCCAGAAAGCTCCCCCGGGAGAAGGCGTTGGAGTAGGCCGCATTGTCGATCTCCACCACCCCGGGCCGGTCCCAAATGGCCTTGGCCGCTACCGCGTCGAAGGACTGGCTGCACTCTACCGCCCGGATCTGCCCGGCGTCGTACATATCAATAATCGCCGCTGTGGCGCCCCCCAGGGCAAAGCTGGCCTTGACCTCCCGTTCTGCCATCCGCTGGGAGAGGAACTTGGTGCAGGCGATGCTGATCGCTCCGGCCCCGGTCTGGAAGGAGAAGCCCTCTCGGAAGCGGCCCGAGGCGGCGATCACGTCCGCTACCCGCTGGGCAATCGCCAAATCTCTGGGATTTTTCGTCAGCCGGGCGGCTCCCGCGCCGATTTTGGCCGGGTCTCCCACCTGCTCCACCTGGACCACATAGTCCACAAGCTCCTGCCCGATGCTGGCGGGGAGGCAGGGGTAGTCCACAAGCGTATCCGTGACCACCACCACCTTTCCAGCGTTCCTGGCGTCCACAAAGGAGTATCCCAGACTGCCGCAGGGATTTTTGCCGATCTGACCGGTACAGTTTCCCCGCTCATCGGCGGCGGAAGCGGCGATGAATGCCACATCGATGGTGAGCTCCCCGCTCTCAATGGCCCGGGGCCTGGCCCCATGGGGCCGGAGAATGGCCGGCTGAGCCAGGCTCACAGACCCGTCCAGAAGCCGGTCCCCCAGCTCTCCCCGGATGCCGCTGGCCTCCACCCGGTCGATGGCGCCGTCCCGGACGCAGTCCGCCAGGGAGAAATCCCGGAGATTCACCACGGCGCTGGGGGCGAAGCGCAGGCCCTTGATCCCCTCGGCCCGGATGGCCTCCATCACCTGGCCTACCACCTGGTCCCCCTCCCGGAAGGAGTGGTGGAAGGAGATGGTCATGCCGTCCCGGAGGCCCACGGCCCGAATCGCCTCCCGCAGGCTCCCCAGCAGCTTGTTTTCGCCTCGGTTCCGGACCACTGTCCGCCGGGTTACAGCGGGAACCGGCTCCGCCGGGGACGCCTCCCCGGTGTAGGGCCGCACGATATTTCCGCCGATTTTCTCCGGCAGCTCCCGTCCCAGACTATTGCGCATCGTCTCCGCCTCCTTCCAATACGCCCGCCGCCCGGGCCTGGGCCAGGACGGTCCGGGCACGGCGCTCCATGGGCTTGTCCACCATGCTGCCGTCTACCACCACCACGCCGGTGTGGTCCCGCTCCCCCTGAGCCAGGGCCTCCATCACCCGCTGGGCGTGGCGGATCTCCTTTTTGGTGGGGGTGAAGGCGGCGTTGACTACATCCACCTGCCGGGGGTGGACCACGGTCTTGCCGTCGAAGCCCAGTCCCCGGGTGGTCTTCAGATCCTCCGCCAGGCCCTCCATGTCATCCAGATCGCTGAACACCGCGTCCTGGGCGGAGACTCCCGCCAGGCGGCAGGCCTCCAGCACCTGCATCCGGGCGTAGAAGATCTCCCAGCCCGTCTTGCTCCGCAGAGCGCCCATGCTGGCGGTGTAGTCCTCCGCCCCCAGGGCCAGCGCGGCCACCCGGGGGCTGGCGGCGGCAATCTCCTTGGCGTTGGAGGCCCCCAGGCCCGATTCGATATTGCACCAGAGCTGGGTGGTCCCCTCGGGGATGCCCGCCTGGCACTCGATGGCCGTGATCTGCTCGTCCACCCGCCGAACCTCCTGGGCGTGCTCCACCTTGGGCAGGCGGATGGCGTCGGGCCGGGCCCGGACGGCGGCGGCTAAATCCTCCTCCAGGAAGGGGGAGTAGAGGCCGTTGACCCGAATGATGACGTACTTGTCCGGAGGCCGGTGGTACCGGACGGCGTTATAGACCAGAAACCGGGCGGCGTCCTTGTCGGAAAGGGCCACCGAATCCTCCAGGTCGTAGACAATACAGTCTTCGTTGTAGAATCGGGCGTCCAGCAGCTTCCCGGGGCTGGAGCCGCCCACGTAGAGATTGGTCCGCATCAGCGCCTGTTCTCTCATTGTCCGCCGTCCTCCCTTGTCCAGTCGTAGCGCTCCTCCGCCGCCCGGTAGAGGGCGCAGCGCACCCGGGCGGCGATGACGCAGTCCAGGGCCCCGTGGTCCTGGAGGCGGACGGCGGCTTCGGTAATGCCGGCCAGCGCCAGCTCCCGCCGGACAGCGGCCTCCATGGCGTCCCCGAAGAGAGCCTCCACCTCGCTCTCCAGCTCGATGTCGATGCCGCCGCCCTCGTTGGGAGCCACAGACACAAAGACGTCGCTGGACTCCAGCGTGCCCGCCGAGGCGGGCTTTTTGATTTTCATAGGACTCCTCCCTGTTTTCCAAAACTGAAATAAAACGGGCCGTTTTCACGGCCCGTTTCCCTGCGAGGAATCAGCCCTCGACAATGATATCCGTTATCTTCTCCGCGTAGTCCCGAATGTCGATCCCCTTGGTGAAGGTCAGGCAGGTGCCGCTGGGGAAGCGGGTCTTCTCAATCCACGCCTGGGGCATCTGGGACGCGCCGTACTTGGCCCCCAGAATCACCCCGGCCACCGCGCCGATGGTGTCGGCGTCCCGGCCGAAGTTCCCCGCCAGGGTAACGCCCTTGCGGAAGTCGTCGCTGACCGCCTTCAGGCAAACAAACGCCGAGGGGATGGCCTCCGCCGTGGTGGCCCAGGAGCTGGTCCAAAGGAAGTCGTGGAGCTCCATCCAGGCCTCCAGCAGGCTGCCCTTCTTCTCCAGAATCTCAAAGGACTTGGTCATGTTGTAGTACAGCCAGGACTCCTCCGGAATGGCGGACATGGCCGCGTCGAAAATCTCCTCCATAGAGCCATCCACCATGGCCGCGGCCACCGCTGCCGCCACCGCCTGGGCGCCCCAGACGCCGTCCCGGAAGTGGCTGATCTCCGACTCGATCCGGGCGTACTCCTTGGCCCTCTCCACATCCCCCGCGCACAGAATGCCGATAGGTCCGATGCGCATGGAGGAGCCGTCGCTCATGTGGAAGGTGTTGAACTTGCCGGACAGGGGGGGCTGGAGGCCCTTGCGCAGATTGTTGGCCGCCTCGATCTCGCTGGCCCCGCCCCGCTTGTACTCATCCTGGGTCACAACGTCCTCCATCCAGGAGCGCACGCATTCCTCGGTGGTCAGCTTCCCCCGGCAGCGGATGATGGTCTTGGCGGTGAGCAGGGCGAACTCCGTGTCGTCGGTGGACCAGGAGGCCCCCTTGTTGAAGTCCGTGGTCACCTGGTAGGCGGCCCGGTTCTCCGGCTTCCGGGAGGCGTCGCCGAAGCTGTCGCCGATGGCCAGGCCCGAGAGGGCCCCGTAGACCTTATCGAATACCCGATCCCTGTTTTGGATGAACTCGTTTCTTGTCAGCATATCCTACCTCTTCATCTCATGTTTTTCGTTGGAGGGGCCTCCCGCAGGAGGCCCCGGAGGTTGCTTAACCAAAGGTCTCCTGGAGCAGGGAGGCGAACTGGTCGCCGCCGGCCTCGTTCCACTTGGCCACAAACTCATCAAAGTCGCTCACGGGACGCACGCCCCGGATGATATCGGAGGAGTACTCGTTGTACAGGTTGGTCATGGCGTCCCACTGGGGAGACAGCTCGTTGGGAATCAGCAGGTTGGTGTCCATGATCATATACTCGTTGACCATATCCAGGGACTTCTGGGCGGATTCACAGAGCACCGGCTCGGCCAGAGAGGGATCCTTGGGGTCGAACTTGTTGACGGTGTCCCAGAAGCGGGCCCACCAGCTGGAGAACTGGTCGGTGAAAACGATCTGGTTGTTCTCAATGTTGTAGTGCTTGCCCTCAATGCCCACCTTGTCCAGGATACGGCCCTCGGGACTGGCCATGAACTCCAGCACCGCGAAAGCGGCCTCCTTGTTCTTGGAGTCCACGTTGATGGCGAAGCCCCGGGACTCCTTGGTGACATCCACGGAGGTGTAGGACTGGCTCACGCCCTTGGCGGGGGGCAGAACGGTCAGAGCCGCCTCCTCGCCGTTGACGGAGACCATCTTGGTGTCATAAATCTGGATGACCGCGCCGGCGGTGCCGGCGATGACGGCCAGATCGCCCTCATAGAACTTCTGCTCCAGCACATCCCAGGTGTTGGTCAGATAATCGGGATCCAGCAGGCCCTCGGCGTACAGCTTGGCGTAGAACTCCAGCTTGGCCTTCTCCGCCTGGCTGGCCTTGGAGAAGATCCACTGGCCATCCTCCTGCACCACCGTGCCGGTGACGCCGAAGGCGTGGTTGAAGATGCTGTTGAAGCGGGCGGTGTCGCCGTCGCCGCTCAGGGCATACTTGACCAGGCCCTTGTCCTTGAGCTCCTTAAAGAAAGCGTAGTAGTTGTCCACAGTGGGGTCGGCCATCAGGGCGTCAAAGGAGTCCATCTGCTCCGCCCAGTCGGTGCGGATCACCGGGGAGGGGATGCGGGGAGGCGCCAGCCACAGCAGGTAGGGATAGCTCTTCATCTTGGCTGCGTTGGACTCGTCCATCAAATCCTTTACATAGGTGGATCCGGCGATGTAGGGGGTCAGATCCTCCAGCAGGCCCTGCTCGGACACGGCCTGGTCGCCGCCCTGGAAGTAGATGAGGTCGGCGTCAATCTCGCCGTTCATCACAGCCAGGGGCAGAGCGGTGGGATAGCTGCTGGCGGGGGGCTCCACGAAGGAGACGTTGACATACTGGCCATGGGCGGCCATCTTCTCATTGATGGCCGCGCACAGCAGCTGGACATCCTCCTCGTCGGGGAACACGTCCTTGACCATCACCTTCACGTCCACAGGGGCGTCGGCGGAGCCGATAGATCCGCCGGACTCCACGGGATCGGCCGTGGAACCGCCGCCGTTTTCGGCAGGGGGCTGCTGTCCGCCGTTGGTATTGCTGCCGCCGGTATTGTCACCGCCGCCGCAGCCGGCCAGACAGCCGAGGATCATGAGAAGCGCCAGCGCAAGAGAACATAGCTTTTTCATAGTTACCTCCAGTTGTTGATTTTGTAATGTGGGTTTTCTATTTGCACACCTCCGGAGCTTCCCCCGGCGGTGCGGCTTACAGGTATTCCGGAGCAGCTTCGCCCCTCCGGTTTCCGGACAGGGACTGCGCCAGGAGCCAGTCGTACAGATCCGCCCGGGCGTAGGTCCTGCTCCAGACATCGTGGCCCAAATAGGGATAGACCGTCAGGTGGAGCTCCCGGCAGCCGCTCTCCAGCAGACGGGGGACCACCGCGCTGACCGTCTGGAAGGGCGTTGTTCCATCCTTAACCCCGTGGAAGAGCCACAGGGGCATGGTGCGGATGGACGGCAGAGCGCCGTAGTTCTCCGTTCTGCCGCAGACGACAGCCGCCGCCGCAAAAACCTCCGGCAGGGCCAGCGCCAGCTTCCAGGTGCAGCGCCCGCCCATAGAGAGGCCCGTCAGGTACATCCGGTCCCGGTCTATGGGGTAAGCCGCCTCCATCTGCGGAATGAAGCGGAGGAGCTTTTGGAGCTCCGCCTCGCTGTCCGCCCAGTGGGAATCCGCCGGACACTGGGGCGCGATGACAATGGCGTCCAGCCCCCTCCCCTTCTCCAAATGGGCAGGCAGTCCCCGGCGCAGAACGCCCTTCAAATCGTCCCCCCGGTCGCCTATCCCGTGGAAGAAGAAGATCACAGGCCACCGCTTCTCCCCGCCGGGGCGGCATCCCTCGGGCAGATAGAGCACATAGGGGTAAATCTGCTCCGGCCCCCGAATCAGGTGCAACCCGCCCCTCTCCGGCCAAATCCGCGCCCGAGCGTCTCCGGTCTGGACCGCCATAGAGGGAGAGCCGTCCCGCCAGGCGTAGGTGATCTCGGTTATCCGCCGTCCGCTTCCGCCGGCCAGCTGATCGGCCAGCGCGGAAAGCTCCGGGCCCTCGGGAATTCCCTCCATCCGGGGCAGCAGCGCTTCCAAGGGGGTCATCCCTTCACACCGCCCGCCATCGCGTCCTTGGTGTAGAACTTCAGCACCAGGGGATAGATCAGGAGAATGGGGATAATGGCCACAATAATGGTGGCATACTGGAGGGCCGTGTAGTCCAGCTGCGCCAGGGCGTTGTAGTCCATCAGGTTCTGGGTTCCCACCAGCGTGGTCACGTCGCCGTCTACCACGAACTTCCGCAGGATCACCTGGAGGGGCACCTTGGAGATGGAGGAGATGTAGATGCCGGCCCGGTAGTACTCGTTCCAGCGGACCACACCGTAGAACATGGTCAGGGTAGCGATGCCCGCCTGGGACAGGGGGGCGATCACTGAGAAGAGCACCCGCATGTGGCCCGCCCCGTCAATCCGCGCCGCGTCGCACAGGTCCGCCGGGACCTCCTGAAAATAGCGCATCATAATGATGAGGTAGTACACATTCACCGCCTGGCACAGGATCACCGACCACTGGGAGCCCATCAGGTTCAGGGAGCGGATGACCATGTACTCCGGTACGATGCCGGGGTCAAAGAGCATCATGATGATAAAGAAAATCATCAGCACCTTTTTGCCCACCAGCCCCGGCCTCGTCAGGACATAGGCCGCCATGATGGTCAAAATCATATTGATGATTGTGCCCACCAGCGTAATAAAAATGGAGTTGAACAGAGCGGGCACCAGATTTTTATTGCTGAAAAGCACCTGGTAATTGATGAGGGAAAAGCCCCGGGGGAGAATCTCCAGGCCCCCCATAAAGGTGGACTGAAGGGGGTCCGACAGGGAGCGGGCCAACACATGCAGCAGAGGCACCAGCATGGTCAGGGTGATGAAGAACAGGATAATCATCAAGATCCATTGCAGAATTCCCAGAGAGTTTCTCTTTTTCCTTGTCATGCTTACCACACTCCTTCCCCGGTCAGCTTTTTGGAGGCCACATGGGTCATGCACACCAGGGCCACGCCCACAGCGCCCTTCACCAGGCTCACCGCAGTACCGATGGAGTACTGGGCCTGCTCAATTCCCACACGGTTGACGTAGGTATCCAAAATATCAATAACACTGTTAACGGCGGGGTTGGTGAAGTTGTAGACCTGGTCGAAGCCCGCGGACATAAAGTAGCCCAGATTCAGGATAAAGACCGTGGTCATGGGGATGAGCAGGGCCGGCAGGATGATATAGCGGACCATGTGCCAGCGGTTGGCCCCGTCCATCTTTGCCGCCTCATAGAGGCTGGGGCTGATGTTGAGAATGGCGGTGAAGAAGATGATGGAATCCCACCCCAGGCTCCGCCACCCCTCGCACAGGAAGAGAATCCAGCGGATGGCCCCCTTGCTGGTGAGCAGATCCACCGGCTCCGCCCCGAAAAAACCCAACAGCTGGTTGAGCCCGCCAGTCTCCGCGGGGCTCAGAAAGCTCATCCAGATACCGGCGATAACCACCCAGGAGAGGAAGTGTGGCAGGTAGCTCACCACCTGCACATATTGCCGGAACCGCTTCGAGCGCAGCTCGTTGAGCAGAAGGGCGAAGATGACGAACAGGGGGAAGAGCAGCACATACTTCATGAAGCTGATGATGAGCGTGTTCTTCAGGATGTCCTGAAACGCGGAGGTGCCGAAAATGAGCTTGAAGTATTTCAGTCCCGCGAACTCCCAGGGGCCTCTCGCCTTGTAGTCGTAGAAGGCCAGGCGCATATTGATAATGGGCCACACCCGGAAGACAAGAAAATAGATAATGGTGGGCGCCAGAATCAGGTACAGCACCCGATCCTGCCACATGCGGCGCAGGGTGCGCCGGGCCGGGGAAGCGCTGAGGCGGTTATGTTCCATGGACATGGCCCTCCTGCATTTAAAAAGTAGAATGTAACCGGTTTCTCACACATTGGTTATTATACAGGATAGGGCCTCATATTGCAATGCACTCTTTTCACAGATTTTCTGTGAAAAATTTATATAAAAATGCTAAAAAACTGTGAACAGCCTCTCTCCGTTCCCAGCGGAAGCCCTTTGAAAAATGAAACCGTTTTATCAAAACCGGCAAAAAAGAGACGCCCCGGAAAGGGCATCTCTCCCAGTTTATTCCTGCTATGTTTTAATATTCATCGTCGTAGGAGCGCTTCCGGGTGGTCTCCCGGAGGACCAGACGGGGCTCCACCGTGGTGTGGGGGAACTTGACCTCCTCCCCTTCGATAACCCGCATGAGCTGCCCGGCCAGGTGCTGGGCCATGTCGTAGTGGGGCTTGGAGATGGTGGAGAGGGCCGGCTCAAAGACGCTGGCCAGCTCGATGTTGTCAAAGCCCACCAGCTCCACGTCCTCCGGCACCCGCACGCCCCGCCGCCGCAGCTGGGAAACCATGCCGATGGCCACCAGATCGCTGCCGGTCATTACCGCGTCAAACGCTATCCCGCCGTCCAGCAGCCGGTCCGCCGCCTCCCGTCCGTATTCGATGGTGGAGTCCCCGCTGAGCAGCAGCTCCTCCCGGACGGGGAGGCCCGCCGCCTCGTGAGCCCTGCGGTAGCCCTCCAGCCGCTGGTGGGAGCCGGACACGTCAGGGTGGCCCTCCACGTACACAATCCGCTCCGCTCCGCCCCGGATGAGGTAGGAGGCGGATTTGTAGGCCCCCGCCACATTGTCCCCCCCGATGCTCACGTCGCTCAGGGAGGTGTCAAAGGTCCGGCCCAGCAGAGCCAGGGGGGTCTTGTACTTCCGGAAGCTGGTGAGAAACTCCAGGTTGGACACACCGGAGCAGAGGATGATGCCGTCCACCCGTTTGTCGATCATGCTCAGCAGCTGCTGGGCCTCCCGCTCCGGGTCGTAGTTGGAGTTGCCCACGATAACCGAGTAGCCCCTGGTATCCATATAATCGGTGATGCCCCGGATGATCTTGGGGTAGAAGAAGTTGGAGACATCCGGGATGATGACCCCCACCATGTTGGATCTGGCGATGGCGATGCTCCGGGCCAGGGCGTTGGGCCGGTAGTTCAGCTCCCGGATGGTACGCAGTACCCGCTGCCGGGTTTCCTCCCCCACGCCGGTGGTTTTGTTGTTGATGACGCGGGAGACCGTTGCCTTGGAGACATTGCAGATCTCCGCGATCTCCGCGATGCTGTATATCTGTTTGTCCGGCAAATCATCACGCTCCTCCGCCCCCTGTTCACAGAGGGGGCCGTTGGTGTGTACGGAATCTATTATACATGGAGGGCGGGGGAACCGCAAGAGGATTTTCACTCTTGCATTCCCGATAATCGCGTGGTATAGTAAAGTAACCGGTTGCTCAAATATGTATTACAAATGAATGTGAGGACAAGCCATGGTTGATCGCTATTTGGAAAAAGTCTACGCCGGTTTTCTGGGCATGAACATCGGCATCCGCTTGGGCGCGCCTGTGGAGCCCACCATCTGGACCTACGAGCGCATCCGGGACACCTACGGAGACATCACCGGATATGTCAAGGAATACAAAAACTTCGCCGCCGACGACGACGCCAACGGCCCGGTGTTTTTTCTCCGCGCCCTGTACGACGACGCCAGGGACCGGCCCCTCACGGCCCAGGACGTGGCCCGGGCCTGGCTCAACTACGCCCGGGAGGGGGTGGGCCTGTATTGGTGGGGCGGCTACGGCGTAAGCACGGAGCACACCGCCTACCTGAACCTGAAAAACGGCATCCCCGCCCCCCAGTCTGGCTCCATCGAGCAGAACGGCCTGATTCTGGCGGAGCAGATCGGGGGCCAGATCTTCATCGACACCTGGGGACTGGTGAGTCCCGGAAAGCCCCATGAGGCGGCGGAGCTGGGCCAGACGGCGGCCAGCGTCTCCCACGACGGCAACGGCCTGTGGGGGGCCAGGTTCTTCTGCGCCGCTATCGCCAAGGCCTTCGAGACGGCGGACATCCGCACAATTATGGATGCCGCGATGGCGGAGCTTCCGGAGAAGTGCACCTACCGGGACGTGATGGAGGCTGTAAAGGCCTTCCACCGGGAGAGCCCCGGCGACTGGCGCGCCTGCCGGGAGATGCTGGAGCGGGACTGGGGCTACGACAAGTATCAGGGCGTATGCCACATCATCCCCAACGCCGGGGTGTGCGCCATGGCCCTGCTCTACGGCGGCGGCGATTTCGCCCGGACGGTGGAGATCGCGACGATGGCCGGGTGGGACACGGACTGCAACGCCGGCAACGTGGGCACGGTGCTGGGGGTGGCCCGGGGCCTGGAGGGCCTGCCGGAGAAGTACCGGGGCCCCATCAACGACGGCATTGTCTGCTCCGGCATCTCCGGATATCTCAATATCCTGGACATCCCCACCTTCTGCAAGGAGACGGCCCTGCTGGGGTACCGGCTGGCCGGAGAGGAGGCCCCGGCGGCGC
The DNA here is from genome assembly GCA_022804995.1 of Oscillospiraceae bacterium. Classification (GTDB taxonomy): domain Bacteria; phylum Bacillota; class Clostridia; order Oscillospirales; family Oscillospiraceae; genus Pelethomonas. Next base: position 10,889 of record JAAWUC010000028.1, read on the forward strand.
TGCGGGAGAGCGTGAAGCTCGGGGAGGTCCATTTTGATTTCGAGCTGCCCGGCTCCACCCACAATTTCCGGGTTTCCGATTCCTTCTTCGGCGCGCTGTCCCACAGCGCCAAGCACGCCTATGCCGGGACCGGCTCCCTGCGGATTCTCCTGGACCGGATGGTCCGGGGGGACCAGTGCCGGGTGTTCTACAAGCCCTTCTACACCCGGGAGGACTTCTCCGACGAGCGCTACAGCCCGGTCTTCAGCCCCACGGCCTATCCGGGGCAGACCGTGTCCCTGAAGCTCTATCTGGACCAGTGGAGCGGCAACGAGACCCCCGGCGCGGCCCCCTATGTGCGCACGGCCTCCGACAAAGCCCTCCACCTCCAGGGCTACCGCAAACTGGTCCAGGGGGAGTGGATCGACATAACTTTCACCATCCCCGACACCCAGGGGGATCAGGTGGATGAGGTGGGCGTGGTGCTGGAGGGGTACGCCCCCGCCTCCTGCAAGACCCTGGGCATGGTCTATCTGGACGAGTTCTCCATCACCGGCCCCGCCGCCTACACCATCGCCATGGCCAAGCAGAAGAAGAATTTTGCCGCCATCACCCCCTTCTCCATGGACCACGGGGCGTGGGATCTCTACGGCGGCACGCTGAACCTCATGCGGCAGGAGCCGGCCTTTGCCTACACCGGGAACTATTACGCCCGGGACTACGTATTCTCCGCGCCGGTGACGCCCCGGAACGGGGATAGCCACCTGCTCCTGTGCCGGGCCCAGGGAGCCCAGCGGGGATACGCCGCCGGGCTGGGCCGGGAGGGCAGGTTGGTGATTCTCAAAAACGACTTCGGCTTCTCCACCCTGGCGGAGTGTGATTTTGACTGGAAGAAGGACACTGTTTATCAGCTCGAGCTCCAGTGCCGGGGGGAGGAGCTCACCCTCTCCGTGGACGGAAAACCCTGCCTGACCGTCCGGGACGGTGCCTTCGCCTATGGAATGTTCGGCTGCGGCTCCTGCGGAATGGGACGGACATCCTTTGGGGATATGGCCTTCCGGGAGCTGTAACCCCGCACAGAAAAGAGCCCTTCGCGTCTTCCCGGCGCGGAGGGCTCCTTTTGTCTTCATATATTTTTCAGGATCTCCCTTAGAGGCACTTCCCCATGCCGGGCAAGGCAGGCCGCGTCCTCGTACTCGGCCTTGGATTTGGTCAGGCCATACCCTGTCCCGATTTTCCGCCGGAGCTGTCCCCGGGGGGTAGAGACAGTCTCCGTGGAAACGGACAGGGCGTACCGGGCGCAGTCCGTCCGCCGCACGCCGAAGGTGGCGGTGTGCGCCAGGATCTCCCGGGCCAGCCGGTCCGCGTCCGCCGGGCGGCAGAGGCAGGTCAACAGAATCCCCGGCCGGTTCTTCTTCATCTGGATAGAGGTGTAGGAGACATCCAGCGCCCCTGCCTCCAGCAGGCGCTCCATGGCATAGCCCAGCTCCTCTCCGGTCATGTCGTCCAGGTTGGCCTTCAGCTCCGCCACCTCGTCGTTGGGCGCCTCTCCGTCCAGACCGCTCTCCAGCCAAAAGGCCCGCAGGCAGTTGGCCCGAGGGAAGTCCTTGGTCCCGCAGCCAACGCCGCTGCCCCGGATCCGCCCCAGAGGCTGGGGGCCGAAGTCCCCGGCGAAGGCCCGCACCAGCGCCGCCCCTGTGGGGGTGCACAGCTCGGATTGGATCTCCCCGCCGTAGGACGGGACGCCCTCCAGCAGGTACGCCGTGGCCGGGGCGGGCACCGGCAGAACGCCGTGGGCGCAGCGCACTGTGCCGCCGCCGAGGTTCACCGGGGAGGCAGCTACCCGTTCCGGAGCCAGCAGGTGCATCAGATAACAGACCCCAGTGACGTCGATGACCGCGTCCAGGGCCCCCACCTCGTGAAAGTGGATCTCCCCCACGGGCAGGCCGTGGGCCCGTGCCTCCGCCTGGGCGATGAGCGCGTAGACCTCCCGGGACCTCTGCCGGACCGGCTCAGGGAGATCAAAATGGCCGATGATGTGCTGAATGTCGCGGAGGGAGCGGTGCTCGTGGTGGTGGTGATCCTGGCCGCAGTGGTGGTCGTGCCCCTCCTCCTGGCCGTGAATGATCACCCGCATATGGGTTCCGGCGATACCCTGCCGGACAGCCCGCTCCGCCTCCACCGCCACGCCGGGCAGGAGGGAATTCATCTTCTCCAGGAATTTTTCCTTCTCCGGGTACAGCTCATAGAGCGCCCCCATAAGCATGTCCCCCGCCGCGCCCATAGCGCACTCCAAATACAGAATATTCACTCCTCCCCCACTCCCTTCATCTGATTGATCCGGTGGGCCAGAAATCCGGCCCCGAAGCCATTGTCAATATTCACCACGCTTACCCCGCTGGCGCAGGAGTTGAGCATGGCCAGCAGCGCCGCCAGTCCTCCCAGGTTGGCCCCGTACCCCACGCTGGTGGGCACGGCGATAACCGGGCAGGACACCAGCCCTCCCACCACGCTGGGCAGAGCCCCCTCCATCCCGGCCACCGCGATAACGCACCGGGCCTTCTCCAGCGTCTCCAGATTGGCCAGCAGGCGGTGGAGCCCGGCCACCCCGGCGTCGTAGACCCGGACGGCGCGGCTGCCCAGGGCCTCGGCGGTCAGCGCGGCCTCCTCGCACACGGCCAGATCGCTGGTCCCGGCGGAGACAACGGCAATGGATCCCGTCAGCGCCCGCTCCTCCGGAAAGGCCACCGCCAGACGGGCCGGGACGCTGTAATTATAAGGGAATTTTCCCCGGAGGCGCGATTCCTTCTCCCCGTCCAGGCGGGTAATGAGGATATTCCCAGCCCCCCGGTCCGCCAGGGAGCGGACAACTCCCTCGATCTGCTCCGCCGTCTTGCCCTGGCCGTAGATGACCTCGGCGGCGCCCTGCCGGGCGGCGCGGTGGTGGTCCACCTTGGCGTAGCCCAGGTCCTCAAAGGCTGGGCGCTCCAGCAGTCCGGCGGCGTCCTCCGGGGAGAGGGCCCCGTCCCGGACCCGGCTCAAAAGCTCCAGTAATTGTTTTTGTTCCATATCGTCTCCTTATACCTCCCGGCTCTCCCGGCCGGCAGGATCCAGCTCCAGGCGCCGCGCCTCCCCGACCAGCAGCTCCGCTATCTCTGCCAGACGCTCCCGGGCCTCCTCCAGCTGCTCCGGGCGGACCTGCAAAAGGGCGTCCTCCCCCCGCAGGCGCAGGCGCGGGTCCGCGAATCCCAGGGCCGTCAGCTTCCCCTCGCCCCGCTCCACCCGGGCCAGATCCGCCTGGGTGATGGGCGTTCCGGCGGGAATCCGGGTGGCCAGACAAGCATAGGAGGGCTTGTCCCACACAGGGATCCCCGCCTCCCGGGCCAGCCGCCGGATATCGCTCTTGGCGAGCCCGCACAGCCGCAGGGGCGAGAGCACCCCCAGCTCCCGGAGGGCCCGCATCCCCGGACGGTCCGAGGCGTCGTCGGAGGCGTTGCCGCCGTCCAGGACGTGGTCGAAACCGTCCGCCCGGGCCTGCGCCAGGATCCGGGAGAACAGGGCTCGCTTGCAGTGGTAGCACCGGTCGGGGGGGTTGGACGCCGCCTCGGGGATCGCCAGGATGTCGAAGTCCACCACCGTCAGCGCCGCCCCCAGCAGCCGGGAAGTCCTCCGGGCGTCATCCAGCTCAAAGGCAGGTTGAAAGGGGGTGCGGACAAAGTAGGCCGCTGTTTTTTGGGCGTACCGGACAGCCTCGTGCAGAAGCCACGCCGAGTCCACCCCGCCGGAGAAGGCCACGGCGGCGGCGGGATGGGTCTGAAAAAATGCCTGCATAGTCATAGGAAGCGCCTCCCGGGTTTGTTTTCCGCCTACCAGCATACCAGCAACGGGCCCGGCTGTCAATCGTGGACTTCCCTCCATGTTTTTTGTGTTGATAAGCGGATCGTCCAGGAAAACCTGAGGAGGAATTGGGGCGTGTTCACATGAGTTTAGGGCTTGTTTAAAAAACAAGAAAGGTGTTCTAAATCAACAAAATAGCGATACAAAGGCGAGAAAAGAAGTGTCCAGCTTGTCATATCTGGCGGCAATTCTGCGAAACCATTTGAGCTCTTGGAAAAGCACTCAACCAAATGGCGCTCTTTAATATAACCACCAATCAACCGGTCACGGCTCAGAAACATTGCTCGGAGATATAAGCTCGGATGGTTTTTGCACCGTAGGCACGGTCTGCCATTCCATTCTTATCCGCCGTTTTCCCCCTCTGTTGGCACTTTCGTGAACCTTGATACAGGTAGAGTCCAGGCCCAGGTTTTCCATATCCGCATCTGCGGACAATGCGTGGAATATGGCTTCCAATGTAGCGCCGTCCCGCCGCTGTGCTCCGCTGCAGGTGAGCCAAAGCATCCCTTTGCGCATTCTCCGGTCATCTTTCTGGGGACGGCCTCGCTTCCCATTTTCCCGCTCTGCTTTCGCTCCCCTTTTTCTCGTACTGCTTTTCAACAGGTTGACGCCCCGGCACAAAGCCGGGGCGGGTTCTCTATCCTCTTTTCCACAATACAAAGTCCATCAAAAAGCAGACGCCCGCAGCCAGGGCCAGGAGAATAATACTGTAAGGCGCGTTCATGGAAATATCCGCTATGCGCAGAATGATATAAAGGCCAACCGTCAGCGGAATGCCCAGCAGGAGGCTCCACCCCGCGGCCCGCCATTTCCGCCGCTTCAGCAGCTTCCGGCAGATGAAATATACCCCCCACAGGAACGCCGCCGACAGCAGAGCTGCCAGATAGACCCATTTCCGCCGGGCCTGGACAATCTGGTAGAGGAACGGGATAATCCCCACCGTCACAACCCCCAGCGCTCCCGCCACCGGGTACCGCTCCCACCGCAGCAGGGGGCAGCAGATCGCCCAGCCGAAAGCCACGCACTTCATAGCCAGCAGAACGCTCTGCTTCCCGTGGGAGCCGGCGACCCAGTAGAGGATAAACAGCACCAGCGCGGCGATCAGGCAGCCCGCCGTGAGAGCGATGAAGAGCCAGAACCGCCAGCCTTTGTTTTTCCGCCGGGCAGTCTCGGCGTAGGCCACGGTGTCCACCACCGTGACCTCCACCTCCGGCGGCACCTGGGGCGCGGCGCTGTCCCGCTCCCCGGCCAGCAGCTCTGTCACGCTGACGTCCAGCGCCTCCGCCAGCTCCCGCAGGAGCGTAATATCCGGATAGCTGACGCACCGCTCCCATTTGCTTACCGCCTTGTCGGTGATACCCAGCCGGTCCGCCAGCTGCTGCTGGGTCATGCCCAGCTCCAGCCGCCGGTTCCGGATAAACGTGCCGATTTGATTTTCTTCCATGGGCTTGTCCTCCTTGTGTTTCTGGGGCCATTGTAGCGGAAAACAGGCCGGAAAACAACCGCTAATTGGTTGAAGCGCCCGGGTCAACCGGTGGTTGAGAGGCGGCTGACCGCTCTTTTTTCTCCCGTTTCAGCTCCTCGTATACCTCCGCTAAAAGCCGCCGGTCGGCCTTCACGCCCATGAAGTCGGCCTCCCGGAACATATCCGGCCTCCGCCGCAGGGTGCGGAGCATGGCCTGCTTTTTCCGCCAGAGGGCCACGTTGCCGTGGTGGCCGCTGAGGAGCACCTCCGGCACCCTGCGGCCGTGCCACTCCTCGGGGCGGCTGTACTGGGGGTACTCCAGCAGGCCGTTCCAGTGGCTCTCCTCCTCGTAGCAGGCCGCCTCCGGCAGCACCCCGGGGACCATCCGGCACACCGCGTCCGCCACCGCCATGGCGGGGATTTCCCCCCCGGTGAGCACGAAGTCCCCCAGGGAAATCTCCTCGTCCACGCACTCTTCAATGAAGCGCTCGTCAATGCCCTCGTAGTGGCCGCAGACCAGAATCAGGTGGTCGTAGTCCGCCAGCAGCTGCCGGGCCTTCCCCTGGGAGAAGGTCTCCCCGCAGGGGGACAGATAGATGGTCCGGGTTTTTTCCGTGCCAAAGCTCTCCTTGATGTGCGCCCAGCACCGGTACAGCGGGTCCGCCTGCATCACCGCCCCCCGGCCCCCGCCGTAGGGGTAGTCGTCCACCTGCTTCTGCTTATTGACGGTGAAGTCCCGAATCTGGTGGGCGTCGATGCGGATAAAGCCCCGCTCCTGGGCCCGGCCCAGGATGGATTCGTTCATCATGTCCCCCACAGTCTCGGGGAACAGGGTCATGATATCAATTCTCATGGGTTCCCAATCCCTCCATCATGTGTATATCCACCGTCCCCGCTGCCAGGTCAATTCCGGCGATAAAGGCCGGCACGGCGGGGACCAGGAACTCGTCCCGCCCGCCCCGGAGCACATAGACCTTGTGGGCGGGGTAGGAGAGGACCTCCTCGATTTTGCCCAGGTCCTCCCCGGTTTCGGCGTCCCGGGCGGCTAGGCCCACCAGCTCCTCGTCAAAGAAGCTCCCCTCAGGCAGCTTTATGTCGCCGCGGCGGATGGAGACGGTTTTGCCCTTGAGGGCCAGGGCGGCGTCCATATCGTCCACGCCCTTGAATTTCACCAGCAGGCAGCCCTTGTGGACCCGGCAGGCGGAAACGGTACAGGGCGCTCCATCCAGATAGAGGGTCCCGCAGCCGGCCAGCAGCTCCGGCTCCACGCCCTGGGGTAGGATTTTCGCTTCTCCGCGGACGCCGTGGGTGTTGACGACGGTCCCGGCGGTGATGAAGGTGTGTTCCATTGGTAAAAGCTCCTTTGCAAAGCGGTCATTTTCTGCTTATTTTACTACAGTCCGGCCAAAAGAGCAACAAAAAAGTGTGGGACGGCAGAGCCGAACGCTCTGCCGTCCCATAAAAACAGGCTTTCTTTACGCCCGCGCCTTCAGCGCGTCCACCATATCCAGCCGCTCCCAGGGCAGGTCCACATCCGTGCGGCCGAAGTGGCCGTAGGCGGCGGTCTGCTCGTAGATGGGCCGGCGGAGGTCCAGGCGGGTGATGATCTTCCCGGGCCGCAGGTCGAACAGCTCCCGGACGATTCCGCTCAGCCGCTCGTCGCTGATTTTCCCGGTGCCCTGGCTGTCCACCAGCACGCTCACCGGCTCGCTGACGCCGATGGCGTAGGCCAGCTCGATGTGGCACCGCTTGGCAAGGCCCGCCGCCACAATATTCTTGGCCACATATCGGGCCATGTAGGCCGCGGACCGGTCCACCTTGGTGGGATCCTTGCCGGAGAAGCAGCCGCCGCCGTGGCTGGCCGCGCCGCCGTAGGTGTCCACGATGATCTTCCGGCCCGTCAGGCCGCTGTCCCCCACGGGGCCGCCGATGACAAAGCGCCCGGTGGGGTTGATGAAGAACTGGGTGTCCTTGTCGATGTACTGGGCGGGAATGACAGGCTTGACCACCGTCTCCACAATGGCCTCCCGCAGGTCCTTGATATCGATATCGGGGCTGTGCTGGGTGGAGACGACGATAGCCGGGCAGCGCAGGACGCTGCCGTCCTCCCCGTACTCCACTGTGACCTGGCTCTTGCCGTCGGGGCGGAGCCAGCCCAGCTCCCCGCTCTTGCGCACTGCTGCCAGGCGGCGGCAGAGCTGGTGGGCCAGGGCGATGGGGGCGGGCATCAGCTCCGGCGTCTCGTCGCAGGCGTAGCCGAACATCATGCCCTGGTCCCCGGCGCCGATGGTCTCGTCGTTCTCGCCGTCCACGCCCATGGCGATGTCGCCGCTCTGCTCGTCGATGGCGGTCATCACGGCGCAGGACCGGGCGTCAAAGCCGCAGGCGGGGTCGTTATAGCCGATCTTATCCACGGTCCTGCGGACAATGTGGGGGATGTCCACGTAGCACTTGGTGGAGATCTCGCCCATGACCATCACCATACCGGTGGTGGTGACAGTCTCGCAGGCCACCCGGCCATTGGGGTCCTGGGCCATGATGGCGTCCAGGACGGCGTCGGAGATCTGGTCGCAGACCTTATCGGGATGTCCCTCGGTCACGGACTCGGAGGTAAAAATACGATTTGCCATAGATAGTTCCTCTCTTTCCTTTTTTCAGTTTGGGAAAACGAAAAGAGCACACCCGGCGGCGTGCTCTGAAAGTTCTTCGCTTTCCTCATCTTGCGCTTCCGCCGGAATTGGCACCTTGCCTGAGGCAGGTTGCCGTGGCTTCATCGGGCCGTTCCCTCCGCCACTCTTGATAAGGTATTCAATTTGGACTGTCTTATTATACGGCGGCTGCGCCGGATTGTCAACAGGGAAATCGGAAAAATCAGCGGAACCTATCCTTGCCATCTTAAAGCGGCAATGCTATAATAACTGCGCCAAAACGAAACGATACGGAAAGAGATTTGTGATAGTATGTTTTCATTAAGCGATCTTCTCGTTGGATTTTTGGACAGCCTGACAGGACATCTGGCACTGGCGGTCTACCTGCTGGCGGTGACAGACGAACGTGCGGTGTGGAGGCGGCTGAAAAAACTGCCGCTTCTGTTTCTGTCCCCGCTCGCTGCTATTCTGCTCTCCTTCGGACTGTATATGATCCCGGCAATGAGAATGTTCCAATATTACATCAGCTCTTTCGGTATTCTTGTTATGTGCACCCTATGGGTGCGGTGGGCGTGGAAATGGGGGTTCTGGCAGTCCTTTGCCGCCGTATGCATGGCGGGGATTTTTCAGGTGGCGGACGCGACTCTGTCCATGATGCTCCCAATCCCATTCGCCGCGGCAGCCGGACTGCACCTGGGCATCAGCATCGCCATTTCCCTGCTGCTCTACAGGCTGCGGTTTGGCGCGTGGTTCTGCCTGCTGCTGGACAACAACCCCGCGCCGTGGCGGATGGCTCTCCTTTTGTTTGCCCTGGAGGCGACGATGGAGATGCTGCTCCGGCTGGCGTTTGGTGTTCAGCCCCGCTTTTTGACATTCTACTATCTGCTGGTGGTGGCGATGGTTGTGCTGATGGCGGTGATGATTGTCTACCTGGCCCAGCGGATCGACACCGCCCGGAAGATACAGGCCCAGCGGGATGTTATCGCCCAGCAGCAGCTCTACGAGCAGGACCTGGAGATGATCCGCCGAGAGGTGCGTACCTTCCGCCACGACTACAAGAACCTGCTGGCGGGCTTGTCTCAGCAGGCGGGGGAGGGGGAGCTGGAGGGGCTGCGCCGCACCCTGTCCGAGCTGGACGCCGGGTTCGATCTGCGGCTTGGACAGAAAATCCAGGCCTCCACCCAGATCGGAAATTTACGGATTCCGGAAGTCAGAAGCCTTCTGTTAAGCAAGCTCACCGCTATGCGGGAGAAGGGGGTGGAATGCCGCCTGGAGGCGCATTATCCGGTCGCGGCTGTGGATATGGATGTGTGGGATTTTGTCCGCTGCCTGGGGATTTTGATAGACAACGCTGTGGAAGCCGCCCTGGATACAGAGCGGCCCTGGGTGGAGATCGTATTGCTGGCGCAGGATCGGCGGGTATTCCTTCGGGTATCCAACCCCTACGCAAATCACATTGAACCAGGCTGCATGTGGAACGACGGCTGGTCCACCAAGGGCGCGGGCCGGGGGCTGGGCCTGTCCAGCTATCAGCGTATTCTGGAGGGCTATCCCAACGCCTCCCCGTGCACCAGCTGGGAAAACGGCGTATTTGTGCAGGGGCTGACTGTAGAGGGCAGACGATGATTGGAATTTATCTCTGTGACGACGAGGACGCCGTCCGCCACCAGATTCAGACGGCTCTGGAGTGGAAAATCTTTGTGGAAAACTATGATATGAGGGTGGTGTGCAGTGCTGCCGGCGCCCGGGAGCTATTGACCGCGGCGGAAAACGAAAAGCGCGGGATCTACTTCCTGGATGTGGAGCTGAAGGACGGGGAATGGGACGGGTTTCGGCTGGGACAGGAGCTGCGGCGGCGCGACCCTCACGGTACGCTGGTCTATATCACCAGCTATGGCGACCTGGCCTGGCGCACCTTCCAATATCACTTGGAGGCGTTCGACTACATTGTAAAGGAGCCGGAGCGGATCGGATCGTCTGTATCGCAGTGCTTAGGGGAGATACATACGCGTCTGCTGGCGGAGCGCCGGGATCCGGCGGAGATGTTCACTTTGCGATCCGGCGAGGCGGTGCGCCATATTCCCCTGCGCGATATTCTCTTTTTTGAGACCGCCGCCACCCCACACCATGTCTTGCTCCATACATCCAACAGCCGGATGGATTTTTTAGGGAGCCTCAATGAACTGGAGCTTAAATTGGGGGACCGCTTTGTTCGCACACACCGGGCCTATCTGGTGGCGGCGGATAAAATCGAAGCGGTGGATTTGAAGCACAACAAGTTGTGGGCGGGCGGCCATGAGTGCCTGCTCTCCCGCGCCGGGAAAGCGGCGCTCCGCGAAAAAATGGGAGGGAACCAGTGAGCTGGTTCCCTCCCATTCCATTCAGGATGCCTTTTTGTTCATTCAGGAAATTCAAGCCACAAGGCCGTGTTTATGTGGTATGGTTGCACTGTCAAACGGCACGGCGGGAAAGGAGGTGGGCATATGGCAAAGGATCGTTTTGTGGAGGTCTACTCCCAGGGTGTTGTTAATGTGGCAAAGATTATCGTTGATACGGAGACCGGCGTGAATTATCTGTTGGGTTCCCATGGAAAGCAAACGGGAACTGGACTGACTGTTTTGGTCGATCAGGACGGCAGGCCTGTCGTCACCCCTGTCAAGCAGGGAAAACAATAAGCGAGGGATGAACTATGAAATCAAAAGTTTCCTTAAAAGAGATGGTAGGGGTAAAAATCATTTATGCGCTGCTTCTCGTGTGCTATTACTGGATGTGGGCAAGGCAGGACTGGCATCATTATTATGATACAATTCAGAATATGATTGCCATATTCTCCATTCTGTTTTTTGCCGCGCAGGCAGTACGGGTTCGGAAGTACGCCAAAGAGGAAAAGGACGAGCGGGCCGTTCAAATTCTGCACAGGGTAGACGCGATCGGATTGAAAATAGTGGCAGCCGCTGTTATTATCATTGCCTTTGCCTCCGCTGTCGCAATCATGGACGGAAGAATGGCGGGCTATGCGCTCGTTGGCACGATATTTGCGTTGACTGCTATACGCTTTATTCTGTTTTGCGTGATGAGCAAAGACTGAAGTGCGTGCTATAGCAATTATCAAAATGCGTGACACTTGGTAGGGCCGGATATCATCCGCCCACAGGGTAACACAGCTGAGCTCTTCTGCCGGGGCGGGTAATACCCGACCCGGCAGAAGAGCTCAGCTTGTCGAAAAAGACTGTCGCCCGGCCATCTTTTACGGCAGGTGGATGCAGCAGTAGAGAGCGAGAAACTGTACGAAATCGTGGAGCCACTGTACAGTGAGGAGGAAGGGCGGCGGAGCATCAACCCAGTGGTATAGTTTAAGTAAGATAGTACTGCTCCAGCATCTGATTGTTCCGCCGCGGAGCTCAGAGCCCTTTTGAGATTTTGTTCTGCGACTTGCGTTGAAATATTTTATACAATGGTTGATTATCTCAAAAAGGCCTTGATTTACGGGCATACAAGCAGGATTTCAAGCTGAATTTACTGCCAGTTACTTTTGAGGGAAAGAGCCTTGCTATATACGGCTTTGCGGGCGCACTTTTGCCGGGGACAGGGATTTATACCTAACCACAGTAAAACGGCGTTCTATCGCATAACAAATCCACAATAAAGGAGTGATGAGGCAGTTTTCCAAGAGATCGCAACAAGGGCTATACCGTTATGAGCAGCCACCATTTACGCAACAAGGAGCTGACCTTATACTCGTCAGCCGGAGAGTCTGTTGCGCATTATGCGTAAGCTGGGTATGTTGCCGCAGAGAAAGACGAACACAGCTTATATCCCGAAACCCTACCAGCAGACGACCCGTCCAGGCGAGTGGATCCAGGTAGATGTGAAGGTGGTCCCTCGCCGCTTATCCGGAACATTCTACCTACTCCTCGACAGACTTCCTGAGACAGTTAGTGAAGTGGTATGCACGCGAAGAGATACGTGTTGAATGTGTCCAAACCGATTGGACTCTCCCCCGTGAAAATTGCCTCTTGCAAAACCAGGGCTTATATGATAAAATATGCTAATCGTATAGCATTAAAAACTGAATAATTATTACATGGAAGCGTATCGAAGTGGTCATAACGAGCCGCACTCGAAAACGAGTGACCACTTTGGAACTGTTTTTCTGAAAACCCTTGATTTTTCAAAGCTTTGGAGGTATCATTCAGGAGAAAATTTTTTGTAGTTCTCTCCATCAGTTCTCTCCTTTTTCCGGGGTGCTTTTTGAGGGCTGATGTTGCGAAAAATACACGCAGCGGTATCGAAGTGGTCATAACGGGGCTGACTCGAAATCAGTTTGGGAGCAATCCCACGAGGGTTCGAATCCCTCCCGCTGCGCCAGAAAAAGAGGTCAAAAAAGATTTTTGGTGAAAAAACTGAGAGATTTCAAGACCTCAGAGGCCCTTGGATAGTGAAAATCCAAGGGCCTCACAGCCTGTCGAAAAAGTCTGCCTCTTGGCAGACATTTTCCTGTAAAGATGATAAAATAGGGAGTAAGAGGTGAGGGAAATGTTGGAGCGAGGGAAAAAT
>JAAWUC010000029.1 GCA_022804995.1 Oscillospiraceae bacterium
GAGCTTCTTGGCCACGGGGTAGGCGATGGCGGTGCCCACGCCGCCGCCGATGACGGCCACCCGCTTGAGGCCCTCGGTCTCGGTGGCCTTGCCCAGAGGGCCGACGAAATCCTGAATGGACTCGCCCTCCTTCTTGTGGTTGAGCTTCTCGGTGGTAGCGCCCACAATCTGGAAGATGATGGTCACGGTGCCCTTCTCCCGGTCGTAGGCCGCGATGGTCAGGGGGACGCGCTCGCCGTTCTCATCCACGCGGAGGATGATGAACTGGCCGGGCTCGCATTTCCGGGCCACGGCGGGAGCCTCAATCTCCATGAGGGTAACGGTGGGGTTCAGTACGCGCTTTTTCAAGATCCGATACATAGTGTTTCCTCTTTCCACTTAGATTCGGCTGTTTGGCAGTGTCCGTATGCGCTCACACGCGATTTTATTGTAGCACGCTTCCCGGCCCCCGTCAATTCCCGCCGCCCTTTTTCTGTCGGATTTTCTTCGCGTTTTTTACCGGCCCGGCGGCCCGCTCTCCGGCAGGGACACCCGGCGGCCCTCCACCGCCACCAGCCCCTCCTCCCGGAGCTTTTTCAGCTCCCGCATCATGGCGCTGCGGTCTGTGCTGATGTAGTCAGCCAGGGCGCTGAGGGTGAAGGGCAGCGTAAACGCGTCCCGCCCCGCCTCTAGGCGGCAGAGCCGGAAGTAGCACAGCAGCTTGTCCCGAATACTCCGGCGGCTGAGGACCTCCACCCGGCGGCTCAGGCGCCTGGCCTGATCCGCTACCAGCTGGAACATGTTCTCCACTAGGCGGCTATGGTGGGCGCAGGCGTTCTCGCAGCGCTTCATAATGTGGGCGTATTCCATAAAGAGTACTTGACAGCGCTCCACCGCCGCTACCTCCACCCAGTCCCCCAGCTCCGTGGTGAAGGCCAGAGCCTCCCCGAACACTCCGCCGGTCTCCACCCGCTCCAGGATGGTCCGGGTCCCGGCGCTGTCGTAGCGCACCAGCTCCGCCGCGCCCTGGACCACTACCCCCACCTCCCCGGCGTCCTCGCCGTAGGTGTAGACCTTCTCCCCCGGGCCGAACCGGCCCCAGCGCATCCGGAAGCAGCGGATCATCGCCTCCACCTCGCGGTCGGTGATGCCGCGAAAGATCGCGAACCGTCCATAGTCCACAGATACCGCCCCCTCCATCTTGTGTTTCTCTCATGGTACTTCTACGATATATTGAAAATTTTTTGAGAGGCTGTTGCAACAGCAACAGCGTTCTCCCCGGCACCATGATATACTGAAATCCACAAAAAGTAAAGCATATTTTTACCGGCGCTCTCCGGAGCGCCATAGAGGAGGATACGGATCATGATGCAGATCAATGTAACGGGCGGGGCGCTGGACCGGCGGGAGCTGGACGCCTACGTGGCCCGGGCCAACAGCCGGTACCCGGTGGGGACGGTGCGGGCCCTGGACGTCCATGTGGACGGGGACTATGTGGATTTGAAGTACCACCTTGCGGCCCGGCCCTTCTCCCGGATCCGGCGGATCACCGGCTATCTGGTGGGAGATATGAGCCACTGGAACAACGCCAAGGCCGCAGAGGAGCGGGACCGGGTGAAGCATATCTGAAAACAGCGCCGCTCCCATCGGGAGCGGCGCTGTCTGATTAGGCAATTTTCCGATACAGCTGCTTGATGTGCCACCCCACGGCGGCGGAGACCTCCTTGGAAGCCACATACTTATCCGCCAGGGTGATGACCCACGCCTCGCTGCTCTTGGGAAAGGGGGCCAGGGGAAACATATGGCTGGTGATAGCGGCGCGCTGCCGCTCGTCCAGGCCGAACACCCTGTCCGCCCGCCGTGCCGCCAGGGCCCCGTGGATAAAGGCGTGCATGTGCTTGACCCGGTTCCAGCCGGTGTAGTGGCGCAGGAAGCGCCTGTGCTCCTCGCTCTGCCAGTCGTAGCCGAAGAAATCGTGGAGCAGAGCCGCCCTGGTGACTGCCCGGACCCGGGCCTCCTTCATGCGGAACCGCCGGGCCATGCGGTAGGCGCACTCCGCGGTGGACAGTGAGTGGATGTACAGGGAATTTTCTCCGCCGTGGTGGCACTGCTCCCGCATCTTCAGAAACAGCGGATGGCTGAGAATATCCTCTGTCATACGGCAAAATTCCTGATCGATAGCATCCATCTCCCTCTGCCGGTGAAACCGGCCAATGTGCTGTCTTACAGCCACCTTTTATTATACGCCTCCCGCCCCGGGATGCAAGAGGAAATTTGTTGGGAATTTATTAAGATTTGGATACAGACAGGGGAGGGACCAAAAGGTCCCTCCCCTCTGACAACAGAATTTGCGAAGCTTACGCAGCCTTTGCAGGCTCTGCAGCCTCACCGATGAGGTTGGCAGTGAAGAAGTCAACAAACCCGCCCTCAACGGCAGCAGTGACCTCGGGCTGATCGGAATAGAAGCCGTAACCGTGGTCAGCATCGGGAACAATAATTTCCTGAGCGTCGGGGTAAGCGGCAATAATCAGCTTGTTGGTCGCGTCGGTGACCACATCGTCCTTGTCACCGTGGAGCACCAGCATGGGGCCGGTGTACTTGGAGATGTTGGCCAGAGGATCAACCATCATATCCTCAAACCACTGAGCGGACAGGCTCAGTTCCTGACCATACTGGGTGGTGTAATCAAAGGAGCCAGCAGCAGCGGCTGCCTTGGCCTCCTCCAGGGTGGTATCGCCAATAACGCCGGCGATGCACTCCTCACCGGGGTTCGCGGCGGCGGACAGCAGAGCCGCAGCGATGTAGGGGTTGTTCTCGTCGCTGATGATCTCCAGGCTCAGACGGCCGCCCATGGAGTAGCCCAGGATGCCCAGCTTGGTCTCATCAATGGGGTAGTTGGCAAGCAGGTAGGCCAGGGAAGCGTTGGAGTC
The DNA here is from genome assembly GCA_022804995.1 of Oscillospiraceae bacterium. Taxonomy (GTDB): domain Bacteria; phylum Bacillota; class Clostridia; order Oscillospirales; family Oscillospiraceae; genus Pelethomonas. Next base: position 2,910 of record JAAWUC010000029.1, read on the forward strand.
GGACTTCATGTTGGTCAGGGTGTTGGCGGTAAAGGGCTCGGTGGAATCGCCGCAGCCGGGGAAGTCCATGCGGATGGAAGCGATGCCAGCCTCGGCCAGAGCCTTGGCGATGCCGGGGAAGCCGGTGTTCTCGTCCTTATTGCCGCCATGGCCGTGGTTGATGACAACTGCGGGGAAGGGACCCTCGCCAACGGGCAGGGTCACAACAGCGGGAACCTTGCGGCCATCGTTGTCGATGGAGACAGTCTCGGTGGTGAACTTGGCGTCCTCGGCAGGCTCACTGGGCTCAGCGGGCTCCGCTGCCTCGGGAACGGAGGCCAGGATCTTGCACAGCTCGGCGCGGGTCAGCTCGTTGTCGGGGTTGAAATTGCCCTCCGCGTCGCCGTTGATGACGCCCAGCTCCGCCAGAGCCACCACATAGCCGTCGGTGGTGTCGGGGAAGGTGCTCTCCGCCTCGGAGGCGGCGACGCCCAGGGTCTTGGCCAGCAGCTGGCAGACCTCCAGACGGGTGATGTTCTTGTTCTGCTCCACCTCGGCGTCGATGAGCTTCTCCTCCACGGCCTTGGCAATGTAGCCGCTGGCCCAGGTGCCGCCCTCGACGGGGGCCTGCTCGCCGTACTTCTCGGCCATGACCATCTTCAGGGCCTCGCCCCAGGTCACGGTGTTGCCGGGCTTGAAGGTGCCGTCCTCATAGCCCTTGACAGCGCCGGCCTCGACCATCTTCATGACGAACTCATAGTGCCAGTTGGCCTCGGTCACGTCGGAGAAGGCGGGAGCGGCGGGCTCCTCAGGCTCCTCGGGCTTCTCAGCGGGCTCGCCCACCAGGGTAATGCGGCCCTGGGGCTTCTCATACTCGGCGGGAACAACGCCCTTGAGGTTCTCAGTGATATAGGCCAGCACGCAGTCGGTGTCCAGCATACCGGTGCCCTGGAAGGGAGCGGTGCCGAACATGGTCATGCCGTCGCCGCCCTCGTCAATGATGTACTTGGTGGAGGCCAGGACATAGGTCTTCTCCAGATCCAGGGGCTCCTCGCCGACCATCACGTCCTTGACGCGGTAGTCGCCGTCCACGCTGACAAACTCGTTCTTCTCATTGAAGACAACGCTGGAGGGGACGGAGCGGTCCACGGTGTAGGTCATGCCGGAGACCTGGAAGAAGCCGCCGTTCTCCTCGGGGTTGTTCTTGGCGCCCATCTCCAGGGCGTCCAGGATGGTCTGACCGGTGACCTCGACAGTACCCATCTCGCCGAAGAAGGGCTGGAGCTGGGCCACATTGCCGTAGGTGATATCGCCGGCGGGGATGCTCACGCGGACGTTGCCGCCCTGGACGATGGCGATCTCCGCGCCGGTGACGGCGCGGTAGGCATCCGCCACAAAGTCGCCCATGTTGGTCTCCTCGCTGCGGACAGCGCGGGAACCGTCGGCCTTGTTGATGGTCAGCTCAAAGGTGCTCTTGCCGACCACCTTCTGGGTCTGCTCCTCGTACTCGGCCTTGATGCCGTCGATGACGGCGGTAACGGCCTCGTCAGTCTCGGTCAGGCCGCTCACCAGCTCGGAGGTGATCTCCTTGCTCTCAGTGTCAATGATAATCTTGCCGATGTTGGCCAGCTTGGTGCCGGTCTGGTTGGTCAGAACGTCCTTGCCGTCCTTGTTGGCGACCTTCTCGCCGGGGACCACGCTGTGGGAGTGGCCATCGATGAGGGCGTCAATGCCGGTGGTGTTGGCAATCACCTCGCTGGAGGTGTAGGGGGCCTCGATGCCCAGGTGGGCAACCGCGATCACGTACTCCGCGCCCTCGGCCCTGGCGGCGTCAACGGCGGTCTGCACGGCGGTGTAGAGCCCGGTGCCGTCCTTGCCCTCGGAGAAGCCGTAGACATACTCGCCCTTCTCATTCTGGAAGTAGGCGGGGGTGGAGGAGGTGTAGGTCTGGGGGGTGGTGATTCCCACGTAGGCGACCTTCACATCGCCGTAGGTGACCAGCTCATAGCTGTCAAAAACGGTCTTCTTGGCGGTCAGATCCTGGAAGTTGCAGCTGATGTAGGGATACTCCGCCTTCTCCACCAGGCTCAGGAAGCTGGGGATCTCGTAGTCAAACTCGTGGTTGCCGGGGATGGCCAGGTCATAGCCCACGGCGTTCATGATCTCGACGATCCACTCGCCCTTGCTCAGAGAGCCCACCAGATCGCCCTGGATGTGGTCGCCCGCGTCAACGAGGGTCACGTTCTCCTCGCCGTACTGGGCCTCCATAGCGGCCTTGTAGGCGGCCACGGTGGCGTAGCCCATGTTGCTGACGGCGCCGTCCTCGGCCACGCTGGGCTCGATCTGGCAGTGCACGTCATTGGTATGCAGGATTACGATTTTGCCGGTTTCCGCAGCTTCCGCCGCGTCGCCCGTCTCCTCGTCCGCCAGCGCGACAGCGGTCATGCTGAATGCCATGACCATCGCCAGCAGCAGGGAGAGGAGCTTGTTCCACTTTCTCATAGGGGTTCCTCCTCATTCAATTTTGGGCGGAAGCTCCCCGGGTCAACGGGGTCCGGAGAGGCGGGGGAAATATCCCCCGTCCGCCCGCGTCTTTTCCGATTATACTCCATCTTTCTCCGTTTGACTAGTCCTGATCAAAAATTTTTTGCTGAAAACTGTTCCATTTTTCCCAGAAAATTTTTCTTAGGGCCCGATGCCCTCTGGATATAGGGGCCGCGGTATGGTATACTCTTTTCCAGAAACCCAAATTTTTCAAAAGGAGGTCCAGCCATGAGAATACTGCTCCGAGGGGGGCGCGTGGTGAGCGCCGGGGGAGTCCGCGCATCGGACGTGCTCCTGGACGGGGAGATCGTCGCCGCCGTGGGGGAGAACCTCTCCGGAGAGGGGGCCCGGGTTGTGGACTGCGCCGGGAAGCTCCTCTTCCCCGGCTTTATCGACGGGCATACCCACTTTGACCTGGAGGTGGGGGGCACCATCACCGCCGACGACTTCGCCACCGGCAGCCGCGCCGCCCTCCGGGGGGGTACCACCACCGTTATCGACTTCGCCGCCCCGGACAAGGGGGAGGCCCTGCGCGCGGGCCTGGACCGCTGGCGGGGGAAGGCGGAGGGCCGCTGCGCCTGCGACTACGGCTTCCACATGACCATCGACGACTGGGACGAGGGGATTTCCCGGGAGATCGGAGAGATGGCGGCGGAGGGCATCCCCTCCTTTAAAATGTATATGACCTACCCCGCCATGATGATCGGTGAGGGGGATATGTACCGGGCCCTTCTGCGGCTGAAGGAGGCCGGGGGTATCGCCGGGGTCCACTGCGAGAACGACGGGGTAATCCGCGCCCTGACAGAGGACGCCAGGGCCAGAGGGGCGCTGGGCCCCGGCTCCCACCCCCGGACCCGGCCCGCCCCCCTGGAGGCGGAGGCGGTGGCCCACCTTCTGCGGCTGGCCCAGCTGGCGGACGCGCCGGTGATCATCGTCCACCTGTCCGCCCGGGAGTCGCTGGAGGAGGTCCGCGCCGCCCGGCGGCGGGGGCAGACGGTGTATGTGGAAACCTGTCCCCACTACCTGCTGCTGGAGGACAGCGTCTACGACAGCCCAGACTTCATGGAGGCGGCAAAGTACGTGTGCGCGCCGCCCATCCGGCGGCGGGAGGACCAGGAGGCCCTGTGGGAGGCCCTCCGGTCCGGGGAGATCCACACCGTGGCCACGGACCACTGCCCCTTCACCACCGCCCAGAAGCGGGCGGGGCGCTACGACTTCACCAAAATCCCCGGGGGACTGCCGGGGGTGGAGCACCGGGGGCAGCTGCTGTACACCCACGGCGTGGCGGCGGGGCGCATCGGTGCGGAGGACATGTGCCGAGTGCTGTGCGAGAATCCTGCCAGGCTCTACGGCTGCTGGCCCCGGAAGGGCGTCATCGCCCCGGGGAGCGACGGGGATATCGTGGTCTGGGATCCGGAGGCCCGGGGGACGATCACGGCGGCGGACCAGGTCCAGAACGTGGACTACACCCCCTATGAGGGCTGGGCTGTCCAGGGGGCTGCGGAGCAGGTCTATCTCCGGGGGATCCTGGCGGTGGACCGGGGGGCGGTTCTGGTGGAAAACAGCGGGCAGTTTATCAAGAGAGGGAGGAATCAGCTATGAGTATGGACATGCAGCTGGTGGAGCTCTGCCGGGAGCTCATCCGCCGGCCCAGCGTCTCCGGTGAGGAGCGGGCCGCGGCGGAATTTTTGAGGGACACCATGGAGAAGCTGGGGTATGATCAGGTGGAAATCGACCGCTACGGCAGTGTTCTGGGCCGCATCCACGGGAAGCGCCCCGGCCCCACGGTGCTCATGGACGGACACATTGACACGGTGCCGGTGGAGGACCCCGGCGCCTGGAGGCACGACCCCTTTGCCGCTCAGATTGAGAACGGGCGGATCTATGGCCGGGGAGCCTCGGACATGAAGGGCAGCGTGGCGTCCATGGTGCTGGCGGCGGCGCGGTTTGCCGCCGGCGCCGGGCGGGATTTCGCCGGCACGGCGGCGGTGTCCTGCTCGGTCCACGAGGAGTGCTTTGAGGGGATCTCCTGCCGGGAGGCGGCGGACCGGGTGAAGCCGGACTTTGTGATCATCGGCGAGGCCACATCCACCACCCTGAAAATCGGCCAGCGGGGCCGGGCGGAGGTGGTGGTGGAGTCGAAAGGGGTCAGCTGCCACTCCTCCAACCCGGACAAGGGGATCAACGCGGTCTACCACATGATGGCACTGGTGGAGGAGATTCGAAAAATCGTCCCGCCGGAGCATCCCATGCTGGGGAAGGGGATCCTGGAGCTGACGGACATTCACTCCTGGCCCTATCCGGGGGCCAGCGTGGTGCCCAGCCTGTGCCGGGCGACCTTCGACCGCCGGACCCTGGCGGGGGAGACGAGGGAGAGCGTGCTCGCCCCCGTATGGGAGGCCATCGCCCGTGTGAAGGCGCGGCTTCCGGAGCTGGACGCCCGGGCGTACCTGGCCCGGGACAGCGCCCCCTGCTGGACGGGAGAGGCCATTGAGGCGGTTCGCTTCTTCCCCGCCTGGACCCTGGAGGAGGACCACCCGCTAGTGCAGAAGGCTCTGGCGGGTCTTCGCGGGGCCGGGATTGAGGCGGAGCTCTCCCACTTCGCCTTCTGCACCAACGGCAGCAGCTTCTGCGGGGAGCGCGGGATTCCCACAGTGGGGTTTGGGCCGTCTCTGGAGAGCCTGGCCCATGTGGTGGACGAGTACATTGAGATTGCCCAGCTGGAGGACTCCTGCCGGGGGTTCCAGGGGATTCTGAGAGAGGTTTTGCGGTAGCCTTTTTGCAGAAGAGTTGTTCTGTTTTTCAGCCTGTTTTACGGTAAATCATAAAAAGAAGGGAGCGGGGAGGGGGACGGAAAAATAGGAAAGCAGAGTCCCGGCTCCGCCGGGACTCTGCTTATCGAAAAGCGGACAGCCAGGGGCAAGACCAGGCAGACCGCAAAGCAATAGGGGGAAAATGGGAGCGAAAACAAAGCAGGAAAAAGTCAGGCAAAGGGTTAAAAACAAGGGGAAAGGTCAAATAGAGGGCCATATTGGAGGGAAACGCCCTCGCATTCCACTGTCAGCCCCGCTCAAAGGGAGCAAAAATCTCGGGCGGGAGATAGTGTGCTGCCCGCCCTTGCAGGCATATACAGGTTTGTGCTGGCAAAAAGCACGTGTAATCGGTTGAGATTTTTTCTCAGTTCCCAGTAAACGGCCTTTCGGAAGCCAAAGAGGTTTTTCACAATTCGGCAGGGGTGCTCCACCTCGCAGCGCACAAGTGTGGCATCCGGGACAGCCCGCTCCAAAAAGTTGCTCCCCATGAATTTCCGCATGGCATAGCTGTTATAAACGGCGTCACCTGCCCCTTCGTCCTGCTTTATTCCGTGCTTCCTTAACAGAAGAGGCGAAAAATGTAAATGGTTTTTTAAATAAACCGGGGCGGACTTTGCGGGGAAGATGTCTCAAGAAATTCCCCGCATCACTGATCCCTCTTCAGCAGCCGGATATCCCGTCCAAAGAACGGGAGCACCTGATACTCCCCCTCCAGCCGGGACTGGACCGCCGGGCCGTACTGCCGCCCCAGCTCCGGCACCGTCAGGTTGGTGGAGAGCACCGTCTTCTTCCGCCCCAGCAGCCGCTCGTTGACAATCCGGTAGAACGCCGAGCGCACAAAGGGGCTCACCATCTCCGTCCCCAGATCGTCCATAATCAGCAGATCGCACCGCAGGCACCGGTCGATATCCTCCTCCGGGGCCTCCTCATAGGGGTTCTCCCGGCCAAACTTCCCGCTCTCAAACTGCTGGAAGATGTGGGCGGCGGTGTCGTAGACCACGGAGAAGCCCTGCTCGCTGACCTCTCGGGCCACGCAGGCGGAGAGGAAGGTCTTCCCCAGACCCGGCGGGCCGGTAAACAGAAGGCTCTGGGTCTGCTGGCCGAACTGCCGGGCGAAATCCCGGCAGATGTCGTAGATCAGCTCCATATTCCCTAGGGGGCTGGCGCCAAACTCGGTCCAGACCTCGCTGTCGTACCAGTCGAAGGAGAAGCTCTCGAAGCTCTGCCCCCCCAGATCCAGCAGGCGGCTCAGCCGCTGGTTCTGCTCCCGGGTGTAGTAGCTCATCAGGCACCGGCAGGGGCTTCCATCCCGGAGCCACCCGCTGTCCTGGCACAGCCGGCAGGCCGGCACGTCGTCGATGCAGTCGTAGGCGTACCCGCCTCCTACCAGCAGCTCCGCCCGCTCCCGCTGGAGGGCCAGGCTCTCCTGCTCCAGTCTCCGGAGGACGGGGCCCGGGTCCGCGTCGGCCTCGAAGGCGGCTACCATCATCTCCCCTACCATCCGCCGCAGCTCCCGGTCGATGCTTTCCACCCGGGGCAGGCGGCGGTGGACCTCCCTTGTCAGCTGCGCCAGGGCGGCGCGCCTGGCCTCCCGTTCGGCGGAGAATTTCCGCCAGGCGGCGGCCATGATCCTCGGATCCTGAGACATTTAGCTCTCCTCCTTGTTCTGCCGCAGCTTTCGGCGGTATTTTTCCATCCGAGCCAGATTCTCCCGGATGGAGGCGGTGTCCTCTTCCCGGGACGGCCGGGCGGGTTTGGGCGGGGGAGCGGACAGACGGTCCCCCTGGGAGATCTCCTCCGGGGTGTGGAGGCCCTTCTGGTGCCAGTTTTGCAGAATCTTGTTGAGATAGGGCCACTTGAGCTCCTTGCACTTGAGGACGGTCTTGTCGTAGGCCAGGGCCACCGCCTCCGGGCCGAAGCCCATATCGATCCAGCCCAGCAGGTAGCGCTCCTCGCTGGGGGAGGGGGCCCGGTCCCCCAGGCCCAGCAGCTTCATCAGCCGGGGCAGCTTCTCCCGGCTGGCCTGGACCCTGCGGATGTGGGCGGCGGCGCTCTCCTGAGTAAAGAGGCCCTTCCGGGCCCAGAGGTAGCCCTCCCGCTCGATCTGCCGCAGGGTGGGCCTGCGCCCGGGGCCAAAGCTGGCGGCGGTCCGCTCGCAGCAGAAGCCCACCAGCAGGAAGATCACGTCGGAGGGCAGGCCCAGAAAGTCGTAGAGCCCCAAGAGGGTGGAGAGATCGGGGGTGGTGAGCTTCTTGCCCAGCTTCTCCTCCACCGCCCGGGTGAGGCCGGCGAACTCGCCCCCCTCCAGCGCTCGGGCCATGTCGGCGCGGGTGTAGTCGGGGCGATCCCCGCTGCCGGCGGGCGGGGGCGGGGCCTCCTCGGGGGCGGGGGCGGCGGAGCCGCCGGGCAGGGAAACCAGACCCTGGGCCGCGAGAACGGCCAGGGCCTGGGCAAAACGGCTCTGCGGCCAGCGGAGCTGGCCCCGGAGCTTGTCGTCGTCGGCCACCCCCCGGGCGCGGAGGATGGCGATGTAGAGGAGGGCGGCGTCGCCGTCGCCGGCGTTCAGCAGGCGCTTGGCCGCCGCGCCGGAGAGGAGAATGGACTCCTCCTCCGGCAGGTGGAGGATGTATTCTTTCAGAGGAGGCCCCCCTTTTTTCTTCACAGATGTTTTGCTCTATTCTACACGAAAAGTCAGGTTTCGTAAAGGGGGGAGTTTTGCGGGGAGAGTCCAAAGCAAAAGTTTTATGATATTACTCCCGAATAAGAATATAGGAAATCTGGTTCGGACGCTGGCGCATCAATCCCCGGCGCCGCCTACTGCGTCAACTGGAGCCTGCCGGCGGCCTCGCCCAACTCGGTCATGTCCAGAATGCCTTGTTGCAACGGATATAATCCTGAGTGTATGGCTCGTAAACGATGCAGTGATAATAAAGCCACCCTCTCCCATGTGAAGTGCTGCCGCCGTTCAAATATTTTCTCGTGGAAAACGGCAGAAAACCGATATGGAAAACTAAAGCATAGGGAACAAAGGAACCATGGACGGCGCTTCTACTTTGAAGCAAGTGGAGTGGCGCCTCCGCCGCACGGGTAGGAAATGACCCGTTCATCCATGGGGCGGCAGCCCGTAGTAGCGATGATGTCCGCAATCATAAGGCGAATGGAGCGAAGGGGCATAGTCAGTGCAGATTTGTATGTGAACAGAAAGTTGAGGATGCCGCAGGCATACCTGACTAACACCAGAAACACCAATTCCGAAGGGAGCAGGACAAGCTGTATCAGCACAGCAAAAAGGTCTGCGACGTGGGCGGTCATCCAGCGTTCAAGGGCCTGCTGGAAATCATGTCAGCCGAAACAACCATCATCGCGGCAATTCACAATATCAAAGAGATGGCGCAGGCGGTGGGACGTATTGCTCAAATTGATGAACACGCCCCGCCGCCGTTCGAGGACAAGCCCAATCATTTCCCCCAAAACATCCCCCACAGGGGCTTGTACAAGCGCGCCGGCCTGACTATAATAAACTCCGCCGGCAAACCAAGAAAAAGCGAGGACCTTTCATGAGAATAAAAAATCTGTTTCTTTTATGGATTCTGACCGCCTGCCTGCTCTCCGGCTGCGGCGGACGCACGGACGCGCCGGACACGCCCTCCGCCGGCGAACCGGCCCAGACCGGGAGCGCATATCGGGTGGATACCCTGAAGCTGGCCGGGGGGACGGACTGGGGCACGCCCAGCCCCTTCCTCCATGTCTCCCGGGGCCCCGGCCAGTCCAAGATGCGTTTGGTGTTCGCCAGCCTTCTGGAGAAGGACGAGAGCGGCGATGTGCCCTGGCTGGCCGAGAGCTGGAGCATGGACGGCCTGGACTATACCTTTACCCTCTTTGCGGGACTCACCTTCCACGACGGACACCCGCTGACCACGGAGGACGTAGCCTTTTCCGTGGAATACTTCCGGGAGCATCCCCCCGCCGCCAACACCCTCGGCGCCGGGGACGGCTTCCTGGTGGACCACTGCACCATTGTGGATGAGCGCACCATCACCATCACGGTCAGGGAGGCCACCGCCGACACCCTGTCCAGTCTGGGCTCCGCCGTGATCCTCCCCAAGCACATCTGGGAGACGGTGGAGGACCCCAACGCCTTCACCGGACCGGACTGCCTCATTGGCAGCGGCGCGTACCGCTGCACCGCCTACGACGGGGCTGCGGGCAGCTACGAGTTCACCGCCTTTGACGGCTGGGTCAACGGAACGCCGGCGGCGGAGCGGGTGCTGTTCGTTCCCGTCAGCGACGAGCTCCTGGCCTTTGAGAACGGCGAGATCGACATCACCTCCATGCCCGCCGATCTGGCGGACATCTACCGCAACGACCCCTCCATCGGCCTTGTGGAGAAGGCCAACGACAGCGGCTATAAAATGCTGATCAACTTTGAGGTCCGCCCCGAGTTTCTGGATCTGGAGCTGCGGAAGGCCATCTACGCCGCCCTGGACCGGCAGTCCATTGTGGACAACGTGTTCCGGGGGGCCGGCAGCGTGGGCAGCGCGGGCTATGTGCCCCCCGGGAGCCTCTTCTATAATGAGGATGTCATCCAGTACCCTTACGACCCGGAGGCGGCCCGGGCGGTGCTGGCGGAGAGAGGCTTCACCGTGAAGCTCCTCATCGACGACGGGGCGGACGCCGTGAGCATCGCGGAGATCGTGCGCAACAACCTGACCGCCGCCGGGATGACCGTGGAGGTGGAGGCCGTGGACTCCGCCAGCCGGGACCAGCGGGTCAACAGCGGGGACTACGAGTTCGCCATTGTGGGCAACGGCGGCTGGGGCAACAATCCCCCCGCCTACATGCGCACACTGTTCTCCGATATCTCCAAGTACAGCGGCACCAGCCCCCACTCCATGGGTCCCCGGGGGTACGGCAATGAGGAGATGACCCGGCTGGCCGAGGCGCAGCTGCTGGAGACGGACTTCGAGGCCCGAAAGGAGATCTTCCAGGAGCTGGAGTACCTGGTGAGCCAGGAGATTCCCCTCTTTGTCCTGGGCAACGAGTCCACCTACTCCATGTACCGGAAGGACTGGTACGACGGCTGGATGAAGACCTACGCCTACCAGCAGGCGGAGCAAAACAGGCTTTCGTTTATGGCCCGCTGACGGGCTCGTTCACCGGAGGCGGAGAGGAGATTGTATGCTGAAAAAAATAGCCCTGCTGCTCTGCTCCTTTGCCGCTATCTATCTGCTCAACTTCACCATCCCCCGGCTCATGCCCGGGGACCCCCTCGATTACGAGGGGGCCTCCGCCGGAGAGGAGAGCACCGCGGAGGCCTCCGCGGAGTATAAGGCGTATCTGCGGTCATACTATGGACTGGACAAGCCCTTCGCGGCTCAGCTGGCCGGCGCCGTGGGGAGAAATCTCCGGGGCGATCTGGGCTACAGCGTCCACTACCGCCGGCCTGTGACGGAGATTCTCGCCCAGCGCCTGCCCTGGACGGCCCTGATCATGGGGGCGTCCCTGGGCCTGAGCCTGGTGCTGGGGGTGGCGCTGGCCCTGGTGTGCGTCCGGCACAGGGGGGCGGACCGGGCGATCTACGGCCTGCTCTCCGGACTGGCGGAGACGCCCTCTTTCCTGGTGGGGGTTCTGCTGCTGTTCTTTGTCGCGGCCCGGGTGGACTGGATCCCCCTGTCCGGGGCCGTCACCCCCTTCGGGAGCTACCCCACGGAGTGGGCGCGGGCTCTGGACATCCTTCGCCACGCCCTGCTGCCCGTCGCCGCTCTGACGGCGGTGACTGCGCCGGAGCTCTATTTCACCGCCCGGGCCAGCTTCCTTGCCATTCTGGAGCGGCCCTACCTCCTCAACGCCAGGGCCAAGGGCCTCCCCGAGGGGCGCGTGGCCCGGCGGTATATTCTGGCCAATGCCCTGCCGCCCATCGCCGCCCGGTTTTTCCTGAGCGTGGGCGGGGCTGTGAGCGGGACGCTGCTGGTGGAGAACGTGTTCGCCTACCCCGGCCTGGGGACGGTGATGCGGGAGGCGGTGAAGTACCGGGACTACCCCATGATCCAGGGGGTGTTTCTCCTGTCCACGGCTCTGGTTCTGCTGAGCCTCCTGGCGGCAGATGTGCTCAACGGCCTGACGGACAGGCGGCGGGGAGGGCGGCTATGAGACGGATTGTCCTGCCCGGCGGGCTCTTTGCCCTGATCTTTGTGGTGTTTCTCTGGGGCGCGGTCCTCTACCCCCACAGCGGGGAGCTGCCCTCCGCCGCCTCCCTGGAGGCCCCCTCCGCCGATCACTGGCTGGGGGCGGACAACCTGGGCGTCGATATCTACGCCCAGATCTCCCGGGGCTTCTTCAACAGCCTTTTCACCGGCCTGTCTGCGGCGGGGATCGCCTTCCTGGCCGGAGGCGTGCTGGGGGTGGGCGCGGGGTATCTGGGGGGCTGGGCGGATCTGGCGGTGGAGTTTCTGATCAGCGTGTTTCTCTCGGCGCCCCAGCTGCCGGTGATGATCGTCATCGGGGCCTTCTGGGGCCAGAGCCGCCTGAACGTCATCTGTATCATCGCCGCCTTCTCCTGGGCCCCCATCGCCAGGCAGGTCCGGGCCCGGACCATGTCCATCCGCCGGCGGGACAGCCTGCGCCTGGCCAGGAGCTGGGGCGGCGGGCTGTGGTATCTGTTCCGCTTCCACATGAGCCGGGATGTTCTGCCGCTGCTGGCGGTGGGGGGCGTGGGGGTCATCGGACGGGCCGTGGTGCAGGAGTCCTCCCTGGCCTTTCTGGGCCTGTCAGACCCCCTTGCCAAGTCCTGGGGGCTGATGATCGCCCGCTGTACCGGCTTCCGGGGGATCTACTTCACCCCTTATTGGAAGTGGTGGCTGCTGCCGCCGGTGGTGTCCCTGGTGGCTACGGCGGTGGTGCTGCGGATGCTGGCCCGGGCGCTGGAACAATCTCTGCTGGAGGAAAGCTAGATGGAAGAAAACAGGTCGCCTCTGCTGGAGGTCCGCTCGCTGAGCGTGTCCTACCGGCGTTTCAGCCTCCACCCCCTGTCCTTCACCATGGAGCGGGGGGAGATTGCGGCGGTGGTGGGGGAGTCCGGCAGCGGAAAAACTACCCTGCTTAAGGGCTTGGCCGCTCTGACGGGTGAGGAGGCCCGGGTGGAGGGCCAGGTGCTGCTGGAGGGGACGGATTTTCTGGCCCTGCCGGAGCGCCGGCGCAAAGCGCTACGGATGAGCACCCTGGCCGTGGCCTTTCAGAATTCCGCCGCCTGGCTGAACCCGGCGGCGGCACTGCGGGAGCAGCTGGGGGAGCTTCTGGGACGCCGGTACCCCCCGGCGGAGCATCCGGAGCGGATGCGGGCGCTGCTGGAGGAGGTGGGCATGGAGGAGGCGGACCTGGGGCGGTATCCCAGGGAGCTCTCCGGCGGAATGGTCCAGAAGTTCCTGCTGGCCTCGGCCATCGCCCTGGATCCGGCGCTGGTGCTGCTGGACGAGCCCACCAGCGCCCTGGACGCCGCCTCCCGGGCGGGCTTCACGGATCTTATCAGGCGCCTGAACCGGGAGCGGGGCACAGCCTTTCTTATCATCACCCACGACATGAAACTGGCCGCCGATCTGAGCGGCCGCATGATGGTGCTCTACAACGGCCACGTGGAGGAGACGGGGCCCACGAGGGACATCCTGGCTTTCCCCCGGCACCCCTACACCCGGGGGCTGCTCAACGCCTCCGTGGGCGTGAACTTAATCAAGGACGCCTGGGGCATCCGCCCCCCCGCCGGGGAGGTCCCCGCCCGCCACGGCTGTCCCTTCTACGGGCGCTGTACCCAGAGCCTGCCCCTGTGCGCCGATCATGCGCCGGAGCTGCGGGATTGGGGCGGCGGGCGGAGCCTCGCCTGCAACCGGGGGGGCATCGTCACCCTCCTGGAGGGCCGGGGCCTGAAGCAGTCCTACGGCGGGCGGACCGTGCTGCGGGATGTGAGCCTCCGGGTCCGCAGCGGCGAGGTGGTGGCCCTGGTGGGGCGCTCCGGCGCCGGCAAGACCACGCTGGCCCGGCTGCTGGGAGGCTACCTGGAGAAGCCGGAGGGGGGCGAGCTGCTCTTTGCTGGGGAGACAGCCGATTTCTCCCGTCTCCACCGCATGGAGAACGGCCTGCAAATGGTCTTTCAGGACAGCGAAACCGCCCTCAACCCCCATATGACGGTGATGCAGGCGGTGTTGGAGCCCCGCCGTCTGGCAAAGCTGGGGGACGCGGAGGGGGAGGCTGTCTCCGCCCTGGCCGGAGTGGGCCTGCCGTCGGATGAGTCTTTTACGGGGCGGCGGATCAGGGAGCTCTCCGGCGGGCAGAAGCAGCGGGTGTCCATCGCCCGGGCCCTGACCATGCGCCCCGCCGTGCTGCTGGCCGACGAGCCCACCTCCATGCTGGACCCCTCCGGCAAGGCCAACCTGCTGCGGATGCTCAAGGGCCTCCAGAACAGCCGGGGGTTCAGTATGCTGCTGATCACCCACGATCTGGAGAGCGCCCTGAAGACGGCGGACCGGTTTTTCCTGCTGCGGGACGGCGGGCTGGAGCCCCTGGAGGTCTCCGACTATATCTCCACATCCATTGAAACCATATTTTCTTACTAGACTAGAAGGGAGTTATACAGATGAAGGACAAAAAAGCGCTTTGGGATCGGGCTGTGGACTTTCACGGCCACGCCTGTCCAGGGCTGACCATCGGATACCGGGCCGCGCTGTACGCGGCGGAGCTGCTGGATTTGGATTTCTCAGAGGACGAGGACGCGGTGTGCGTCTCGGAGAACGACGCCTGCGGGGTGGACGCCATCCAGGCTGTTCTGGGATGCAGCATCGGGAAGGGGAACCTGCTGTTCCACATGACCGGTAAGCAGGCTTTTTCCTTTTATAACCGCGGGACCGGAAAGTCCGTGCGGCTGGTCCTGCGGCCCAGGAGCGGGGAGATGACGAGGGAGGAGGCCTTCGCCCATTACCAGAGCTGCGCCCAGGAGGAGATGTTCGAGGTGAAGGAGGCCGCTGTCTGTCTGCCGGAGCGGGCCCGGCACTTTGAAACCTACGTCTGCGAGAACTGCGGCGAAGCCGCCGGGGCGAACTGGATTCGCCTCTCCGGCGGAAAAAAGCTGTGTATCGACTGCTGCCGGGTGTACAACCGTTTTGATATCCATTAAGTAAAAAATAGGCTGAATCTATCTAAGTGATGATGGATTCAGCCTAAAAAATGCCTGGTTTCCCAAACAACCTACCCGCGCTCATCCTGCGTCTTCCAGCTTCCCCCAAGAGTGTTCCCAGCCTCGCTGGACATACTAAAAAGACAACAAATCTTAAAAAACATCCCATTGATTCCCAAAACCGGACGTGCTATAATTCCACTGAATCTGTCCGCGCGAACGCGGACAAGCAAAGAGGAGGAACCCTATAAATGCAAACACTTACCAAACGTATCCTGGCGCTTCTGCTGGTATGCGTCCTGGCCCTTGGGGCGGCGCCGGCGGCGCTGGCCTCGGACGAGGCGCTGACCCGCGGGGAGGTCCGGGACCTGCTCCTGGCCGCCGCCGACGACTACAGCGAGGCGGAGGCCGGGGATGTTCTCACCGGCGGCCGGGAGGACGAGACCGCCACCCGTGCGGAGGTTCTGGTGATGCTCGCCCGGGCTTTCGGCGAGCTGCCTGAGCCCGTGGGCGACAGCGCCCGCTGGGCCGCTGATCTCTCCGGCATGACCGACATCCCCGGCTGGGCCAAGACGGAGCTGGGCGATATGCTCTCCGCCGGTCTGGTGACGGGGAACGCCGAGGGCCTGCTCGCCCCCGGCGAGAGCGTCAGCCGCGCCGAGCTGGACACCCTCCTGGCCCGGATCTATGCCCTGGAGGCCAGCAATCTCAAGGATGACTTCTACGCCGTGGTGAACAAGGAGTGGCTGGAGACGGCGGAGATCCCCGCCGGCAGCGCCATGACCGGCACCCTCTCCCAGCTCATGAACGACACCGACAAGCGGGTGGCGGAGCTCATCGCGGAGATCGCCGCCGGAACCCCGGAGAAGGGCTCGGCGGAGGAGAAGATCAAGAACCTCTACGACAACATCCTCGACTGGGACGCCCGGAACGAGGCGGGCATCGAGCCCATCAAGCCCTGGCTGGACGCTATTGAGAAGGCGGCGACCCTGGACGAGCTGATGGCGGTGAGCAACGAGCTGCTCTCCTACGCCGGGGTGGGCCTGGCCTTCTTCGGCCCCAACCAGAGCGTGGAGGACAGTTCCAAGAGGGTCCTGGCCTTCGGCACCCTGGCCCCCAGCCTCTCCCGGGACCTCTACGCCATGGACGGCGTCCAGGGCATCTTCAGCACCTATGTCTCCACCCTCTTCCTGCTTGGCGGGGACGACGAGCTGACGGCGCTGGAGAATACCAAGACCTATGTGGAGATGGACAAAGCCCTGGCGGAGGTCCGCATGTCCCAGGAGGACATGGCCGACTTCACCAAGATCTTCAACTTCATGGACGCCAAGGATCTCAAGGCCCTCTTCCCCAACGTGGACCTGGAGGCGGTCCTGGCCGCCCAGGGCCTCCACGACGAGGACCGCTATGTGGTCAGCGACGTGGAGCTGACGAAGAAAGCTGCGGAGTACTTTACTGAGGAGCACCTGGAGGATCTGAAGCTCTACCTGCGTCTGAGCATACTGTCCAACTTCGGCGAGCTGCTCAACCGGGAGTTCACCGACGCTTCCGAGGCCTACAGCGCCGCCCTTCAGGGCATTGAGGGCAGTCTTACCGACGAGGAGAACGCCGCCCAGGCGGTGCAGCAGTACCTGTCCGACTACCTGGGCCGGGTGTATATTGAGAAATACTTCTCCGCCGAGGCCAAGGCCGACGTGGAGGCCATGATCGACGAGATTCTGGACGTCTACGCCCAGCGCATTCAGGCTCTGGACTGGATGAGCGAAACCACCAAGGCCAAGGCCGTTGAAAAGCTGGAGGCCATCACGGTCAACGTGGGCTACCCCGACAAGTGGGACGACATCTATGACGATGTGGAGATCCTCTCTGCGGCCGAGGGCGGCAGCTACTTCAACAATATTCTGGCCATGAGCAAGGCGATGATGGCCGATATGGCCGCTTCCCAGGACGAGCCGGTGGATCGGGGCGAGTGGGTGATGAGCGCCTACACCGTCAACGCTTACTACTCTCCCCAGAACAACTCCATCAACTTCCCCGCCGGTATTCTCCAGGCCCCCCTGTACGACGTGGAGGCGGACCGCACGGAGAATCTGGGCGGCATCGGCTATGTGATTGCCCACGAGATCTCCCATGCCTTTGACAACAACGGCGCAACCTTCGACGCCCAGGGCAACCAGAGCAGCTGGTGGACCGAGGAGGACTACGCCGCCTTCCAGGGCCTGTGCGATCAGGTTGTGGCCTTCTACACCGGCGTGGAGGCCATCCCCGGCATCGCCTGCAACGGGGCCCTGACCATCAGCGAGAACGTGGCGGACCTGGGAGCCCTGGCCTGCATCACCCAGATCGAGGGCCAGGAGGAGACGCCCGACTATCAGACCCTGTATAAGGCCGCTGCCCGCACCTGGCGGAGCACCGCCAGCCGGGAGACCCGGGTCTATATGTCCCTGTTCGATGTCCACGCCCCTGACAAGCTCCGGGGCAGCCGGGCCCTTCAGAGCTTGGATGAGTTCTACGAGGCCTTTGACATTCAGCCCGGCGACGGTATGTATGTCGCCCCCGAGGCAAGAGTCCGGATCTGGTAAAAAAGAAGCATACAAAGAGGTTGGAAGGCCCCGGCGTGACGCCGGGGCCTTCTTTGCCGGAATAGGCGCCGCCGGCGGCGGAAGAAGGTATTTTTTCCCCATTCCCGCATATAGATACGGTATATCGGGATAGGGAGTGTTGGGCTTTGAAAGGGAACATTGAGGAACGGGCCTGTGAGCTGGCCGCCTACATCATCGAAAACCGCACCACCGTGCGGGAGGCCGCCAAACGGTTCGGGATCAGTAAAAGCACCGTACATAAAGACATTCAGGAGCGCCTTCCCCTGTACAACAGAAGTCTCTATCTCCGGGTCAAGGAGGTTCTGGAGGAAAACAAGGCGGAGCGCCACATCCGGGGCGGCATTGCCACCCGCCGGAAGTACCGAGGCGGAAAATAGTCCCCGCCGCCTATCTGAAAACGGGAGGAATTGGAACCATGAAATATCAGCCAAACCGCCGCAGCCCCCGGCCGTCTGACCGGCGCTGGACCACCCCCCAGCGCCGCCCCCCCGGCGTGCGCCCGGGTACGCCGCCGGGGGCCGCCGTGCCCATCAGCCAGGCCCACGAGCCCCCGGTCCGCCGCTATATCCACCCCATCCGGACCACCGGCCCCATCCAGGAGGGACCGGCGCTGAGCCAGGACCCCCTGGCCGAGATCCGGGAGACCCTGGAGCGCCACAGCCGACTCCTCGACGAGCTCCTGCGGCGGACAGGAGATGACAACTCGGATACAAGATAAACAAAATCGTGACAACTTTCTCCACCCCCTTGCGTTCCGGGGGGCGCTGCGCTATAATAGGCAAAAACAGATTACCCGGCGCGCCTCTGTTTTCCTGGCCCGCGCCGCGAAGCAAGGAGCGCCCCATGAGCCGCAAAAAGCGTACCGCCACCTCCCTCCAGACGTTAGCTGTCTTTTTCATCAGCGCCGGATTTGTCCTCATCGCGCTGATGGGCCTCTACAAGTGCTTCTCCAAGGAGCCGGAGGTGGCGGACACCGGCATGCCGGTCCAGTCCGCCCGGGACCTCCAGGAGGAGGGCGCCAGGGCCCCCGCCGGACGCAAGGACCGGTTTTACACCGTTCTGGTGGGGGGCCTGGACGACGAGAACGGAGGCAGCGACACCAATCTGCTGGTGGCGCTGGACGCGGCCAATGGCACGATCAACGTATGCAGCCTGCCCCGGGACACCCTGCTCAACGTGTCCTGGACGGTGCAGAAGCTGAACAACGCCTACCACCACGGGGGCTTCCGCAGCACGGTGGAGGAGGTTTCCAACCTGCTGGGCATCCCGGTGGATTTCTATATCACGGTGAATCTGGAGGGCTTTGTAGAGCTGGTGGACGCCATCGAGGGGGTGGATTTTGACATCCCGGTGGACATGGACTACGACGACCCCTACCAGGATCTCCACATCCACTTTTCCGCCGGCCCCCGCCACCTGAGCGGCGAGGAGGCCCTCCAGGTGGTCCGCTGGCGGCAGAACAACGACGGCACCGGTTATGCCACCGCCGACATCGGCCGCATCGGCACCCAGCAGGCCTTTTTGACCGCCGTGGCCAAGCGGATGCTTCAGCCCGGAAACTGGGACAAGATCCCCGATTTGGCCCGGATTTTTCAGGAGCACGTGACCATTGACGAGCACCTGACCCTGGCGAACCTGATCTGGTTCGGGGAGCAGGCGCTGACCATCGGCAGTGACAATATCCACTTTCATACCCTGCCCGGCGACGGCTCCGGCTGGTACAAGGGGGGATCCTACTACGTGCTGGACGCCCAGGCCGCTTTGGAGCTGATCAACGCCTGTTTCAACCCCTACCTGGAGGACCTGACCGCTGCGGACATGGACATCCTCGTCCCCTGAACGAAAGGAGAAACCCGATGAAGCGCCGTCTGCCCGCCCTGCTGCTGGCCCTGCTCCTGCTGGGCATTGTGCCCACGCCCGCCCGGGCGGAGCCGGACCAGGCCTTTGTGCCGGTCCTCACCTATGAGGGCCAGTTTACCGATGTCCACGCCTCCGCCTGGTACTACGCGAATGTGAAGGCTCTCTACGAGCTAGGGCTCGCCAAGGGCCAGGGCGGCGGGGCTCTCTTCGCGCCCAAGGCGGATATCACCGTGGCGGAGATGATCGCCCTGACCGCCCGTCTGCGCAGCCTGTACGACTACGGACAGAGTGAGGCCGGTCCAAGCGCCTACGCCTCCTCCGGCGCATGGTACGCGCCCTACGTCTCCTATCTCAAGGGGGCCGGGGTGATCGGCGTGGAGCTCGACGGCCTCTGTGAGAGGCCCGCCACCCGGGCCCAGGTGGCCCACCTGCTGGCAAACGCCCTGCCTGGGGAGCTGTTCGGCTCCCCCAACGGAAAGCTTGTCTCTCTGGCCCACAGGGACTACGGATATATTCCGGATGTGACAGAGAGCACCCCTTACCAGCAGGATATTCTGCGGCTCTATGAGTGGGGGATTCTGGACGGGGTGGACGGGACCGGATCCTTCCGGCCTGAGGAGCGGATTCAGCGCGGCCAGGCCGCCGCCATGGTGACGCGGCTGGTGTATGAGGATCTGCGGATTACGCTGGACTGGGATCTGTCGGATCTGGAGCGGGGCACGGGGATGGCGCTGCTGGTGGAGAGCGACGGAACCTTCTACGAAGCGCCCGCGAGCACGGCGGAGATCGACGCCAACATCCGGCGAATGCTGGCCCGGGGCGAGCGGCGGGTTGTGCTCCGCTATCCCCCCAACAGTCTGACATCCCAGGCGGTGGACACGCTGCTGGAGCAGCATCTCAATGTGATCCGCCTCTATGTGGAGCAGAGCTATAACGCGGTTTCCTGCGCCTCCTCTATCCGCACCGGCTCGGTGACGCTCACCTTCTCCAGCAGCCTCTACGGGGACGAGCTCCTGGAGGAGTATCGGAACGCCACGCTCCGCGCGGCCACGGCTGTCCGGGACAGGCTGTGGGCCAACGGGACTATTACGGCGGAGATGACGGAGCGGGAAAAGGCGCTGGCCTACTTCACTTGGATCTGCGAAAACTGCGCCTTTGATTTCAACAGCACGGTCAACTCCATGAGCCACAGCGGTTACAGCGCCTTGATTGACGGGCTGGCGGTCTGCGACGGCTACACGGCGGCATACAACCTGTTTTTGAAGCTGGAGGGGATTACGTGCTCCACAGTGTCCACCGAGGACCACATCTGGACAGTGGCGGAACTGGATGGAACTGTCTGCCACATTGACACGACCTGGGGTGACGACCGCTCCGGAACCATCGCCTATCAGTACTTCGGTATGACAGAGGCTGAGGCGTTTTCCAGAGCGCTGTAAGCGTTAACGCTACCGCAACCGCTACCAAAAGGAGCTGGAGGAAAGTCTTGCGCCGCAAGGCTTTCCTCCAGCTTTCTGCTATTTTAGGGCCGAAACGCTACCAAACAAGGGCAAA
>JAAWUC010000030.1 GCA_022804995.1 Oscillospiraceae bacterium
GAATCACCCGCACACGGACCTCCTCGTTGGAGAGCTTCTCCAGGCTGGCCTTCACCGCCTCGGCGGAGCCCTGGACGTCGGCCTTGACGATGATGTTCAGATCCTTGACCTCGCCGGCCTGGATCTGGCTGAACAGATCCTCCAGAGAAACCTTCTGAATGGGAGCGGCGGCCTTGGCCCGCTCCTCGGCCTTCCGCTGTTCCACCAGCTCCCGGGCCAGCCGCTCGTCGGCTACGGCGTTGAAGGTGCTGCCCGCCCCGGGGACCTCCCCCAGGCCGGTGATCTCCACAGGCACGGAGGGCCCCGCCTCGGTGAGCCTCGCGCCCTTGCCGTCCACCATGGCCCGGACGCGGCCCACGGCGGTGCCGGCAATAATGATATCCCCGGTGTGCAGGGTGCCGTTCTGGACCAGCAGCGTCGCCACAGGTCCCCGGCCCTTGTCCAGCCGGGCCTCCACCACAGTGCCCTGGGCGGCGCGGTTGGGGTTGGCCTTCAGCTCCGCCACCTCGGCGGTCAGCGTCACCATCTCCAGCAGGTTGTCGATGCCCATGCCGGTCTTGGCGGAGATGGGGCAGACAATCGTCTCGCCGCCCCACTCCTCGGCCACCAGTTCGTGCTCCGTGAGCTGCTGCTTGATGCGCTCGGGGTTGGCCTCCGGCTTATCCATCTTGTTGATGGCCACGATAATGGGAATCTCCGCCGCCTTGGCGTGGTTAATGGACTCCACAGTCTGGGGCATGATGCCGTCCTCGGCGGCGACCACCAGAATGGCGATATCCGTCACCATAGCGCCCCGGGCCCGCATGGAGGTAAAGGCCTCGTGGCCGGGGGTGTCCAGGAAGGTGATGGGCTTGCCGTTGATCTGGGTCTGATAGGCGCCGATGTGCTGGGTAATGCCGCCGGCCTCGCCCTTGGCCACGCTGGCGGAGCGGATATAGTCCAGCAGGGAGGTCTTGCCGTGGTCCACGTGGCCCATGACAACGACAACGGGAGCCCGGGGGACCAGGTCCTCCGCCTTGTCCTCCGTGGCGTCGATGAGCTTCTCCTCAATGGTGACGACGATCTCCTTCTCCACCTTGCAGCCCATCTCCTCCGCGATAATGGCGGCGGTATCAAAGTCGATGAGTTGGCTGAGGGAGGCCATGACGCCGTTTTTCATCAGGCACTTGACCACCTCGGCCCCGGTCTTCTTCATCCGGGAGGCCAGCTCGCCCACGGAGATCTCGTCGGGGATCTTCACGGTGAGGGGCGTCTTCTTGGCGATCTCCAGCTGGAGACGGCGGAGCTTCTCAGCCTCCTCCTGCCTGCGCTTGTTGGAGAAGGTCATGCGGCCCTTCTTCTTGCCGCCCCGGTCCCGGAACTTCTCCTTGCCCTGTTCCATGCCCCGCTTGCCGCTGTCCGCGCCGGTTCGCTCGGCCATATCCTGGAGCTTTTCGTCGTATTTGTCCAGGTTGACGTTGGTGGCCTTCCGGGTATCCACCACCTTGGTCTTGGGCACCCGGCTGACGCTCTGCTGCGGCTGGGCGCTCTGCTGGGGAGCGCTTTGGCCCTGCTGCTGGGGCCGGGATCCGGCGGCCGGCTTTCCGGCGATCTGCTGCCCGCCCTGCTTCTGGCCCTGCCCCTGGGGCTTGGCGCTCTGGCCCTGCTTGGACGGCTGGTTTTTAGCCTGCTGGCCGGACGCCGCCGGCTGGGCAGCGGACGCCGGCTGGGCCGGCGCGGCGTCAGCGTAGATCTCCTGGATGCTGGCGATCTGGTTGTGCTGGGTCAGATACTCAAACACCACCGTCAGCTCCCGGTCGTCCAGATTCTGGCCGGACTTCTTCGGCGTGTCAAAATACTTCCCAAGGATCTCAATGATCTCCTTGGTCTGCATTCCGAAGTCCTTTGCCAGCTCATTGACTTTATATTTGTTCACGATACTACCCAATCAGGCCACCTCCACAAGTGATTCCGGTTTGTACACCATAACACACGTCCGGGAGCTCCGCCCGGGGGTTCCCAGGCGTGCGTTATGGTGGTTGACTACTGTTTCCTCTTCTTTTTTCCGGGGCCCGGCGTTTTGCCCCGCTCCGCTCCGGCGGACCTTTCCCGCCGCTCCCGGACCCGCTCCGCCTTTCGCAGCAGGCGCTCCGCTGCCCCGCCGTACCGCGCCGGATCCGCATCCGCCAGCTTTCCGGCCACAGCCTGGGCCAACCCCAGATCCGTCACCGCTGCCACGGCGCAGGATCCTCTCCCCAGCGCGGCCCCCAGCTCCGCCTTGCTCCAGGGCGTCTCCAGAGAGACGCACCCGCACTCGCCGGCGGCGCGGAGGGCGCGGCTCGCGGTGCCCTCCGCCGCGTCGGCGGCCAGCAGCACCAGGCGGGCCCTCCTGTACTGGCAGGCCTCGGCTGCGGCGTCCTCCCCGGCCTCCAGCCGCCCGGCCCGGAGGGCCAGGCCCACCAGCCTCAGCGTATTCTCATGTGCCATCGTCTTTGTGTTCCATCTGCGCCTCCAGCTGATCGTAAACCTCCGCCGGGACAGGGGCCGAAAAGGCCCGCTCCAGAGCCCGGCTCTTCCTGGCCTTGACCAGGCAGGCCGTCTCGGGGCACACATAGGCCCCCCGGCCCGGCTTTTTGCCCTTGAAATCCAGGCTGATCTCCCCCTCGGGGGAGCGGACCACCCGGATCAGATCCCGCTTGTTCCTCATCTCCCGGCACCCAAGGCACTGGCGCTGGGGGATTTTTCTCGGCTTCTGCATATTGGGTCCTTTCTCCGGCTATCGGTCCAGCTCAAAGGGGGCAGGCCCCGGATAGCGAATGTTGTTGAAAGCTTCCTTCTGGGGAATGACGGACTCCATGTCGATACCGTAGCAGTTGGCAATGGCCAGGGCAAAGTAGATCACGTCCCACAGCTCCTCGTCAACCGTACCCCGGAACTCCTCCGAGGACCGGGGCCGCAGGCCCTTGTGCATGGCCCGGGCCAGCTCTCCGGTCTCCTCCGCCAGCTTGAGGAAGTAGTCCTTCGCCAGCTCCGGATGATGGTCCTTGGACTTGATATAGGACTGTAAATACGCCACCGAAATCCGTCCGTCCATCCTTTACTCCTCTTCCTCTTTGAAGGACTGGGGCTTGATGTCGATCTTGTACCCGGTGAGCCGGGCGGCCAGGCGGGCGTTCTGCCCCTCCTTGCCGATGGCCAGGGAGAGCTGGTCGTCGGGGACGATAACCCGGCATCCCTTCCCCTCGTCGGCCAGCCACACGTCGATGACGTCCGCCGGGGCCAGGGCGGCGGCGATGAACTTCGCCGGGTCCTCGCTGTACTTGATGATATCGATTTTCTCCCCCCGGAGCTCGTTGACAATGCTGCCCACCCGCTGGTGGCTGGGGCCCACGCAGGCCCCGATGGGGTCCACGGCCTCGTCGGAGCTCCACACCGCCATCTTCGTCCGGCTCCCGGCCTCCCGGGCGATGGACTTGATCTCCACGGTGCCGTCGTAGATCTCCGGCACCTCCAGCTCAAAGAGCCGCTTCACCAGCCCCGGGTGGGTCCGGGAGATGAGCACCTGGGGGCCCCGGGTGCTGCGGCGGACCTCCACCACGTACACCTTCACGTGCTGCCCCTCCACCAGCTCCTCGGTCTTGATCTGCTCGCTGACGGAGAGCATGGCCTCCGTGGACTCCGCCCCGGTGCCGATGCGCAGGGACACGTTGCCGCTGCGGTCAATCCGGCTGACTACGCCGGTGAGGATCTCGTGCTGCTTGGAGTTGAACTCGTCGTAGACCATCCCCCGCTCCGCCTCGCGCAGGCCCTGGATGATGACCTGCTTGCCGTTGCCGGCGGCGATGCGGCCGAACTCCACGTTGTCCACCGGGATATTCACCGTGCCGCCCACGTCCACCCGGCCATACTTGGCCCGGGCCTCCGCCAGACTCATCTGGGTTCCGGGGTTCTCCACCTCCTCCACGATCTCCTTCTGAACGTACATCTTCAGGTCCTTTTTCCGCTCGTCCACGTCCACCACCACGTTCTCCACACCCTCGTGGTCCCGCTTGTAGGCGGTGGTCAGCGCCTGGACGATCTTATCCATCATAAACGCCGGAGAAATGCCCCGCTCCTTCTCCAAAAGGTCCAGCGCCAGGAAAATTTCATCACATTTCATGTCATTACTCCTATTTATATCCCACCGGCACCGGCGGGTTCCGTCAGAATTCAATCCGCAGCCGGCAGAGGGCCACCTCCGCCTTGGGAAAGGTCACGGTCCGCTCCCCTGCCGTGATGGTCACATCGCCGTTCTCATAGCCCGCCAGAACGCCGGCGAACTCTTTCCGCCCGTCCCGGGCCTTATAGAGCTTCACCAGCACGGGACTGCCCATAAACCGTTCGTAATCGCCGGGCCGCTTGAGGGGCCGCTCCGCACCGGCGGAGGACACCTCGAAGGTGTAGCTCCCCTCGATGGGGTCCGCCTCATCCAGCAGGTCGCTGACCGCGCGGCTCACCTGCTCGCAGTCCAGAATATCCACGCCGCCGGCCTTGTCGATGTAGAGCCGCAGATACCAGCTCCCCGCCTCCCGGACGTACTCCACGTCCCACAGCTCACATCCCGCCGCCTCCACGGCGGGGCCGGCCAATCCGGCCACCAGCTCCGTTATTTTTGCCATTCCGCTTCCTCTTCCTTTGGGGGCGGCGCCCCGAAGCCGGGAAAAACCGCCCGCACAATTTGGTCAAGAAAAAGAGCGGACAGCTAAGTCCACTCTAAATCTCATCACATCAGCATACCCACTATACCATACCGGCGGCGGAAAATCAAGAGGTTTCTTGGGGATTGGCCCACTTTTTTCAATATTTTCCCGTCCGGCTCCCTCACAGCTGCTCCAGACGGTCCAAGGTGAGGCCAAAGGCGGCGGAGAACCGCTCCAAAAACCACTCCACCTCCGGCATTTCCATCCGCCGCAGGGCCTCCAACGTCTCTCGGGCGGCGTCGGCGAACTCGTTGTTGCCGCTTTTGAGCTCCTCCAGGCACTTGATGTAGGCGGAGAGCTTGTCGGCGGCCTTGACGATCCGGCGTAGGCTCTCGTCCTCCGGGGAGAGGAGGGGGGCGTAGGCCGGGCGCAGCTCCTCCGGCAGCATGGCCAGCAGGCGGCTTGATGCCTGGTCCTCCACCTGTCGGTAGGCGTCCCGGATGGCGGGGCTGGCGTACTTGATGGGGGTGGGCAGATCGCCGGTGAAGATCTCGGCGGCGTCGTGGTAGAGGGCGGCGGCGGCGCAGGCACAGGGGTCGCAGTCCCCGCCCAGCGCGTCCCTGCGGATGACCCCCAGGGCGTGGGCCAGGACGGCCACCATATGGCTGTGCTCCTGGATGTTCTCGGTGACGCTGTTGCGCATCAGGGCCCAGCGGGTGATGTACTTCATGCGGGAGATGTAGGCGAAAAAACCGGACATAGGCGTGCTCCTTCCCCGCCGTTTTTTCTTCATTGTACCACGCCTCCCTAAAATATGCAAGTCCGGCAGGTCCGGCGGGCAGGGTAGCAGAATTGCCGGATCCGGCCCTGCTTTTTTTCATCCAGTCCACGAATGCGGTGTGCAGCTGCCGGGTGTCGATTTGTTCTCTCCTTCAAATACCCTGCCGGAAGCGCCCCGGACGCTTGCAAATTTTTCTTCTATCGGGTACAATAGCCAGAGAGGTGATCTCCATGAAAAAGTCCGCCCCGCCCTTGGGGCTCTATCTTCATATCCCCTTCTGCAAGAGCAAGTGCCTCTACTGCGACTTCTACTCCCTCCCTCGGCGTGAGGAGGAGATGGACCGCTATACGGCGGCGCTGCTCCAGCACCTGGAGGAGATGGCCCCCCGGGCCTCCTCCCACCGGGTGGACACCGTCTATTTTGGCGGCGGCACCCCCTCCTATCTGGGGGTCAAGCGGCTGGAGAAGCTGCTGAAAACAGTCAAAAAGCGCTATCCAGTGGAGAAGACCGCCGAAATCACCCTGGAGGCCAACCCGGACAGCCTGGACGACTGGCGATCCGTCCGCGCCCTGCGCCGGGCCGGGGTCAACCGGATCTCCCTGGGGGTTCAGTCCGCCGACGGCGGCGAGCTCCGGGCCATCGGCCGGATCCACACCTTCGCCCAGGCGGAGGCCGCTGTGGAGGCCGCGCGGAGGGCGGGGATTCACAACCTCTCCCTGGATCTCATCTACGGCCTCCCCGGCCAGTCCATGGAGAGCTGGCGGAAAACGGTGGAGCGGGCTTTGGACCTGGGGCCGGAGCACCTGAGCTGCTACGGGCTGAAGCTGGAGGAGGGCACCCCACTCTTTAAAACGCAGGACACGCTGGACCTCCCCGGCGACGACCTCCAGGCGGACATGTACCTCTGGGCGGTCCGTTTTCTGGCGGAGCGGGGCTGGGAGCAGTACGAGATCTCCAACTTCGCCAGACCGGGCTTCGCGTCCCGGCACAATCTGAAATACTGGCGGCTGGAGGAGTACGCCGGCTTCGGCCCCGGGGCCCACTCCGACTTCGGCGACGTGCGCTACGCCTACGTCCGGGATCTGGACGGCTACTGCCGGGGCGTTGCCGAGGGGGCGGACATGCTCTCCGAGAGCGAGCGCATCCCGCCCCGAGCGCGGGATCTGGAGTACCTGATGCTGGGCCTGCGGCTGGTTCAGGGTGTGGAGCGGCGGGAATTTGAGGACCGGTTCCGCCTGCCCTTCGCCCCCATCCAGGCGGTGCTGGAGGCGTTCCGGGGGACGGGGCATGCCGCCGAGGCCCAGGGCCGCTGGCATCTTACGCCGGAGGGCTTTCTGGTCTCCAACCAGATCATTGGGCAGGTTCTGGAGGCCCTGGGCCAGGAGAAGCTGCGCCGGGAAAAGGCGGCGGAGGCCCATGATTTCCGGATCCGCTGACAAAACATCAACCCTTCTTGGAGGATAACGATTATGTGGTATCTGCTGGCCATTGCGGCCTGTATCGCCGCCGACCAGGCGGTGAAGCTCTATGTCGTCTCCCACCTGGCGCTCTATGAGAGCGCCCCCCTGCTGCCGGGGGTGGTGGAGCTGCTCTATATTCAGAACACCGGCGGCGGGTTCTCCATCCTCGCCGGTCATACCTGGCTGCTGACCATCCTGACCGCGGCCCTTATGGCCGGCGTCGCGGCACTGATGGTCAAACGGGTTTTCCCCCATCCGCTGGCCATGTGGTCCATGGCCGCCATACTGGGGGGCGGGCTGGGGAACCTCATCGACCGGGTGCGGCTGGGGTATGTGGTGGATATGTTCAACTTCCAGTTTATGGACTACCCGGTGTTCAACGTGGCGGATATCCTGGTGGTCTGCGGGACGGTCTGCTTCGCCGCCTACTACCTGTTTCTCTACGACAAGCCCTCGAAAAAGGGCGGAGAGGAGGCGGACCATGGAGCGGACGGCGCTGACAGCGGGGCCTGAGGCCGCCGGGGAGCGGCTGGACAGCTTTTTAGCCGCCCGCCTGCCGGGGCTGACCCGCTCCGCCGCCGCCCGGCTGATTGAGACGGGGCAGGTCCTGGTGGACGGCAAACCCGCCCGCAAGAGCGCGAAGCTTGCCGGCGGGGAGACGGTGGAGGTCACGCTGCCGGACCCGGAGCCGGCGGACGCGCTGCCCCAGGACATCCCCCTGGACGTAGTCTATGAGGATAACGACGTGATTGTGGTTAACAAGCCCTCGGGCCTGGTGGTCCACCCGGCCCCCGGCCACCCGGACGGCACCCTGGTCAACGCCCTGCTCCACCACTGCGGCGGGAGCCTCAGCGGCGTGGGGGGGGAGCTGCGCCCGGGCATTGTCCACCGCATCGACCGGGACACCAGCGGCCTGATTATCGCCGCCAAGAACGACGCCGCCCACCAGGCCCTTGCCGCGCAGCTGGCGGACCACACCCTGGCCCGGACCTATGAGGCGGTGGTGGTGGGAGCGCTCCGGGAGGACGGCGGGACGGTGGACGCGCCCATCGGCCGGTGCCCCTCGGACCGGAAAAAAATGGCGGTAGTTCCCAACGGGAAACGGGCGGTCACCCATTGGGAGGTCCTGGAGCGGTTTCCGGGCCTTACCCATGTGCGCTGCCGGCTGGAGACTGGCCGGACCCACCAAATCCGGGTCCACATGGCCCACCTGGGCCACCCCATCTATGGGGATACGGTCTACGGCGGGAAAAAGCCTGTCCCGGGCCTTACGGGCCAGTGTCTCCACGCCGTGGGGCTGCGGTTTGTCCACCCGAGGACCGGGGAGACGGTGGAGCTGTCCTGCCCCCTCAGCGGAGAGTTCCAGGCGCTGCTGGAGAAGCTGCGGAGAAAATAGGTCTGCGGAAGCACTCTCCGCAGACCTTCTCCTTTGCATTCTTTGCCTTCCATTTGCCCAAAATTTTTATAGGTTGAATTCCCGTTCTATACAAGCGAAAATGAGTATTGACAGTTTGGGGTCCAAGTTGTAAAATTAACTTGTGCCCCAAGTTGGAGGTGAAGCTGTTTGGCACGAAAAAAACCGGGGCCCCATCCAGAGAAACCGCTGGACACCCAGATTAAAACACGAGCCGACAAGGAAACAATGGAAAAAATTGATTATTGCATGGCAAAGCTCAATATTACACGCTCTGAGGTTTTACGACGCGGTGTTCACAGTCTGTATGAGAGCCTGCAAGAAAGATGAGTTGGACCTTTTTGAATATGCCTTTCGTACAGGTGTGCTGCTGATGGTTGACGTATTCGATTATGAGGGAAATGATTGACCGGGCAAAAAAGTAAATTACGCACAAGGAGAGGATTGCCATATGACGGTCCTCTCCTTGTTTGTTCACCTGCCCGGATCCATTGAGCCGGCGGCAGTCATTGGACTCTGCCGCGCCCTGCAAATGCTGCTTTGTGAATCGAACTTTCCTCAGTCTGGCCCTTGTCAAACCGGGGTGTGATTTGTTATAATGGGACAGATTACCCAGAAAGGAAGAAAAAGCTATGACAAGGATACGAACAAGGCTGCTTTCAGCGCTTTTGACAGCGGCTCTTCTGCTCTCCTCCTTCTCCTGGGCCTCCCCGGCCCGGGCGGCGGAGGGCGGCGCTGTCACCGGCAGCATCTCGGCCACCGTGCGCATCGACTATGCCCAGCGGCTGGACGCCCTCCGGGACCGGCAGGTCCAGGCGGAGCTGCTGCGGGACGGCAAAAGCCTGGGCGTCCTCCCCCTGTGGGAGGAGAACAGCCAGCTCACCGTGGGCGGCTATGGAGCGGAGGTCACCCTGCGCAACACCGACGGCGGGGAGCTGGGCGGCGGACAGTGGCCCGGGTACCTGGACCTGACCGTAAAGGAGCTCCCTCAGGGGGTGTACAGCCTGCGCTTCACAGGCCGGGGCTATGTGCCCTGCACCGTTGACCTGACCCTGGAGGACTGCGCCCGGTACGCCATCCTGGGCACCGGCGACGCCACCTTCACCCTGGGCGACGTGGACGGCAGCGGCCAGGTGGACAAGGCCGACCGGGAGGCGCTTGCCGCCGCCCTGGGCAGCGAGAAGGACGCCGATCTGGAGCGCTTCGACCTGGACGGCGACGGCACCATTGACATCGTGGATCTGGCCTATGTGGACCGGCAGCTGGAGGCCCAGGGGGAGGCGGAGTGCCTGAAGACCGCCCTGCTGGATCCGCCGGTGGACGTGGACGGCCTCGCCGCCAAGCTGCAGGCGGCGGGAACCCGGGTTGACGGGGAGCTGGAGAACCTCTTCCTGGACAACGGCGAGACCGTCCGGCTCACCGGGGAGAACATCCAGCTGGAGATGGACCTGGATCGGACCGTGGACCTTCAGCAGGTCCAGATCGTCTCCCCCAGCGGCGCGGGGGAGGTACAGAAGGGCGTAGTCCTGGCGGTGGACGAGAGCGGGAAGGAGCACCGGGTCCCCTTTGACACCACCCCGCCGGAGGATACCCAGGCCACGGGCCGTACCCCCGGCAGCGGCGTGATCCTGGTGAACCTGGGGACGCGGGTGCCGGTGAAGCGAATCACCATCACCGTCTCCAAGACCCAGGGCGGCGAGTACGCCGCGCTGGAGGCCATTCAGTTCCTGCAGGACATCGTGCCCGAGAACCCCGCGCCCAAAAACAGCGCCATCAAGCAGGAGAGCCTGCTGGCGGAAGCGGGGAGCGAGCTGGTCCGGCTGCGCTGGGACGCCCTGCCCAACGTCTCCGGCTATAAGATTCTCTTCTGGCCGGAGGAGGAGCCCCAGGAGGTAAAGGAGCTCCGGGTGGACGTGACCCGGGCGGAGGTGACGGGCCTGGACAACGGCACGACCTATGCCTTTACCGTCACCCCCACCGACGGCAGCTGGGAGGGTAAGCCCTCCGCCGCCGTCACCGCCACCCCCCAGCCCTCCGGACCGCCGGATCGGGTGGATATGGTGCGGGTCTCCGTGCTGGACGGCGCTCTGGGCCTGTCCTGGAAGGAGGCCAAGGGGGCCAACTACTACATCGTGGAGTACCGTCCCGCCGCCGGGGAGCAGTGGCAGTCCTGGGGGGGCCAGCTGGCCCAGACCAGCACCGTCGTCACCGGCCTGACCAACGACGTGACCTACGCCCTGCGTGTCACCGCCGGCAACGACCAGGGTCTGGGCAGTCCCTCCGCCGCGGTGGAGGGCACCCCCAAGGCCACCAACTACGACCCGCCGGAGGGTCTGCCCACCGAGGCCCTTCTGGACCGGAGCCTCATTGAGAAGGTGGAGCTGGCGGACCCGAAGAACTACCTGGCCTCCGCCTACCCCGAGGGCTTCAATATCAACAACGTCATCGACGGCGACTACCGGACCCACTGGACCGCCAGCAGCAACTGGAGCGGGAACGAGCATGTCATCGCCACCTTCAAGGAGCCGGTGGATCTGAGCGCCGTCATCTGGGTTCCCCGGCTGGACGGCAGCTTCCCCAGCTATCTGCGGGCCTACAGCGTCCGGGTGTGGTATGCGGACGGGACGGAGGAGCTGCTGGTCCCCGACCCGGCCCTGGGCGGCGTGGACAACGGCGGCGGCGGCGCCGATGTCCACACCTGGCCCACTATCCCCAACCAGAGCACCATCCCCACGGACCGCTTCGCCATCATGCCCTTTGATCCGGTGAAGGGCGTGAAGAAGATCAGCGTGGCGGCGGAGCAGGCGGGCTACGACGGCCACAACGTCAGCCTCTCGGAGCTGATGTTTGTCCGGTACGACCCCACCAAGAACCTGTCTGACGATATTTCCAGTCTCTTTGCCGGAGGGAAGGACGGCCTACACACCCAGCTGGCGGAGGGCGTGGACGAGGCGCGGATCAAGGCCCTGGAGGACCGGCTTGACAGCGGCGAGCGCCTCTACTACTTCCACACCGATATCATGGCCGATGAGCTGGCCCTGGCCCGGGAGCTGCTGAACGGCGGCAAGTCCAGCGGCGCGGTGCTGGAGGGCATCGAGTCCCGGCCCGGCGGCGTCGGGACCGGCTTCCAGCCCCTGGGCGTCACCGCCGGGGCCGGAAAGACCATCGTCATCTACGCCGCCGGGATTCCCGAGAACGGATCCGTGGATGTCTACGCCACCCAGTACGGCGCGGAGGCGTCCTCCTGGCAGAGCAAGCTCGGCACGCTCCACAACGGCAGAAACCTGCTGATTATCCCCCAGCTGACGGATCGAACGGAGTTCACCAAGGGCGGCAGTCTGTATGCCACCTACGGCGGCACGGGCGCGGATCAGATCAAGCTCCACGTCCACCGGGCCGGACAGGCCGTCTCCATTCCGGTACTGGATTTGGGGAATTGGTACACTCTGGACGAGGCCGGACGGAAAGAGGTTATCGGACGCTACGTGGACGAGCTGGACGCCTATCTGACCCGCTCCATCCCCAACCCCACCACCAACTATCTCAACGTCACGGAGATTGCCACCCCGTCTGTGCTCCTCTCCATCCCGGCCCTGACCGTGCAGTCCGCAATGGGCAGCTCCAGCCGGGAGGAGAAGATCCAGACCCTCTATAACAGCATCGAGGCGTGGGAGCAGGTCATGGCCATCTGCCGCACCACCCACGGCATTGACGCCGTCTATGAGAAGGTGGGCGTGGAGGCGCGGCAGAACATCCGGTATATGACCATGTTCTCCGGGGCCTTCATGTACGCCGCCGGTAGCCATATCGGCATCGGCTACGGCTCCTGCGGCGGCATGGTCACCGGCAGGCCGGTGAAGGAGTCTGTCACGGGGGACTACAACGGTCTCTTCGGCTGGGGCATCGCCCACGAGATCGGCCACAATATGGACCTGCTGGGCAAGGCGGAGATCACCAATAATATCTACTCCCTGATGGTCCAGACCTACGACGGCAAGTCCAACACCCTGCCCTCCCGGCTGGAGAAGAGCGGCAAGTACGCCGCCATCTTCGACAAGACCGCCCAGGGGATGCCCGGGGCCTCCGGGGACGTGTTTGTTCAGCTGGGCATGTACTGGCAGCTCCATCTGGCCTATGACGGCGGGGAGAATCCGCTGAAATTCTTCAACGACTTCTCCAAGGCGTGGAGCAAAAAGACCTATTTCACCGACGGCAGCACCTATGACGAGAAGGTAGCCCTCACCGCCTCCGGCGTGGCGGGGAAGGACCTGAGCGAGTTCTTCACCCGCTGGGGCATGGTCCTCAGTGACGAGGCAAAGGCAAAAATGCCCGCAGAGAAGGAAACCCGGGCTATCTGGTACTTGAACGACCAGAGCCGCCGTGATCGGCTGGCCAATGTCACCGCCCCCACAGGCGAGTTCTCCGCAGCAGCCGCCAATGAGAACGGCGGCAAGGAGGTCACGGTTACTATCACACCTCTCGAAAACGAAGACTACGTCCAGGGCTATGAAATTCTCCGGAACGGCAAGCCCATTGCCTTCATTCAGAAGGGCACTGCCGAATACAAGGACATCATCGGCTCCGGCAACCACCGGGTCTATACCTATGAGGTGAAAGCCTACGACACCTTGGGGAACAAAATTGGAGAAACCGTCAAGGCCGGGGAGGTCCGGGTGGCCTATGACATGCTGGTGGACGAAAAAGACTACAAGGTGAGCAGAGAAGCTGACGGCACTGTGACCATTACAGTAGAAAAGGGCACTGACGTCACCGGCATAAAAACAAGTGCAGGCGGAGATCTCCAGGCAACGATTGAGATTGGGGAAAAGCGCTACGAAAATATCCTCTCCGCTCCCCTGGAGGAACGCGCGGACGGCTTTGTCGGCTATTTCCGCAAGCCCGACACAGCGGAGAACGACACCCGCATCTGGACCTACGAGCCGGAGAAAATCACCCTCACCGGCGTACCGAAGGACGCAGAGATCAAGCTCATCAGCTTCGCCGGGGACGACATCTCCTTCCTGGAGGGCGCGACAATGGGCGCACTCTCGGCGGACTACACCTATCAGACGCAGGAGGGGACGGAAACCATCAAGGCCGGCACCCTGGTGATCCTGGGTACCTATCGGGGCGACCCGCTCTACAACACCGTCAACATCAAGGGTGAGTTTATCACCGCGCCTGTGAATGACGAGGCGGGCAGCGTGCCGGAGCCGGTCGTGAGGCCCCTTGACGGCTATGCCCTGCTGCTGGCCACCGTGCCGGAGACCGGCCCGGTCAGCGACATCAGCGACGGCTTCTTCATCTTCGTCCCCAACCTGGAAAAAGAGGCCGCGCTCCAGGCCAAGGACCCCTGCGAGGGCCTGCAGCTGCTGCCGGGCCGCATCCAGGCGGAGCTCAAGCGCACGGACGATCCCGACTCTGCTGACAGCCAGCGGGTTACCGCCCAGACCGCCTGGATCAACTGCCCCGGCGACATGGACTCCCTGCCCCAGGTGGTACTCCAGACAGGAGGGCAGGAATGAACCGGCGTCTGCCCGCTCTTTTGACAGCTCTGGCACTGGCCGGCAGTCTGGGGACATTTTCCGCCCGGGCCGCGTCCTCCCCCTCCCTGGCTTGGGAGGAGGGGGACGGCCGGGGGGAGATCTTCCTGGCTCTGGAGGACCTGGACGGCAGCGGCGTGTACGCCGCCCAGCTGGAGCTGACCCTGGACGGCAGCTGGCCGGAGGCGGACTTCATCCCCGCCAACCGGGATCTGTACAGCGTCTGCCAGGCGGCGGACGGCGGGGACAGCACCCGCCTGACCGTCTGCCTCACCTCCCGGAACAGCCCCCTGGGCAGCCAGGAGCGCCTGTTTCTGGGGACCCTGGATCTGGGGGGCCGGGGGAGCGGAGAGGATGTGCTCCCCGCCAGCGCGGACCTGACCCTGCTGGGCCGGGGGCTGAACCGGATCGAGGACCTGAGCGGGCGGACGGATCTGCGGGAGCGGTCCGGCGTCACCGGCTGGGGCGAGGACGCCCCGGACGAGGAGGAGGACGGGGAGCGCTACCGGATCAACATCCCCCGGACGGAGGGCGGTACAGTCCGCGCCGGCGCCTCTCGGGCGGAGGAGGGGGAGCGCATCACCCTCACCGTCTCGGCGGACGGCGGCTGGGAGCTGGGGAGCCTGGAGGTCTTTGATCGGAAGGACC
This sequence comes from Oscillospiraceae bacterium, assembly GCA_022804995.1. GTDB lineage: Bacteria > Bacillota > Clostridia > Oscillospirales > Oscillospiraceae > Pelethomonas. The sequence goes on from JAAWUC010000030.1 coordinate 14,505, forward strand.
GGTCCGTGGAGCTCCGGGAGCGGTCTGAGGGGACGTATACCTTCCGGATGCCCGCCTCCGACGTGGAGGTGGAGGCGGGCTTTGTCCGGACAGAGGAGTCGCCGCCGCCCGCGCCCGATGTCCCCGGCAACCTGCCCTTTGCCGACGTGCGGGAGAGCGACTGGTACCGGAGCGCTGTGGCGTACGTCTATGAGCAGGGTCTGATGAACGGTATCACCGCGGACCGCTTCGGCCCCGACGAGCCCACCACCCGGGGGATGATCGTCACCATCTTCCACCGTCTGGAGGGCTCTCCGGAGGCCCCCGCTCCCGCCTTTCCGGATGTGCGGGCGGACTTCTACTACGCCCAGCCTATCGCCTGGGCAGAGGCCAACGGGATTGTCACCGGCTATGAGGACGGAACCTTCGGCCCCGAGGACAACATCACCCGGGAGCAGCTGGCGGCGATTCTGTACCGCTTCGCCCGCTACAAGGGCTGGGATACCGGCGCCGGCGTCTCTCTGGATCGGTTTCCCGACGCGGCCCGGATCTCCCCCTACGCCGTCCAGCCCATCGCCTGGGCTGTTGGCGAGGGCCTGATCTCCGGCATGGCCAACGGAACCATGTCCCCCGGAGGCACTGCCACCCGGGCGGAGGCGGCGACCATCCTGATGCGGCTGGAAGCCCTCGCCCGGCGGATGGAGTGAAAAGCGGGAGGCAGAGCAAACATGCTCTGCCTCCCTTTTTGTCCCTTTTGAACCCTCTCAGCAGTCTCTGTCCCGGGCAATCAGCAGCTTCAGCGCCTCCACCCCCACCCGCACGGCGGCGGTGGTGTCCTCATCCTTTTTCTGGTCCAGGCCGGCGGCCTCCCGCTCCTGGTTCCAAATCACGTGGAAGCAGCTCCCGCACCGGACGCCAAGCGCCGCCGCCACCACGAACAGCGCCGCGGACTCCATCTCGCTGGCCTTCACGCCCAGCCGCTTCCAGGCATCCCATTTGCTGAGCAGCTCATAGCTCACCGGCATCCGGCTGGGGCTGTGCTGGCCGTAGAAGCTGTCCTTGCACTGGACCACCCCCGTGTGGCAGGTCTTTCCCATGGCCTTTGCCGCCTCCTCCAGCACGGCGGCGATGCCGAAGTCCGCTACCGCCGGATACTCGATAGGGGCGTACTCCCGGCTGGTACCCTCATGGCGGACGGCGCCGGTGGCCACCACGATGTCCCCGGACTGGACATTGAGGTCGATGCCCCCGCAGGTGCCCACCCGGATAAAGGTATCCGCCCCGATGGCCGCCAGCTCCTCCATGGCGATAGAGGCGGAGGGCCCGCCGATGCCCGTGGAGCACACGGAAACCTTCTCCCCCAGCAGCGTGCCGGTATAGATTACGTACTCCCGGTTCCGGCTGACAAATTTCGCGCCGTCAAACAGGGCGGCGATGGATTCGCAGCGGCCCGGGTCCCCGGGCAGAATACAGTAGCGGCCCACGTCCCCCTGGGCGCAGCGGATGTGGAACTGCTTCTCGTCCTGAATCATACTCTTCTCCTCCATTTATCAAAATAGAATAACGCACCTCTATTTTACCATGCAGCTGTCTCTGTTTCAACCAAATTTTCCAGGAAACGGACCAAATGTTTCCACAGGGCGGTGGTGGACTTTTTCCGCCAATCGTGGTATGATGGTCCTCAGTTATGTCTACTGAACCGCCCGTGAAAAGGAGGACCCATGAAAAAAGCAGGAACCCTACTATTGACACTGGCCATGCTGCTGACCCTCGTTCCCGTCCAGGCCCTTGCCGCCGGCGGGTCCGAGGCCTACGGCACCGAGGTCTGGCTTCAGGACACCGCGCTCCAGCAGGGGGCGCTGCTCAGCGACAACATCTACTGGAGCGAGTACTACCAGCAGCTCCGCCATGAATATTTCCTTACATACACCCCCAGCGCCGCAGTCCGCCCCACCGTGGCCTACGGCGAGGCGGTCTGCGACCGGATCACCGCCGGAACCGCCGCCGAGACCTTCGAAGCTCAGGGCTTCCGGGTGGTGGGGGGCATCAACGGCGACTTTTTTGATGTCTCCACCGGCTGGCCCCTCGGGGTGGTCATCTCCGGCGGAGAGCTGCTCTCCGCCTCCGGGGAGTACTACGCTGCCGGCTTCCGGGAGGACGGGTCCGCCGTCATGGGCCTGCCGGCGCTGAAGATGTCCGCCGCCCACGCCGGACTGGGGACCGTCTCCGTCAGCTCCGTCAACAAGCCCCGGGTGGACAACGGCGGCATCACCCTCATGACCTACGACTTCCGCACGGACCACACCACCGGCACCACCACCCCCGGCGTCACCGCCCTGTGCACTGTCCTCTACGGGCGTCCCGCCATCGGGGAGGAGCTGGTTTTGACCGTGGAGGAGGTGGTGGAGGATGCCGCCGCTCTGCCCATTCGGGAGGACCAGGTGGTCCTCACCAGCGCCCAGGCCGGGTACGACGTGAATCTGGCCTTTCTCCGGGGACTGGCTCCCGGGGATGAGATTGTCTTTACCGCCGAAGCCGCCAGCGAGGAGTGGAACGACGTCACCGAGGCCATCGGGGCTATGTATCTGCTGGTGATGGGCGGACAGGTGGTGGACGGTCTGGACACCACCTACGCCCCCCGAACCGCCATTGGGATGAAGGCCAACGGCGACGTGGTGCTCTACACCGTGGACGGCCGGCAGACCGGCCACAGCATGGGCGCGTCCCTGAAGGTGCTGGCCCAGCGGATGGCGGAGCTGGGGTGCGTCACGGCCTTGGGCCTGGACGGCGGCGGGTCCACCACAACGGTGGCCTCCCTGCCCGCCTACCGGCGCTACAGCCTCATCAACTCCCCAAGCGACAAGACCCAGCGGAAGGTCACCAACCACCTGATGCTCCTCTCCGAGGGCCTGCCTACCGGCCAGGCGGACCACATCTACCTTCACACCAGCGCCCCCTTCGTTCTCCCCGGCCACACGGTTCAGCTCCGGGCCAATCTGGTGGACACCAACTATTTTCCCCTGGAGAGCCCTGTGGAGCTGTGGAGCGACGGCGGAACCATCGCGGACGGTGTCTTTACCGCCTCGGACCGGACGGGCCCGGCGGTTATTCGGGCCAGCGCCTGGGGGCTGGAGGCGGAGACGGAGGTCCTGGTGGTGGAGACCCCCGACGAGATGTCCATCCGCTGGAACGGCAGCGCCGTGGACAGCATCACCCTCATGACCGGGGACCGGGCGGAGCTCACCGCCGCCGCGTCCTATCTCCATATGGCCCTGGAGACGGTCCCCGAGGACTTCACCTGGACCGTGGACCCGGCGGTGGGGACCATCGACGAGCATGGCGTGCTCACCGCGGGCTATGGCGAGGGGACGGGCTATGTCACCGCCTCCAAGGGCGGCAAAAGCGTCAGCCTGCCGGTAACGGTGGAGTCCGACTCCCCCTTCCTGGACGCACAGGGCCACTGGGGCGAGCGGTTTATCTCCGAGCTCTACCACCGGGGGATTCTCACCGGCGAGCAGCGGGAGGACGGCCTCTACGCCGGACCGGACCAGCCTGTGACCCGTCTGGAGTTCGCGGTGATGCTCAGCCGGTATCTGGGCCTCCACGAGGCGGACTACGCCGGTATTGAGGCGCCCTTTGACGATATGGACCAGGTGGAGGACTGGGCCGCCGGCGCGGTCAAGGCCATGTACGCCTTGGGCGTCATCACCGGGTCCCAGGAGGGGAACCGGCTGGTGCTGGACGGGAGCGGCGTCCTCACCCGGGCCCAGGCAGTGACGATGCTGGGCCGGATCGAGGAGCGCCTCGCCCCGGAGGAACCGCCCGCCCCCCAGGAGCCGGAGGCTTCGGAGCCCCCCGCGCCTCCGGCTGATACGGAGATCCCCGACTGGCTGCTGGACCCGGACCGGGAGCCCCAGCTCCCGCCGGAGGAGAATGAAGAGTTCCCGGCTATACCGGAGGAGCCCGCAGAGCCGGAGCCGTCCTCTGAGCCTGAACCGGAGCCGCCGGTGAGCGTGGATCTGAACAGCTTCCCGGACGCCGGGGAGATCCCCGGCTACGCCCTGCCCCACTTCCAGTCCATGGTGGACCGGGGCGTCATCGGCGGCGACAGCGCCGGGCGGCTGATCCCCAACCACTCCCTGACCCGGGCGGAGATCTGCAAGATTCTGGTAACAATGGGATAAAAAAGCGGCCCGCCCCCTCAGGGGGGCGGGCCGGCGGATAAAGGAGCCAGCATGGAAAATAAGCTTATTCTGTATATTGCCATGTCTTTGGACGGATATATCGCGGAGAAAGACGGCGGTATCGGCTTTTTAGACGAAACACCAGGTCCTTCATCTGACCTTGGCTATGAGGAATTCTACAGCTCCCTGCGGGCGATGATACTGGGCGGAAAGACCTACCGTCAAATAAAAACCGAGCTCTCTCCCGAGCAGTGGCCCTACGAGGGAATGCCATGCTATGTATGTACGCGCCGGCAGCACCCAAACGACCCGAATGTTCAATTCACGTCCCTGCCGCCGGGGCGGCGGCTGCTGGAGCTCATTTTCAGGGAGCACTCCGGAGCGGTCTGGCTTGTGGGCGGAGGGGAGATGGTCCGCTGCTTTATGGATGAGAATCTAATTGATGAATATTACATTTACGTTATGCCGGCTGTCCTGGGGGACGGAATCCCGCTTTTCCCTGCGGGCTTTCCGAAGGCTGCGCTTACCCTGAAAAGCTGCAAAAGCATCGGGGAGATTGTGGAGCTGGTTTACCAGAGGGGTACGCCCCGCTGTTAAATATAGCTCTGCGCCGCCTGCGTCCCCAGATGGGTGGCGATGCGCTGCATGATCATGTCCAGGGCCACCAGGTTGTGCCCCCCCTCCAGGACGATGATGTCCGCAAAGCGCTTGGAGGGTTCGATGAACTGCTCGTGCATGGGCTTGACGGTGGTCAGGTACTGGTCCACCACCGATTCGATGGTCCGGCCCCGCTCCTTCACATCCCGGAGGATGCGGCGGAGAATGCGCACATCGGCGTCGGTGTCCACGTAGATCTTGATGTCCATCAGATCCCGCAGGTCCGGGTTCTGGAAGATCAGCAGGCCCTCCACAATGATCACCTTGCTGGGCTGCACCGTCACGGTTTCCCCGGTGCGGTTGTAGTCGGAAAAGGAGTAGACCGGGCGCTGGATGGACGCGCCGCTGCGCAGAGCCTGCAGGTGCCGGACCAGCAGATCCGTCTCAAAAGCGGCGGGGTGGTCGTAGTTCTGGCGGCAGCGGACGTGGAAGGGCATGTCCGTTTGGTCCCGGTAGTAGTCGTCGTGGTAGAGAACGGTGATCTCGTCGCCGAAGCGCTTTTTGATGTGCTCGGTCAGTGTGGTCTTGCCGCTGCCGGTGCCCCCGGCGATACCGATGAAAATAGTTTCCAGCATAATACGCCCTCCTCTTGTTGATATCCCCATTATACGGGAGCGGGCGGAGAAAAACAAGAGACCGGGGAACGATTTTGGGAGAAATTCGTCTAAAGAGTAAAATCCCCGTTGACGGGGAGGGAAAAACCGGATATGATGAAGAAAACAGAGCCGTTGGCCAAGGAGGCGCAAACATGAGCAACCGTCTATGCCCCAAGTGCGGAGAGGAGTACTCCGACACCTATAAGAAATGCCCCTTCTGCCAGGAGGAGGAGGCCATCCGCCAGGGACGCCCCCTCCACCGCCACAGCGGACGCCGGGAGAGCCGCCGCCAGAGCGGCGGGGCCGGAGGCGTGCTGCTGCTGGTGACGGGGGTGATGCTCCTGGGAATCATCGGCCTCCTCTTCTTCGGGGACCATTTGACGGACGCCGTCGGCATCCGGGGGGACACCTCGAAGGACCCCCTTCCCCAGCAGGACAGCTCGGAGGATCCCCCGGCGGAGCATGACCCGGTTTCCGATCCGGAGGAGAAGGACGATCCCCCCGCGTCCGTTCCGCCCACCCCGCCCAGCGGCGGGCAGACCGGTTCCAACAAGCCCGGGGCGGAGGCGGTGGTCCCGCCGGTGACGATCACCCCCGGTCCCCTGGCCCTGTCCCAGTCGGATATCACCATCGCCGCCGGGGATACGGCCCTGCTGACCGCCAGCGGCGGATCGGGCGATGTGGTCTGGAGCAGCTCCAACGAGAACATCGCCGCCGTGGAGGGCGGCTCGGTCACGGGGAAGGCCGGCGGCAAGGTGACAATTACCGCCGCCTGCGGCGAGGAGACGGCCTCCTGCACGGTGAACGTCACCGGGGACCCCTGGGTCAGCACCGCGAATCTGAGCCTGAACCGGACGGACTTTACCCTGAACGCCGGCAACCCCACCTTCCAGATGGAGGTGAAGGGCACGGACAGCGCCGCTGTCTGGACCAGCAGCAACCCCAGCGCCGCCACCGTCAGCGACACCGGAGTTGTCACCCGGGTGGGCGGAGGCAACGCCACCATCACCGCCGCTGTGGACGGGCAGGAGCTGACGTGCATCGTCCGGTGCGGAAAGGCATAGCAATAAATCCCCGGCCTATCATCAGGCCGGGGATTTTGCTTGTCGCGAAATTTACTTGCTCAGCTGCTCGTCAATAGCCTTCGCGGCGGTCTTGCCCGCGCCCATGGCCAGGATGACGGTGGCCGCGCCGGTGACGGCGTCGCCGCCGGCGTAGACGCTCTCGCGGCTGGTCAGGCCGTCCTCGTTGACGATGATGCCGCCCCGCTTGTTGATCTCCAGGCCCTTGGTGGTGGACTTGATGAGGGGGTTGGGGCTGGTGCCCAGAGCCATGATCACGCAGTCCATCTCCATCTCAAACTCGCTGCCCTCCTTGACGATGGGGCGGCGGCGTCCGGAGGCGTCGGGCTCGCCCAGCTCCATCTCCACGCACTTGAGGCCGCAGACGGAGCCGTTCCTGGGATCCCGTTTGTCCTCGGGGTTTAAGTAGCCCAGAATCTCCGTGGGGTTGTTGAGGGTCTTGAAGATGATGCCCTCCTCCTTGGCGTGCTCCACCTCCTCGGCACGGGCGGGAAGCTCGGCCTCGCTGCGGCGGTAGACGATGTACACATCGGCCCCCAGACGGCGGGAGCACCGGGCGGCGTCCATAGCCACGTTGCCGCCGCCGACGACAGCCACCTTCTTGCCCTTCAGAGGCATGATGGGGGTGTCGGAGCCGTCCTTGTAGGCCTTCATCAGGTTGATCCGGGTTAGGAACTCGTTGGCGGAGTACACGCCCTTCAGGTTCTCCCCGGGGATGTGCATAAACATGGGCAGGCCCGCGCCGGAGCCGATGAACACGGCCTCAAAGCCCTCCTGCTCCATCAGCTCATCGATGGTGATGGACCGGCCCACCACCACGTTGGTCTCAATCTTCACACCCAGCTCCTTGAGGCCGTCCACCTCCTTCTGGACAATGGACTTGGGGAGACGGAACTCGGGGATGCCGTACACCAGCACGCCGCCGGCCAGGTGCAGGGCCTCGTAGACCGTGACCTCGTAGCCCTTCCGGGCCAGGTCCCCGGCGCAGGTGAGGCCGGAGGGGCCGGAGCCGATGACCGCCACCTTGTGTCCGTTGGAGGCGGGCTTCACGGCCTTCTCGGTGGCGTTGGCGTTGTGCCAGTCGGCCACGAACCGCTCCAGGCGGCCGATGCCCACGCTCTCGTGCTTGATGCCCCGGACGCACTTGGACTCGCACTGGGTTTCCTGGGGGCAGACCCGGCCGCACACGGCCGGCAGAGCGCTGTCCTGGGCGATGATCTGATAGGCGGCCTCAAAGTCGCCCTCGGCCACCTTGGCGATAAACTCGGGGATATGGATCTGCACCGGGCACCCGGAGACGCAGGGCATATTCTTGCAGTGGAGGCACCGCTGGGCCTCGTCAATGGCCTGCTCTTTGGTGTAGCCCAGGGCTACCTCCTGAAAGTTGCCGGACCGGACCACCGGGTCCTGGTGGGGCATGGGGTTCTTGTTAGGACACATATTCGCCATCTTACTTTACCTCCTGCTTGAACAAGTTGCAAGTCTCTTCCCGGGCGTGGAGCTCGAAGTCCCGGTACATCGCGCCCCGGGCCATGGCCTCGTCAAAATCCACCAGATGTCCGTCGAACTCGGGGCCGTCCACGCAGGCGAACTTGGTCTCCCCGCCCACGCTGAGGCGGCAGCCGCCGCACATACCCGTGCCGTCGATCATGATGGGGTTCATGCTCACCACGGTGGGGATGTTGTACTCCTTGGTCAGGGCGCAGACAAATTTCATCATAATGACCGGCCCGATGGCGATGACCCGGTCGTACTTGGCGCCGGCCTCGATCTGCTCCTTGAGCAGGTCCGTCACCAGGGCCTTCTTGCCGTAGGAGCCGTCGTCGGTGCCGATGATGAGGTTGGTGCTGGCGGCCTCAAACTCCTCCTTGAGGATGATGAGGTCCTTGTTCCGGAAGCCAACGATCAGGTCCACATGGCAGCCGTCGTCGTGGAGCTTCTTGGCCACGGGGTAGGCGATGGCGGTGCCCACGCCGCCGCCGATGACGGCCACCCGCTTGAGGCCCTCGGTCTCGGTGGCC
>JAAWUC010000031.1 GCA_022804995.1 Oscillospiraceae bacterium
CGGAAAAAGGGAGCGGGGCTTCAAGCCCCGCTCCCTTTTTCCGTCTGTTATAAAAGATTTTGGTCCTTTACCGCCTTGACCACCCTGCTGGTGCCCAGCCGGGAGGCCCCCAGGTTCAGGAAATCCTCCGCGTCCTGGAGGCTGGCGATGCCCCCTGCGGCCTTGATTTTCACGTGGGGGGCCACATGGGCGGCGAAGAGGGCCACATCCTCCCGGGTGGCCCCGCCCCCGGCGAAGCCGGTGGAGGTTTTGATATACTCCGCCCCGGAGGCGGAGACAAGCTCGCACAGCTTGATTTTTTCCTCGTCCGTCAGCAGGCAGGTTTCAATGATCACTTTCAGCAGCTTTCCGCCGCAGGCGGCTTTCACCGCCTTGATCTCCGCCAGAAGCTCATCCCACTTCCGGTCCTTCACCCAGCCGATATTGATCACCATATCGATCTCATCGGCCCCGTTTTTCACCGCGTCCTCCGTCTCGAAGCACTTGGCCGCGGTGGTGGAGTAGCCGTTGGGGAAGCCGATGACTGTACAGACGGGGAGCTTGTCCCCCACATAGGACTTCGCCTGGGCCACGTAGCTGGCGGGGATGCACACGGAGGCGGCGCCGTATTTTATGCCGTCGTCGCAAACGTCCCTGATCTGCTCCCAGGTCGCCCCCTGGGCCAGCAGGGTGTGGTCCACGGCGGCGAGAATGGTTTTGATATCCATAAAAATCAGTTCCTTCCAGTAATCCGGTAAAAATAGTTGGTGATAGGTTCCTGAGATACCGGCAGCTGTTCCAGTTCCCGTATATCCTCCAAAGACAGCTCGGAGGCGCTTATCTCCGCTGTTCGCACCCGGTGGTCAACGTCCCCATCCAACCAGACGTGCCACAGCTCCACTTCCCGGGAATAGTTCAACTGTTCCTGCAAATAGGCAATGACCCGCTCCTCACAGCCGGACTCTATGTCCGCTCTGGCACAGTATTCCTTTTCGGACGCGAGCTCCAGCACTCCGTCTGCGGGCCAGACCGCGAAATAGCCCGGCAGTCCTCCGCATGTCACGGCTTTTGTGTCCGCATCAATGATAAGCGGTCCCGGATCCGAATACGCCTCCAGCGGAGCGTCGGAAGCGAGGAAAAAACATCTGCTCATAAAAAGTTGTCTCCTACCACGAAACATGCTATAATAGTCCATCAAGAATCCAAAGGAGGCCCCTATGGACTATACAACCACCTGCCCTGGCTGCGGCAGGGAAATCACCATCCCCCCGGACCTGGACAGCTGCTTCTGCACCTACTGCGGCGGCAAGGTAGAGCGCCCCGCCGCTCCGCCGCCGGAGACCAGCTCCTTCCGCCCGGAGGCCATGGCCCAGCGGCTTTTGGAGCTGATGGAGACGGCCCCCCGGAAGGCGTCCGGCAGATCGGAGTATGAGGACGGCTTTCAGCTCTGCCGCCTGTTTCTCGCGGACCCCATCGCGGAGCTGGAGGTAAGCCTGGACCCGGTCTGCCGCCAGGAGCAGCTCGACCAGACGGCTGCGGCCTGCCTGGACGCCCTGGCGGAGCGCTGGGCGGCGTCCGGAAAAAAGCCCGTCCCCCAGTACGAGGACCAGCACCTGATGGCCGTCTATCTGATTCCAGCCCTGCGGGACCTGCCCCAGGCGTGCGGGGAGGAGCTGGCCCGGGCTGTTCGGGACCTCTGGCTGGCGCGGTGGCCCAAGACCCCCATCGGCCTGGGGGACCACGACACCATTGTGGAGGGCTTCAAAAAGAAGCTGTGCTTCATCACCACCGCCGTCTGCCGCCAGCGGGGACTGGGGGACGACTGCTATGAGCTGACCATGTTCCGCCGCTTCCGGGACCAGGTCCTCCTGCCCACGGAGGAGGGGAGGGCCCTGGTGGACGCGTACTACTGCACCGCCCCCGCCATCGTCACCGCCATGGAGCTCTGCCAGGACACGGAGGCGGTGTGCGGCCAGATCTGGCGGGATTACCTGGCCCCCTGCCTGGAGGACATCGAGTCCGGGAATAACGACGCCTGCCTGGAGCGGTACGCGGAGATGGTCCGCTGCCTGGAGCGGACCTGCCTGCCCTGCTAGAGGGCCAGCACCGCCACCTGGGCGGGAGTGTTCTTCTCCAGCGTAAGACTGCCGCCGGGATACCGATGGATCTTCTCCGCCGGCCACAGAAGCAGGAAGGGATCCACGATGTCAATGGTATCCAGCCCCCAGACATCGGTGCGGTAGTGCATGGGAATGACCACCCGGGCTCCAAGCTGTTCCGCCACAGCCTTCGCCCCTTGGGCGTCCACTGTGTAGGTTCCCCCCACGGGGACCAGCAGGGCGTCGCAGGGGGCGATTTTTTCGATCTGCTCCGGGCTCAGTAGATGGCCCAGATCCCCCAGATGAACCACAGTAAGCCCTTCCGCAGTGAAGCGGCGGACGGTGCTCTCCCCCCGGAGCTGCCCGTTCTCCCCGTCGTGGAAGGTAAGAACCTCCTCTACCGTAAATGGGCTCTCCTTCCCGGCAGTCAACCGAAGCCTCTCCGTAAAGCAGTGGTCAAAGTGGCCGTGGCTGCAATAGACCGCTTCCACCTCCTCCGACGTGTCCGGCAGGCCCGGAACGTTCTGAAACGGGTCAATAAGTACCCGGTACCCGCCGCTCTCCAGCAGGAAGCAGGCGTGGCCCAACCAGGTAATGGTCATAAGTATACCCCAATCAAGTTTTTCTTTTGATTCTTTTCTTTGTTCAGATGTATTGTATCAGCGGTGCCGGGTATATACCGGCGCATTGCTTGCTACTGCTGTCAGCACCTAAAAATGGGATTGTATCCCTCCCGCGCTTATGGTATAATCAAGGCATAACATCTTGGCAAATCGGGATTGGTATCATACATCATGTATGGTGGGATAACGCCATGTTTTTAGAGACAGAACGCCTCATTCTGCGGAAATTACGGGAAGAGGATTATGGGGATTTCCGCGCCTATGCTGCAGACGAGGAGATGTGCCGTATGATGGGCCGGCATGTGTTGGACACGGAGGAAGCCACCGCCCGGGCCTGCTTTGATTGGCTGAAAGACAAAGAGGAGCGAGGCTACGCGCTTATCCTCAAAGAGACAGGGCGCGTCATCGGCGACTTGACTGTTACCACCGTACCGGAGGACTTGGCGGCACGGGAACCTCTGGCTGGGAAACAAGGGCGGTCTCTAAACTTCTCTATTTCCCGGGTGTACCAGCGACAGGGACTCATGACAGAGGCCCTGCGGGCTGTTACGACCCATCTCTTTGCAGAAGAAGGCCTGGATTATGTTCAATGCGGCCATTTCGACTTCAATGCTGCATCGGCAAAACTCCAGAAGAAGCTAGGTTTTGTCCATTTGACCACCGTGGAGCTGGATTTCGAGGGGTTCGAGGAAAAGATCTTCTCAGTGGAAAATGTGCTATGGAGTTCGTTGTTATGAGACAAGACTTCGCCAAACTGTACCGCAGTGGCTACTCTGGTATGCCGGCTGAAAAACTTTTGTCATTTCTAAAACTCCCCCTTGACAAATGTTCTCTCACAAAGAAAAGAATTTGGACCTATCTCCGCACGCAGTCGCGGCTGATCTCCCCGATAGAGTGGACGCCGCACATGGCCATGGTGTCGGCCAGCTCGCTGCGGAGCTTTTCCACATAGACCGCCGCGCCCTCGGCCTCTCCGCCATAGACCGCCGTTACGAAGGGCCGTCCGATGAGCACGCCCTTGGCCCCCAGGGCCAGGGCCTTAAACACGTCCATGCCCGAACGGATGCCGCCGTCCACCAGCACGGTGAGCCTGTCCCCCACGGCGTCCACAATCTCCGCCAGAACCTCCGCCGTGGCGGGGCACTGGTCCAGCACCCGGCCTCCGTGGTTGGAAACCACAATCGCCGCCGCGCCGGCCTGCGCCGCCTTCTCCGCCCCCCGGACAGTCATAATCCCTTTGAGAATGAAGGGCTTCTCCGCATAGGCGGCGACCTCCCGAAGCTCCTCCACAGTCTTGCTCCCCGCCGGGGGCGTGCGGCCCTGGAGGAAGGGCAGGCCCGCCGCGTCAATATCCATAGCGACAGCGATGGGATTCGCGGCCTTGGCCTGATCCAGCTTCTCAAAGAGGGTGTCCCGGTCCCAGGGCTTCACTGTGGGGATGCCCACGCCCCCCGCCGCAGCGATGGTCCCCGCGGCGGCGGCGAACACCGCTGGATCCGTACCGTCGCCGGTGAAAGCGGCGATACCCGCCCGGGCGCAGGAGGGGACCAACAGGGCGTTGTAGCTGTTGTCGTCGTGCTTGTCCCCGTAGTGGAGACGCACGGCCCCCACCGGAGCGGCAAAAACAGGCACAGCGAAATCCCTGCCGAAGAGGCGGACGGAGGTGTCCGCCGGGATGTTGGGGCAGATGGTGTCCATGTTGACGCAGATCTCCTGCCACTTCTGGTAGTTGCGGATGGCGCCGGTGCCCAGGCCCTTGGCCCCGGGGCCGGGGACAGTGTTTTTGCAGGCCAGGCCGCTGCACACGGGACAGGCCTTGCAGTATGGGCCGACGCACTCTCGGGCGGCGGCGAGCACTTCCGGATAGGTCATGATAAATTTCCTCCCAGCGTATAAAATAGTGCCTTTATTGTAGCGGAAAACCGCCGCTTTTGCAAGGGGCCTCGGGACCCAAACAGGGAGGATATCCGTTTTGCGGACAAAAATGCTAAAAAAAGTATCCGTTTACATTGACATTTTACTGTCCCCATGTTACGATTGAAGCCCACATCCCAGAAGCTGGATTGAGGTTGAAGGGAGACACCCAATGAAAACGAGAGTGAAAGAGCTGCGCGCCGCCGCGGGCTTGACCCAGCTTCAGCTGGGCCGGCTGGTTCATGTGTCCGTCCGGACCATCAACTCCATCGAGAAGGAGGCGAACTACAGCCCCTCCTTGATGCTGGCCTACCGTCTGGCGGAGGTATTCGGGGTGACAGTGGAGGAGCTGTGCTGCCTCCGGGAAAACCTGGAGCTGGAGGACGCGGAGCGCAGGGACAGCCGCCCGGCCTGAAAAATTTAAGACAACACGGCACATTTTCCTCCTCTTCCGCGTCTAAAGGGACAGAGAGTCCTGAAAACGGAAAAGGAGGATTTTGGGGATGAAGGGAAGAAAACAGACAGCCGCGGTTCTGCTGGCGGTTCTGCTGGCCCTGTGCCTCACCGCCTGCGGCGGCAGCAGCGGCGGCAGTGACAGCAACGGCAGCGCCTCCAAGAACGACATGAGTCCGGCAGGGGAGCCCATGGCTCCAGAGGAGGCCGGCTGGGCGGAGATGGGGGTGGACAGCGCTGCCGCCGTGAGCTCCGCTCTGGCGGACGCCAAGATCATCTATACCGCCGACATGGAGCTGGAGACCCGGGAATATGACCAGGCCGTGGCCGCGCTGGACCGGCTGGTGGAGGAGACGGGCAGCTACTACGAGAGCCGCAGCAGCTACAGCTACGGGACCTACCGCAGCGCCGATATGACCGTCCGGGTGCCGGCGGAGCGGTACCTGGATTTCTGCGGGCGGACCGGGGAGCTGGCCCATCGGACCCGCATGAGCGAGGATACCCAAAATGTAGGCGAGGCGTACTACGATGTGGAGGCCCGGCTGGCCACACAGCGGACCAAGCTGGAGCGGCTTCAGGAGCTGCTGGCCAAGGCGGAGAGTATGGAGGACATCATCGCCCTGGAGAGCGCCCTGAGTGAGACGGAGCTCCAGATTGAGTATCTCACCGGAGATCTCCGCCGCTACGACGCCCTCATCGGCTTCTCCACTGTGACCATCCATCTCCAGGAAGTCTACAAGCTCTCCAGCGAGGAGGAGATCCCCATGAGCTTTGGCCAGCGGCTGGGCAGCTCCTTTGCCGCCGGACTGCGGCGGGGCGTGGACGGGGCGGAGGATTTGCTCATCGCCTTCGCCCGGAACTGGGTGGCGGTGCTGGTGTGGATCGCGGTGATTGCCGCGGCCATTGCGGTGCTGCGCAGGCGTAAGGCGAACCTGCCTATACTCCGCAGAAGGAAAAAGACCGCAGAGGCCGCCGAAAAGACAGAGGACCACAGAAGACCCTAAATAAAAACCGCCCCGGAGGTCCAATCGGACCTTCGAGGCGGTTCTCTTTCACAAAGGTACCCCGCAGAAGCCGTGTGAGCCCTGTTATAACCTGCACATGAAAGGCAGGTGGGTCGCCTGCACCGTCCTTTACTGCTTCCAACTTCCAACCGCAGGTGGCAGCCGGGAGGCCTGCAAACCAGACGGTGAACCAGCATCCCGTATAACAAAATGTGGGTTAAAAAAGGCCCATCACGCACCCCGCAGGGCACTTGTATGCCGTTTTCCGGAGCGCTTACGGCTCCTCGTCCTCCTCCGCGAACAGCCGCTCCATGAAGAGGTCGTACACCTCCGTCAGCTCCTCGTCGCTGTCCAGGGTGGAGAGCATCTCCTCGCCGTTCTCCTCCACGCTCTTGAGGATGACAAGGCCGTACTCGTCGCCGTCCTCCTCCGCGCCCTCCTCCACGGCGGGGCAGAAGGCCAGATACGTCTGCCCCTTGTGCTCCAGGGCGTCCAGCATCTCCAGTTCAAAGTCGTTGCCGTCCTCGTCGGTGATGGTGATGAAATCAGGTCCGTATTCCTCACTCATGGGCGCTCGCTCCTTCCGCCGGGCCGGGACCGGCCCGCTTTGTTTTCCGTGCCTATAGTTTAACCTGTTTTCGTGGAAAATGCAAGGCCCGTGCTGTGTGGTTTTTCAACAATTTCTGGGTAAAAATTTTGTGTTTTCTGCCGAAATATGGCTGTTCGACGGAAAGGGAGGCGGAATTTGCGATTTTTCTCACTTTTCAAATGTTGACAAGCTGTGATATACTATATTTTGGAGTATCGTATTGTTCTGTGTTCCCCCGCCGCCCCCCTATGGAGACGGCGTCCACCGCAAGATAAAGGAGGTCCAGCAAGCAGAATGGAACATACAAACGGCGCCGGCCCCGCAGCTGGCAGCCCAAAGAAAAAGAAAAAAGAGCGGAAGAGGTTCAGCGTGCTCCGGATCATCGGGAAATTTTTCCTGGTGATCTTCACGCTGGCGGTCATCGGCGTGCTGACGGTGGCGATCTTCTTCCAGATTTTCATGACCTACGTGAACACCACCTTGGCGCCCACCCTGGACGTGACCATCGAGGAGATGACCCTTCAGCTCTCCTCCACCCTCTACGACGGGGACGGGAATCCCATGCGCACCCTCTACAGCGCCGAGAACCGGGAGCTGGTGAGCATCGACAAGATCCCGGACCACATGATCGACGCCCTCATCGCCATTGAGGACCACCGCTTCTGGGAGCACCACGGCGTGGACTGGGAGGGCACCCTGGCCGCGTTCTACAAGACCTTTACCTCCGGCAGCACCCGGGGCGGCTCCACCATCACCCAGCAGCTCCTCCGGGAGATCACTGAGGACGATGAGGTGACAGTCAAGCGGAAGGTCCGGGAGATCTTCCGAGCTCTGGAGTTTGAGAAGAAGACCAGCAAGGACGACATTCTGGAGGCATATCTGAACCTGGTCTACTTCGGCCAGTCCTGCTACGGGGTGCAGAGCGCGGCCAAGGTCTACTTCGGCAAGGACGTGTGGGAGCTGGATCTGGCGGAGAGCGCCGCCATCATCGGTATCACCAACAACCCCTACCAGTACGACCCCTTCCTGGGCTTCACCTTTAAGCAGTCCGACGGCTCCATCAAAACCAGCATGGAGATGAACAAGTGGCGGCAGGAGCTGATCCTTAACCGTATGGAGGAGCTGGGGATGATCAGCGAGGCCGAGTGCAGGGATGCCAAGGCAGAGAAGCTCATCTTCACGATCTCCGAAGAGTACAAGGCCGCCCACCGCCAGGAGGGCGAGGACGGAGAGGCCGGAAAGGAGAACGACCGCCGGGTTTACTCCTGGTTTGAGGACGCGGCCATTGAGGACGCCATCCAGCTGGTGATGGAGGCCAAGGGCTGCTCGGAGAAAATCGCCACCTCCCTGGTCTACTCCGGCGGCTACCATATCTACACCACCCTGGATACGGATATTCAGGCCGTCGTGGATCAGGTCTATCAGGACCCGTCCAACTTCAACTACCCCTCCGCCAAGGGCACGCCCTTGGACTCCGCCATCACTGTGGTGGACCCTTACACCGGGGATGTGGTGGCGATGGCCGGCGGCGTGGGGGAGAAGGAGCAGAGCCGGATCCTCAATCTGGCCACCTCCCGCCGCTGTCCCGGCAGCGCCATCAAGCCGGTGAGCGTCTACGCTCCGGCCTTTGACGCCAACGTGGCCTCCCCGGCCAGCGTCTTTGACGATTACCCCATCCGGCTCAGCAGCGCCGGCAGGGGCTACCCCAAAAACTCCAACGGCCGCTACAAGGGTATGACCCTGGTCAGCCAGGCCATCACCAGCTCCACCAACACCGTCTCCGCCCGGACCCTCCAGGCCCTGGGGTATGGGGCCTCCTATGAGTTCATGGTCAACAATCTGGGCTTCAACCTGGTGACGGCGGACATGGACGTTGGCCCCCTGGCTATGGGCGGACTGACCTACGGCGTGACCACCGAGGAGATGGCGGCGGCCTTCGCCTCCTTCGCCAACCAGGGGATGTACAACAAGCCCCGGACCGTCACCCGTATTCTGGACAATGACGGAAACGTGGTGGTGGAAAACAGCGTGGATTCCCGGGAGGCGATGAAGCCCTCCACCGCCTATCTCATCAACAAGTGGCTGCGCAACGTGGTTACAAACGGCACCGGCGGCGGGGCCAGCTTCAGCGGTATGACCATCGCCGGCAAGACCGGCACCACCTCGGACAACTTCGACCGGTACTTCGCGGGCTACACGCCCTACTACGCCGCCGCCGTTTGGGTGGGGTACAAGGATTCCAACGAGCGCATCAAGGCCGATATCAACCCGGCGGCCAAGATCTGGCGTTTGGTCATGCAGCCGGTCCACGAGGGGCTGGAGAACAAGTCCTTCCCGGAGCGGCCCGCCGGTATCGTCAGCGCCACGGTCTGCATGGACTGCGGCAAAAAAGCCACCAGCCTCTGCTCCGCCGACAGCCGGGGAAGCAGGGTGACGACCATGGAGGTCCAGGAGGGGGCAGTGCCGGCGGAGGAGTGTACCTGCCACGTCTCGGCAGAGGTCTGCTCCGAGAGCGGGATGCTGGCCGGGGACTTCTGCCCGGAGGAGTGCCGGGTGGTCAAGACCTTTATCAATCCCGACCGGGAGTATATTGAGCTGAGCCCCGGGTATGTGACCAGCGACTATGTGGTAGTGCCCGCCCAGGTGATTACGGCGGAGGATGAGGCGTATACCATGCACGCCCTCAACGCCCAGGGGGCCTGCACCCTTCACGATGAGAACACCCCCCAGCTTCCCCCGGATGAGGGGAGCAATGGGGAAGGGGAGAGCGGCGATGTGCCCGACTGGCTCTTCCCGAGTACTACCCCGCCGATCCCCGGACAGGATGACCCCGCCGCGCCCGGCAGTCCCGGCGGTACGGAGCCCACAGAACCCTCCGCTCCCGATACGGAACCGGATACGCCGCCCCAGACCCCGGACGCCCAGCGGCCCAGCTGGCTGGACCCGCCCTCCCCGGATGAACCGGAGGAGCCGGGCGATCCCATGCCGCCGCCGGAGGAATAATAGAGAAAAAGATAAGGTGGAGCGCTATTTTCAGCGCTCCACCTTTATAGATCGGTGCTCCAGCATATCGTTTGATTTCGCCTGAGGCGGCAGATTAGTGGATGCGCACCTTGAAGACAACCTTGCTGACGGGTGCGGGGCGCTCCAGACACATCTTGATCCGGTGGGCGTCGTTGGGGAACACCACCAGAAAATCCCCCGGCGAGAGCGCCAGCTTGTAGTCCCCCTCCCCGCGGTAGGCGTAGAAGTCGTTGGCCTCCACACGGTCGAACTCCGTCAGGGACTCCGGCGGGGCGATCTCCACCCCCTCGGAGCCGTCCACCATGATATGGATGTCCAGAAAATTCCTGTGGGCCTCGAAAAAGGTCTCCTCCGCCGGCAGCGTCTCGTAGGCAAAGCGGGTGGCGTACACGTCGCCGCCCTTCAGCTCCACCCGCTCGCTTCCCACCCGGGAGAGAAAGTCCGGCGTGATGTGCTCCAGCGCCAGATCGAGGTTGGGGTGGATGCCCCGATAGGACAGGGCGTCGGTATTTTTCGCGTAAATCATCGCCTTACCCCTTTACAGCGCCCATGGTGATACCCTGGGTGAAGTACTTCTGGAACACCAGGAACACGATGATAATGGGCACCGACGCCAGGGCCGCCCCCGCCATCAGCAGACCTGTGTCCACAGTGGTCTCCGACTGGAGAGTGGCAATACCGAGGGAGATAGTATAGATCTCGTTCTTGTCCAGCATAACCAGCTGCATGAAGTAATCGTTCCAGGAGTTGATGAAGGTAAAGATCGCCAGAGCGCCGATGCCCGGCTTGATCATGGGCATGACTACCGTGGTGAAGGTCTTCAGCTCGCTGGCTCCGTCGATGCGGGTGGCCTCCAGAATCTCGCCGGGGATGCCCTCGGCGAACTGCTTCATCAGGAACACGCCGAAGGGCCAGCCCACTGTGGGGAAGATCACCGCCCACAGGGTGCCGTACAGATCCAGCGCCGCCATCTCCTTAAGCAGGGGGATGAGGATGACCTGCTTAGGCAGGGCCATGGCGCAGACAATGAGGGAGAACATGATCCCCCGGCCCGCGAACCGCTTCTTGGCCAGGGAGTAGCCGGCCATGGCGGCGGTGAGGCAGGTGAGGAGCATGGCCATCACGGACATGAACACCGTGTTCACCAACCAGCGGATGGCGGCGGGCACCGTGGGCCCCACAATTGCGTCGCCGACGCTGAAGAGGGGGGCGCTGCGCTTGGCGAAGAGCTTCTCAAAGTTGGTGGACACCCACTCCGTAGGGAACCAGACCGGCTGAGGATTGTTGATATCCGCCCCGTTCTTGAAGGCCCCGGTGACAATCCAGTACAGCGGGAAGAGGAACAGGAAGGCCAGAATGACCAGAACGACGATGGAGAAAATGCGATAGGCGCGGCTGCTGCCGTTTTGTATTTTCATACCGGTACCTCCTTACTTTTCTTTCGCCAGCTTGAACTGGACAGCGGACAGGGCTCCGATGAAGAGGGCCAGCACCACGCCCATGGCGTTGGCGTAGCCGAAGTGGCCGGCCTGCTCGGTGAGCTTGAAGGCCGTGAAGTAGATGTGGTACATCACCGTATTGGTGTTGGACCCGCCGGAGGTCAGCAGCTGGATAAGCGCGAAGCACTGGAAAGAGTTGATGGTGGTGATGACCAGGATGTACAGGGTGGTAGGCATCATCTGGGCCCACTTGACCCGCCAGAACACCTGGAAGTTGGTGGCGCCGTCCACCTGGGCGGCCTCCACCAGGGTCTGATCTACGTTGCCCAGAGCGGAGACATAGAGCACAATGGGCTGTCCCACCGAGGTTGTGAACAAAATCAGGATGATGCACCACAGGGCAAACTTGGGGTCGCCCAGCCAGTTGATGTTCTTGTCGATGATGCCCACGCCCTTGAGGACGTAGTTGAAGATGCCGTAGTAGTTGTTGTACATCCACTTCCACACCACGACCACGGCCACGGAGCCGGTGACGACGGGCAGGTAGAAGATGCAGCGGAAGGCCGAGAGCACCGGTCCCTTGAGCTTGTAGATGGCGGAGGCCACCCACAGGGAGAAGGCGCAGACCGTGGGCACACTGACGACCACGATAACGATGGTGTTCCACAGAGCCTGCTTAAAATCCTTGTCCTGGAAGAGCTTGGCAAAGTTGCTCAGGCCGATGAAATTGCCCAGCATGGAGGTATCCCGCATGTTGGCATCGGTGAGACTGGTGAGAATGCAGATGACCATGGGGATGATGACGAATCCGGCGAAGAAGATTAAACTGGGCAGCATGAAGAGGTAGCCGGAGATATTTTCCCGCCTCTGCAGCGCCCTGCTCATGGTGGCGTTGGACTGTTTGGCCAAGTTGAGCACTCCTTTCATGCACAGCTCCGGTTTTTCGGAGCGGATGGGGGCTCCGCTGGGAAATTAAAGTGCGCCCCCTCCCCGCGCAGAACGGGGAAGGGGCGCGCGAGCCCTTTCTAAGCGGATATTTCTCTGTCGGGGGATCAGGCGGCGCCGTTGGCCTCCGCTGTGCCGGCGGCCAGGGAAGCGGCCACATCCTCACCGTTGCCGATCTTCTGGAGGGTGTTCCACCAGGAGGTACGGGCCTGGGCCCAGCCGGTGGTGACCTGATAGTAGTCGCCCAGGTTGGGCAGGATGACCTTGTTGTAGTCCATCATGATGGGGTTGTCGTCGAAGATGGTGGACAGGTCGGTGCCCTCGGCGGCGGAGCGGGCGGAGAAGAAGTTGGAGATCTTCGCGGCCTCGGCGGCGTGCTCGCTGTCGCAGAAGTACTTGACGAACTGCTTGGCGGCGTCGATGCGGGCCTGATCGCCGTTATCGAAGATGCCCAGGCCCCAGATACCGCCCTGAAGCTTGGCGCTGCCGTCCTCGGAGGGGAAGTTCATGCAGACGATCTCCTCGCCGTTCATGGTCTTGCCCGCGCCGGTGCCGGCGGTGTTGGGATCGAGCTGCTGGGCGATGTTCCAGCAGAAGGCCATCTTCAGGATGCCCTGGTAGAACAGAGCGATCTCGTCGCCGCCCTCCAGGGAGGCGTCGAAGGCGATGCCGTCCATGCCCTTGAGCTGCTCCAGCGCCTGGACGTTCTTGGGATCGTCCCAGGTGTAGGCGGTGTGCTCGGCGTTGGCGAAGGTGCCGCCGTACATGTTGTTGATCAGAGCGCGGGTGCCCTGGTCGCCGCCCTGGCCCTTGCAGTAGACAGCGCCCACGGTGCTGCCGTACTCGGCGTACAGAGCGTCAACGGCCTTGATGAAGTTCTCGGTGGTCCAGGTGTGGTTCTCCAGGTCCAGATACTGGTCAGCGCCCGCCGCCTTGAAGGCGTCCAGGTTGATGCCCATACAGTGGGCGGTGATGAACATGGGGTACTGATAGATCTTGCCGTCGGGGCTGGTGCAGGCGGCCAGGGCGGCGGGATTGATCTCGGCCTTGTCGGTGTCGTCGATCATGTCGCTCAGATCCACCATGTAGCCGCTGGCGCCCCAGTTGGCCACCAGACGCTCAGGTCCTTCCATAATCAGGTCGGGGGCGCTCTTGGCGGTGATAGCGGTGTTCACCTTGTCGTCGCCGTCGGCGTAGGCCAGCCACTCCAGGTTGACCTTGATGCCGGTCTCGGCGGTAAAGGCGTCGATGAGGGGCTTGACGTTGGCCTCGGTGGACCAGCCGCCCACGGGGTAGATCCATGCGGTGATCTCTGTGGCGCCCTCTGTGGGAGCGGGGGCGGGATCGCTCTGGCCGTCGCCGGCGGGAGCGGGATCCTGGGTCTCAGCGGGGGCGGGATCCTTGCTGGGAGCGGGGTCAGGGTCCTTCTGGCCGCAGGCGGCCAGAGCCATGAGCATGCTCATGGCCAGCAGCAGAGCAAGAAGCTTCTTCATACAAAATCCTCCTTCAATTATGTACCTTTCCCTTCTGTGGAAATCCCTAGAGATTTCCTAAGTGCATGGTACTAAATTCTGTGAATCTTGTCAATACTTTTCTGATTTTTTGTGAAAATAATTTTCAAGCCAATTCGATTCTGGTTTTTTCTTTCTAAAAGGAGCCTTTTCTCCGGGGAATCAGAGGTGTTTTTCCGCCAGAGCGTCCGCCACCTGGCGGCGATGGGCCCGGCAGGTTTCCAGATCCCGCCGGCAGACCTCGGAAAACAGCACGTCCGTCACGAAGATCATGGCGACGCGGGCGGGCACCGACCCCAGCTGGAGTGGGCTCTCGTTGGCCCCGCACTGGAGCACCACGTCCGCCAGGGCCGCGCCGGGGGAGGTGGGGAAGCGGGTGACTAAGATGATCCGCGCCCCCCGCTCCCGGGCCAGGCGGGCGAGCTCCACCAGATCCCTGGTCGAGCCGGAGAAGGAGAAGAACAGAATCACATCCCCGGGCCCCAGCTGGGCGGCGGCGATGGTCTGCATGTGGGAGTCGCCGACGGGAAAGTACTTGCCCGACACCGTGGAGAACAGGTGCGCCGCCTCCTGCGCCGCCAGCATAGACCCGCCCTGGCCCATACACAGCACCTTGTCCGCCCGCTCCAGCAGGTCCCCGGCGGCTTTGACGGCCTCGGGCCGGAGGAGCCCCAGGGTCTGCTCCATGGCGTCCAGGTTGGCGGTGTAGAGCTTCTGGCACATGTCAAAAACGGTGTCCTCCGGCGTGATCTCCCCGGACAGGGGGTTGCCGCCGCCCCGGGGAGAGGTGGCGTTGGCCACCGCCAGCTTGAAGGCGTTGTAGCCTTTGTAGCCCAGCCGCTTGGAGAAGCGAGAAACCGTGGCCTCCGCCACGCCGCAGGCCTCCGCCAGCTCGGAGATGGACATGTACTGGGTGTCCCGCTGGTGGATGATAACGTAGTCCGCCACCTTCTTTTCCGCCGCCGTCAGGTGGTAATAGGCGTTGCTGATGCGCTCAAAGGCGTTGAACAGGGCCATATCCGCCCTCCTTTCCCGCACCGGGACGCGCTTATTTTTCCGCCAGAATCTGTCCCAGAACCCCCTCGGCCATGATGAGGGAGCGGGGCACGTGGAAGGGGCCCTTGAAGGTGGAGCCCTTGGTGGAGGGCATGGTGGGCCTGCCGTCCCGGCGGAGGTAGCCGTACCACTCGCCGTATTCCGGGTCGCAGAAGTGCTCCCGGCAGTAGTCCTCGGTTTTCCAGAACCAGTTCAGATACTTCTCGTCCCCGGTGTCCCGGTAAAGCATAGAGGAGGCGATCAGGATCTCGTTGTGGGGCCACCAGAGCTTCATGTCGTGCTCGTAGGCCTCCGGAGGCTTGCCCAGGCAGTCGGTGAAGTACAGCAGTCCGCCGTACTCCTCGTCCCAGCCGGCCTCGATGGCCCAGTCGAAGATCTGGGCGGCCTTTTTCACCAGGGCCTTATCCCCGGTGCGGGCGGCGTGCTCCAGCAGGAACCAGGCCCCCTCAATGTCGTGGCCCGGGTTCACCGTGCGGCCCTCGGTGTAGTAGAGCCGGGGGGAGCCGTCTACATCCACGTTCTCCAGCACGCATTGGAGCTCTGGCTTGACGTGGTAGCGGAAGATCTCGTCCACGCACTGCTGTGCCCGCTCCTCGTAGAGCGCCTTCCGCTCCAGGTCCACCCGCAGCAGCACGCCGGTGACATTGAGGATGATCATGGGTCCGCCGAAGGACCGGCCCTGCCGGGTCTCGGGGATGGTCTTGGGCCCCAGGCCTGCCGGGTCGGCCATGCCGTGGTTCAGTTCCCAATAGAGGTCGTAGGCCCGCCGGGCCCGCTCCAGGCGCTCCCTCTCCCCGGTGACGCCGTAATACTCGGCGTTGGCCAGGGCGTAGAACGCCTCGGAGAAGCAGTAGCGCCGCTGGCGCAGGGGCTTGCCCTCGGCGGTGACGGTAAAGTACATCCGGTCCCCCGCCGCCCGGTTGATGCAGAACTTCTCCATAAAGTCCAGGCAGCTCCGGCTGGCGTCCAGCCACTCCTGGCGCACGCCGTAGACATGGCACAGGTGGGCGAAGATCCAGCCGCACCGGCCCTGCATCCATACGCTCTTGTCGGTGGAGTAGATCTCCCCCTTCCGGTCCAGGCAGGTGTACACGCCGCCGTTGACCGGGTCCATACCGTGCTTGAGCCAGAAGCCGACGCTGCGCTCCAGCTCCTCCCGCAGCCACTGGCGGCTGCGCTCCAGTCTCCCTCGATCCATCTTAATCCGCACCTTTCCATCATAAATTTTCCGCGCGGGGCCGGCGCTGTCCGGCCCGTCTCCCCCTATTGTATCATTCAAAAAAATATTTTTCAACAAAAATGTATTCAGAAAATTCTTTTCCACATTGGCGCGAAAATGCGTGACAGACCGCCGCCGGCGTGGTATGATATGGACGAAAGCGTCCGCGCGTCCGCCGCGCGGGGCGCGGAACGGATAAAGACGGATAAAGATGGAGGTACCGTACCATGAACCACTTTGGCATTGAAGTCTCTCTCAAGCACGCACCCAAGCTGGACCCGGCGTATCTGCCCCTCTACCGCTTCAACAAGGCGTTTTTGCAGGGCGCCAAGGCGCCCCTGGGCCTGGCGGTGGAGCGCTCCAACGGCGAGATGGCCGTGTGCGAAACCTTCATCCACGGCACGCCGGAGATGCGGGAGGCCGACTGCTACTACGTCAACCGGGTGGTCAAGACCATCCTGTGGATGAAAGGCGGTTTCCGGATCTACGTCCGGGGCAGCGAGGACATCCGCGCCTACCTGGCGGAGGCGTACTCCGCCAGCGGCTGCCAGGCCTTTGACTGGGATTACATGGCGAACGTGTTCGAGCATCCCTTCGAGGTGGTCTCCTGTGAGGTTCTGCCCCAGGCCAAGGACAGCCCCCAGGCCATCGGCCGCCACCTGGACGGCTGCCGCATCGGCTTCGACGCCGGCGGGTCTGACCGGAAGGTTTCCGCCGTGGTCAACGGGGAGAGCGTGTTCTCCGAGGAGGTGGTCTGGTTCCCCAAGACCAATTCCGATCCAGACTACCACTATGACGGCATCGTCGCGGCCCTGAAATCCGCAGCGGAGCACATGCCCCGGGTGGATGCGGTGGGCGTGTCCTCCGCCGGGGTGTACATCAACAACCGGACCATGAATGCCTCCCTGTTCCTCCAGGTGCCCAAGGACCTCTTTGACGCCAAGGTCAAGGATATCTACATCCGGGCCATCACCGACACCTTCGGCAGCGTGCCCTACGCCGTGGCCAACGACGGGGACGTGACGGCCCTGGCCGGGGCCATGAGCCTGGAGGAGGACAACGTGCTGGGCATCGCCATGGGCACCAGCGAGGCCGTGGGCTTCGTGGATCCCCAGGGCCGGATCACCGGCTGGCTCAACGAGCTGGCCTTCATGCCCGTGGACGCCGCCCCCACCGCTATGCGGGACGAGTGGAGCGGGGACATCGGCTGCGGCGTCAAGTACTTCTCCCAGGACGCGGTGATCAAGCTGGCCCCCGCTGCCGGCATCGAGCTGGACGAGGCCCTCTCTCCCGCCGAGAAGCTCAAGGCTGTTCAGAAGCTCATGGCGGAGGACGACCCCCGGGCCGCGGATATCTACAGCTCCATCGGCGTGTATCTGGCCCACGCCCTGGCCCTGTACTTCGACCTGTACCACTACAAGCACGTGCTGCTGCTGGGCCGGGTTATGTCCGGCAAGGGCGGGGATCTGATCCTCTCCACCTGCAAGGAGGTCATGGCAGACGAGTACCCGGACATCGCCGCCCGGATCTCCCCCACCCTCCCGGACGAGAAGTTCCGCCGGGTGGGCCAGTCCGCCGCCGCCGCGTCCCTGCCGGAGATCGTGAAGTAGCGGGGTGGCGGAATGAAAAAACACATTATCTGCCTGGGGGACTCCAACACCCACGGCTATTGCGCCGACCCCGCCGACTGCGCCAATCCCGCTCTGGCCCGGTTCAACGAGGACGAGCGGTGGACCAGGCTGCTGCAAAAGCATCTGGGGGAGGACTATCTGGTGGTGGAGGAGGGTCTCTCCGGCCGGACCACCGTGTTCTCCGACCCGCTGTATGAGGGGCTGGACGCCCTGCACTACCTGTGGCCCTGCCTGAAGAGCCACGAGCCGGTGAGCCTGCTGGTCATCATGCTGGGCACCAACGACACCAAGGAGCGCTTCGGTGTGAACCCCTTCGCCATCAGCCTGGGGATGCGCCGCTTGGTCCAGAAGGCCCAGACCACCGACTGCTGGGGCCTCGGCGGAACGCCTAAGATCCTCGTCATCGCCCCGCCCGCCATCGGCGAGGGTGTGCTCACCTCCCCAGTGGCCGACGAGATGGGCACCATGGGCTACAGCTGCGTGGAGAAGAGCCGGGCCCTGCCGGCCCACTTCCGGCGGGTGGCGGAGGAGACCGGCTGTCACTTCCTGGACGCCAATGAGTGTGGGGTAACGTTCAACAGCGTTGACTTCATGCACCTCACCCGGCAAAGCCACGCCCGGCTGGCGGAGGTGCTGGGGAAGCTGATCCCCACCCTGCTGGCGCAGTGAACGGCATGTTCGATCCGGACGCGTTCCTCTGGCGCTGGTGCGGCCGGCTGCTGGACGTGATGATTCTGAGCGTGCTGTGGTTTTTCTGCTCCCTGCCGGTTGTGACCATCGGCCCCGCCTCCGCCGCCCTGTACGACGCGGCGGTCCGGGGGCTGGCCCAGGGGGATCCTGCCCCCTGGAGCCGGTTTTTCCGTACCTTCCGGGCGGAGCTGAAAATCGGGGTGCTGGCCACCCTCCTGTGGGGGACGGCTTTGGCGGCGCTGGCTGCGGTCCGGGCCGTCCTGTGGACCAGTCTGGGGGGACTGCCCGCCGCCACCGGTTCGGCGGTGCTGCTGTTCGCCCTGGGGGCGGTGTCCTGGGTGTTTCCCCTGCTGTCCCGGTACGAGTTTTCCCTGGGGGGGCTCAGCCGCACGGCCCTCCAGTTTTTTGTGGTCCACCTGCCCTCCAGCGCGGCCCTGGGTCTGCTGCTGGCGGTGAGCGCGGAGCTGTGCCTCCGGTTCGTGTTTCCCATCTTCTTTCTCCCCAGCGTGGAGGCGCTGCTGGCCTCCCGCCTCGTGGAGCGCGCCTTCCGCAGGCACACGCCTCCGGAGGAGGCGCCCGCCGCCGAATAGCGATCCGCGATTTCCAAACCGCGCCCCCGGTCCTTTGGCCGGGGGTGTTTTCTTATTTTTTTCCTCCGTCTGCCGATATCTACAGCATAAGCACGGGAGCGGGTCCGGCGCTTGGGCGCCGGGAGAGAGGAGGCATTTCACATGGGAGAGCTGTCCATTCGCAGAAGCGGGGGATTTGCCGTGCCGCAGCAGCGGGAGGTTGGGAGGGCGGAAAAGACGTCCTCCAGCCAGAGCGCGTCCAAGCCGGCGGAGGCCGCTGTCCCGGAGGCCCCGCGGCCCCCGGCGGTCCGGGGCCAGGCGGAGCTGCTTCTCCGGGCCGGCCGGCGGACCCTCCGGACGGGGGAGGCCGCCCTGGCCGAGGTCCAGGACAGTCTGGGCCGCATGGCAGAGCTGGCCCGGGAGGCCGGCGGGGAGACGCCGGACCGGGAGGCCCTTCAGGCGGAGCTGGAGCAGCTGCGGGGGACCATCGACCGGATTCTGCGCAGCGCCGTCTCCGGCGGAACGCCGCTGTTTCTCGACGGAGAGGGAGGCCTGGAGGAGGGGCTGGAGGCCCTGCTCTTTGCCGTCATGGACGCCGCCGCCTCGGAGGACGCGGACCAGACGCTCCCCGGTTGGCTGGAGGACAGCCTCTCGGGGCGGCTCCCCACCCCGGAGGAGCTGCTGGCCGGGCTGGGTCTGGATAAGACCGCCAGCGCGGAGGAGATCCTGGCCGCTGTTACCGGCGGGGCCCTGGAGGGCGGCACCGCCGCCGGTTATCTGGCGGCGCTGTACCTGGGCTCCGTCATCTCCGGCGGCGACAGTCCGGCGGAGGCCATGGAGGGCCTGCGGCGGCTGCTGGAGAAGGTGGCGGAGGGCGTCCCCCTGGACCAGGCCGTGGAGGAGCTGACGGACGGCGCGTTCACCGGGATGGAGGATTTTGAGCGCCAGTTCACCGGCGGCACGGCCCCGGGGATGCAGGCGTTTCTGTCCGCGCTGCTGCTGGCCGGCGGCGAGTCCCTGCTCCCCGACGGCGCCGCCTCCCTGCTGGCCCTGCTGGCGGGGCTGGAGGGGGCGAATCTGGAGCTTCTGATGAGCCTGCTGACGCCCGGCCAGACCCCGGAGGCCGATCTGTCGGAGGCAGCGGCTGGGGCCGGGACCGGCGCGGCGGGATCGGCCCAGGCGGACGGGGCCTCCGCTCCCCCCTCGGTGCAGCGGTTTGGGGAGGTTCAGGCGGAGGGGCGGGACCTCTCCGGCGTCTCCTTCGACGCCGCCAAGGGCGAGCTGACCGTGGGCGGAGAGGCGGATGTCACCATCCGGGGGGCCGGGCAGGAGGTTAGGGCCATCCGGCTCACCGGCTCCGGCGCGGTGACGCTTCAGGACGTGAAAGCCGCCGTCCTCACCGTGGAAGCCCCCGCGGCCCGGATGTTCAGCGCGGGAGCAAATCTTCTGGGCGAGGTCTTTCTCCGGGAGGCCGCGTCCCTCACCCTGGGCGGCGGACTGCTGCGGATGGGGGCCCTCCACGGCGGCGCGTCCAACCTCCTGCGCCTGCTGGAGGGTGCGGCGGCGGCGCTGGGGGAGGAGGGCGAGGCCCCGAAGGAGCTGGCGGTTCCCGTTCTTGTGGAGGGTCCGGCGTCCCTGACAGCCCGGACCACCGGTGTGCGCGGCCCCAATGGAAAGGCTGCGGGCCCCGCCGACCTCGTCTGGAGGACGCTGCTCCCGGGCTGGAGCAGCGTGACGGCCATGGAGATCGACGGCAGGCAGATGAAGCCGGGGCTTCTGCACGGAATCCGGGCCGGACTGCTGCGGCTGTGGCTGGAGAAGGGGGACCCCTCCTCCCAGGGCTCCCCCCTCCACACCCTGACCCTCCGGGGCAGGGACGAGGTGGGCCGGACCAGGACCCGGTACGCCTACCTGCGCTGGAGCCAGGCGGCGGGGGCCTTCCAGGAGATGACCGTGTACCCGAATCCCTTCACTGTCACCGGCGGCGAGGAGCACCGGGACTGGGTCTATGAGGAGGAGTCCCACACCCTGCGCATTTTGTCCAGCCGTGTGACCGCCATCTCCGGCGGCGCCGGGGAGGATGCCAACCAGGTCCCCTTCAGCGGAAGAGTCGCTCTGGCCGACCGCGTCGGGGCGACGGAGCTGACTCTGGGCGGCGTGGTGTGCCGGGTGCCCTCCGGCAGGGCCTTTGACCTGGGCCGGGCCAACCGGGTGACGCTGCTGCTGCGGGATGGGGCGGACAACTGGTTTGAGAGCGGCGCGGGCTGCGCGGGCATCTCCCTGGGGGAGGGCACCTCCCTGCGCATCGGCCGCGCGGATCTCCTGGGCGGCGGCAGAACCCCCGCCGGAACCCTCACCGCCTCCGGCGGCGCGGGGGGCGCGGGCATCGGACGGGACAGCGGCGCGAGCCGGGACCGGACCAGCCGCATCCAGATCCTGGGCGGCGTAATCACGGCCTCCGGAACTGGCGGCGGGGCCGGTATCGGCGCGGGGAAGCAGGGGGCTGTGGGGGCTATCACCATCTCCGGTGGCACGATCACCTCCACCGGTGGACAGGGAGGCGCGGGGATCGGCGGGGCGCTGGGCGCGCCCGCCGGCGACATCACCATCCAGGGCGGACGGATCACCGCCGTGGCCACCCACCACGCCGCCGCCATTGGAGCCGGTGTTCAGGGGGCCTGCGGGGACATTCTCATCACCGGGACCGCCCGGATTGTGAAAGCCCTGGGGGGCAACCCGGGCGCGGATATCGGGGCCTGCCTCTTCGGCGGCTGCGGGAAGGTCCTCGTCTCCGGCGGCGCGAGCATCGGGACCGCCCGGCTCCAGACCCGCCCGGGCGTCTCCCTGCAAACGGGGGAGGACGTTGTGACGCTGCCCCAGTTCCGCCTGTCGGTCCGGTCTCTGGGGCTGGACAGCCTGGGTCTGCTGACCCAGGAGGACGCCCAGGCCGCGGGGGCCGCTATCGACGCGGACCGCCGCTGGGTCGCCCAGATCCAGACCGCCTACAGCGCGCTCTACCGGCGGCTGGAGGAGGGTGCCGGCAGACGCCGCAGGGGGTTCGCCGGCAGGCTGGTGCGGGACGCCGGTATGGCCGGCGAGCTGCTGCGGGATGTGAGCCGGTCCATCCCCCGCCCGTCCTCCCAGGCCATGCGCACCCACGGCGGGGACGGCGGCAGGGACGTGCGGCAGCTGCTTTGGTGAGAGAAATCTGCCGCTGACGCCGGTTCTGCCAGTGGAGACGAAGAGAGAGCGGTTGAATATGCTTTCCGCCCTGAGCTGGCAGGGAGACGCTCGCTTTATGCCGTATGAGGATCCCATGAATCAGCAGCGCCTGCTCCAACTTATGGACCGGCTGGTTCGGACCACCAACCGAAAGACTTTCCTGATGTTGGACAATTTATAGGCTTATCTGTTTATTCATGTCCCTATTTTACTACATTTTTCCCATGCACATTTTGTTTTGTGCGGTGTTGCCCAAAATATACAGCGCGAACCAAGCGGCACAATGAATTGCGAGAATACCAACATTCTTTACCGCTCTCCCTATATCCCCGGCGGACAGTGCCATAATGCCATCGAAGGCAGGCTGGGACGGGACAATATTGCAAATGACCGCCAGCGGCCCGCTCATCCCGATTAGAGCGGATACAATGGGTACTGCGATAAACACAAGCATGACAATCTTGATATAGACCACGCCAATCATCAGGCCCTCGGAGAACCGGCCGATAAACAGGCCAATCATTGCCGCCACAAAGGACGACAGAACAATCACAACCAGCATCATCCCGTAATTTTGCCAGGACAATCGGAAGCAGATGCAGGCCGCTGCGATAGAGGACAGACTTCCAAAGAGAAATCCCACCACAACTTTCTGCAAGATGTACTGGTTTGGTGTTATGGGCAGAATTTCATTGACAAAGGCCACGCCGTCTTCCTTTTCGGAAATGATGTTCATGGCATTGAACGTGCAGCCCATAAACATGGCCACAATCAGCACAGCAGGGATGAAAATGTCTTGAAAACTTTCCAAAATATCAGGGCGCTCCAGCGTCAAAACCTTCGCCCGCTCTGCCCCTGTCCGCTGTTCATAGAGAGCCGGGAGTGTAGCCGCCGCCTGCTGAAA
>JAAWUC010000032.1 GCA_022804995.1 Oscillospiraceae bacterium
GGAGCTCAAGCAGGACCCCCAGTACATGATCTTCAACCAGTTTGAGGAGATGGGCAACCCCCTGTGGCACTACAACGTCACCGGCTATGCCCTGGCGGATCTGTTCGAGGCCGTGAAGCGCCCCGGTGACAGCTTCGCGGGCGCCTGCTTCACCAGCGGCTCCGCCGGAACCATGAGCGCCGGCGATCTGCTCAAGGAGCGCTATCCCCACCTCAAGCTGGCGGTGGGCGAGGCCCTGCAGTGCCCCACCATTGTCAACAACGGCTTCGGCGGACACCGGATCGAGGGCATCGGCGACAAGCACATCCCCTGGATCCACAACGTGAAGAATACCGACATGGCTATCGCCATCGACGACGAGGACAGCCAGCGGCTGCTGCGGCTGTTCAACACCGAGGACGGGAAGAAGTACCTTCGGGAGGAGCTGCATCTGGACGAGGCTCTTATTGAGAAGCTGTCCTGGCTGGGCATCTCCGGCATTGCCAACATCCTCTGCTGCATCAAGCTGGCGAAATACTACGAGCTCACCGAGCACGACGTAGTAGGCACCGTCCTCACCGACTCCGCCGCCATGTACCAGAGCCGCATTGAGGAGCTCAACGAGATGCACGGGGCCTACAACGTCCACGAGGCCTCCCTGGACCACCACCTGCATATGCTGGGGCTCAAGACCGACAACCTGCTGGAGCTGACCTACACCGAGCGCAAGCGGGTTCACAACCTCAAGTACTACACCTGGGTGGAGCAGCAGGCGAGGGATGTCCACGACCTCAACGATTTGTGGTACGACACCAAGGGCACCTGGGACGCCGTCCACGCCCAGGCCAAGGAGCTCGACGAGCTCATTAACGAGTTCAACGAGGCCACCGGCCTGCTGAAGAATCTGTAGGAGACCGCGGAGAGGGCGGGGCTGACCGCCCCGCCCTCTTTCGGCTGTCGAAACTGGCTTTGGGGCAGCTTCGCCCCCTTGCCCCCCTTGTGAAAGGGGGGAGGGCCACGAAGTGGCGGGGGGATTCGTCGCAGGGAAGTTTCCCTGAAAGTCAGCACTGGAAAAAGGAGCGCCGCAGGGAAGTTTCTCCGAAAGTCAGCACTGGAAAAAGGAGCGCCGCAGGGAAGTTTCTCCGAAAGTCAGCACTGGAAAAAGGAGCGCCGCAGGGAAGTTTCTCCGAAAGTCAGCGCCAGGAAAAAAGAACACCGCAGGGAATGTCCTCGTTCTCCTACCGGAAATCTGGAGATAAGGGGTGGTGCTCTGCTGGAATCCCCCCGCCACCACTTCGCGGCGGCCCTCCCCCCTTTCACAAGGGGGGCAAGGAGGCGAAGCTTTTTTGCGGCATTGCTTTTTACAATCTCGAGAGGGCGGGGCTGACCGCCCCGCCCTCTCTCTATCAATGAGAAAATCCCTCCGGATACGGCCCCCGCAGTTCGGCATAGCCGTTGGTATTGGAGGAGACCTCAAAAAAGCTGCCGTCCTCTAGGAACAGCCGGGTGTTGATATCCCAGCCGATATCTACAATTTCCCCATACTGGAAAAACCGGGCGTGTTCGTAGAGCCAGAGGCACTGCTCCTCCTCGGTCCCGCCGGGGATCTGGAAGAGAGCCGGGTCGATGGGAGAGTACTCCGCCTGTTCTCCCTTCCAGATGAGCATGAAGCCGCCGACACTGTTTTCATACGCCTGCCACCGGGGGTCCCGGTCGAAGGTGAAGAACGTGCCGAAGTCATGCCGCCGGTCCGTGGAGAGGTACACGCTGTAGTCCGTGGCGTGGGCGTAGCACCGCTCCAGCTTTACGCCGGTGAGGTCATAGAGGGTCTGCATGGCCATATAGGCCAGCTGGCGGTGGGTGGGGCAGTCCGGGTTCTCGAAGGGCAGGTCCGGGTCCGTCTCGCTGTCGTACATCTCCCCGGTGTAGGTGAAGGTGAACACCGTGTCCTTTACGTCCGGGCACAGCAGGTCCGTCAGGGCGTTCTTGCTGCAAGCTGCCTCTCCCGATATCAGCTTGTCCCCAAAGAGATGGCGGTAGGATTTCCATTCTCCGTCCGCGCTTTGCAGGCAGAAGGCGGGGGTGTCCGGGATGGTCCCGTCCTCCTCCTGACAGTAGGTGAAGTCCAGAACGAAGCCCTCCGGCAATTCCCCGTCTATCTGGTAGGCCCAGTAGTCCTCCATGCCCCGGTCGTAGAAAATGTACTGGGAATCGGGAGAGATAATCTCATTCTCTCCGTCGGCGTCAATGTCCTGCTCATAGGTTTCCCCGTCCACCACAAAATACAGCTCCGGCACGCCGTTCCTGTCCAGCGCGAAATAGTAGGTAAACGGGCCGAATTCGCTTTGAACCGTGACCTTGCAGCCGGAATAGCCCAGGGCTTCAAAGTCCGTGAACTCCGGCGTTTCGGCTTCCGGCCCCTCCGCCAGGGAGGTAATGACGGTATAATCCTTTCCGCCCTCCGGGCTGTCGGTATAGACCGCGAATAGCACATAGTAGGGCTTGTCATTTGCCCAATCCTGGCGCAGATAGAAGGAAAGCTCCATGTACGGCCCTGGGAACCAGTGGACGTACAGGCGGTTTGCTTCCACATCGGCGGCAGGGACCTTTTCCCCGCCGTTCTGGGTGCTGCCGAAGTCCCGAACCTCCTTGGCTGTCAGCGCAATGGCCTCCGGGAAGGAATCCACCGTGGCGATTGGGGTGGCTGGAACACCCTCCGGCGGCGGGGCGCTGTCAATCGTGTTTCTGGGGGGACCGGCGTTGAAGAAAAAGAGGACCAGAAGGGTGAGCAGTCCCCCGCCGAGGATCAGAAACGGCAGGAGCAGCGCCATATTCGCATCCTTTTTTTCGCGGCCGATCTCCTGTTCCTGGCCCTCCTCCTCCGGTGGCGCAATCTCCTCCGTCTCCCCGGCCAGCTCCTCCCAGTCCAGGCCCAGCAGCTTGCATAGCCGCAGCAGATTTTCCGAGCTGGGACGGCTCAGGTCCGCCTCCCACTTGCTCACCGCCTGGCGGCTGACCTCCATGTGCTCGGCCAGATCCTCCTGGGTGAGCCCCGCGCCCTCCCGGGCCGCTTTGATCTTCCTTCCGATCCCATCCTCCATGGGGCACCTCCGTGTTTTTGATGGTCCCATGATAGCAAAAACCGCCCCCGAATACCACCAACCGGCGAAAAAATCTTGTCAACTATTGGTTGCGTGGCCGAAAAACACCTTTTTGATAGGAGAACACCATGAAAAACGTCAAGCACGCGAAATGCGTCAAATGCGGAAAAATCTACGAAGCCACCCCCAATCTGACCAACTGCTCCTGCGGGGGGATTCTGGATATCGTCTACGATTACGACTACATCAAAACTGTTCTGACCAAGGAGAAGCTGGCGGCGCGGCGGGACAACTCCATGTGGCGCTACCGGGAGCTGCTGCCGGTGGAGGAGAGCACGGAGAACACCCCCCTGCGGGTGGGCTGGAGCCCCCTGTACCGGGCAGACGCTCTGGCAGGACAGCTGGGCATCGCCCGGCTCTACGTCAAAGACGACGGCATCAACCCCACCGCCTCCCTGAAGGACCGGGCCAGCGCCATGGCGGTGGCCAAGGCGCTGGAGGCCGGAGCCAGAGTCATCGCCTGCTCCTCCACGGGCAACGCGGCCTCCTCCCTGGCGGGGAACGCGGCGGCGGCGGGGCTGAAAACCTATATCTTCGTCCCCTCCCGGGCCCCCAAGGGCAAGGTGGCCCAGCTGATGACCTTCGGGGCCACGGTGATCTCCGTCCAGGGCAGCTACGAGGAGACTTTCGAGCTGAGCAAGGCCGCGATTGAGAAGTGGGGCTGGTACAACCGCAACGCCGCCATCAACCCCTACCTCTCCGAGGGCAAGAAGACCGTCGCGCTGGAGATCATGGAGCAGCTGGACTGGGAGGTCCCCGACTATATCGCCATCTCCGTGGGCGACGGCTGCACCATCGCCGGGCTTTGGAAGGGGCTCAAGGACCTGTACGCCATCGGCTTTATCGACCGCCTCCCCCGGCTCATCTCCGCCCAGGCGGCGGGCTGCTGCCCCCTCAACCGGGCCATCGAGACCGGGGAGCCCTGGCGCCCCATGGAGGAGAACACCCTGGCGGACTCCATCGCCGTGGGCGTGCCCAGGAACGCGGACAAGGCCCTCATGGCTATTCGGGAGAGCAGAGGCCTGGTGGTGAACGTCACCGACGAGGAGATTATGGCGGCGCAGAAGCTGCTGGGACGGACCTGCGGCGTGTTCGGGGAGCCCGCCGGCGTCACCGGCGCGGCGGGGCTCAAAAAGCTCTGCGAGGCGGGACGGATCGAGAAGGACGCCTCGGTGGTCAGCGTCGTCACCGGCAACGGGCTGAAGGATGTCGCCAACGCTATCGCGGCCTGCGGCGAGCCCATCTCCATTCCCGGGGATATGGACCACTTGCTGAGGGCTTTTGAAGAGAAGGGCATTGTGGTAGAATAGAAAAAGAGGGGGGCGCGTCCGCGCCCCCCTCTTTCCTGTTGTGGCTGTTTCTTTTAAAAGCACCCGTTTCAAAACAGATTCATCTACACAATCTCCTGCTCCAGCGCGTCAAACTCCGGTGTGCCAAAAAATTCTCCCAGTGTGATGTCCAGCCCGTCGCACAACTTTTTGACCGTCACAACCGACACATCCCGCCGCTTGGGATTCAACATGCTGTATACGGTAGAGGGTGTCACGCCGGCCAAAACTGCCAGCTCATTGGGCCGGATCTTCCGTTCCCCGCAGAGCTCCAGGAAGCGGTCCGCAACCATATCCTTTACAGACATATCGATCACCTCATGCTAATCGTATAGAAGCGCTCGCATCTGCGTATACGCACTTGCGTAATTTCCGGAAGTATGGTATACTCTTCCCAAAAAGAGGAGGAACGATGATGGAAAATCTACACCGGAAGCTCTACACCACCTTGGCGGGCCGTGTGGACACGGCCATCGGGGAATTGGAGGATATGATCAACCGGCGGGCTTTCGACTGGGTCCGCGCCATCCGGGTCAAGGAGCTTCTGCAAGCCGCTCTGCTGGAGGCGGAGGAGCTGTACGTCTCCGCCGGGGAGGACCTGCCGCCCAAGCTCATCGTTCTTGACCAGAAGGACCGGCCCTAAAGGCTTTGTCCCCCCTTTGTACATTTTTGTGACACCCTCCCTCCCGGGCTGTTCATTTCTGGATTTTCCATTCAGCAGTTTTTCCTGCAAATCCGCCCCTGGACTGCAAGCTCTCCTTCAGGATCCTGCAAAACCATTGATTTTGCGGGATCCTTTTCGTCAACCATACGAAATTGAAAAACTTAGAAATTTCCTGTTCACAAACAATTTTAACTGTGCTATATTCAGACCATCGGAAGCCGGGGGCCTGCGGCCCCCAACCATATCAGATAAAACGGGAGGAACATCCATGGTAGAAGTCATCAAAAAAGGCGCGTACCTGGTGGACGGCCAGATCCTCTGGGCGGAGGACGCCCCGGACCGGGAGGCCCCTGTCCAGGCACGGGAGAAAACCATCGCCTACTCCATTCTCCGCGCCCACAACAAGAGCGCCGACCCCGGAAAAATGCGCATCAAGTTCGACGCCCTCATCTCCCACGACATCACCTTCGTGGGCATCATCCAGACCGCCAAGGCCTCCGGCCTGAAGGAGTTCCCCATCCCCTACGCCATGACCAACTGCCACAACAGCCTGTGCGCCGTGGGCGGCACCATCAACGAGGACGACCACGCCTTCGGCCTCTCCGCCGCCAAGAAGTACGGCGGCATCTACGTCCCCGCCAACCAGGCCGTCATCCACCAGTACGCCCGGGAGCGGCTGGCGGGCTGCGGCAAAATGGTCCTGGGCTCCGACTCCCACACCCGCTACGGCGCTTACGGCTGCATGGGCGTGGGCGAGGGCGGCGGCGAGCTGGTCAAGCAGCTCCTGGAAAACACCTACGACGTTCCCGCCCCCGAAGTCGTCCTCGTCTACCTCGACGGCAAGCCCCGCAAGGGCGTGGGCCCTCAGGACGTGGCCATCGCCCTGGTTGCCGCCACCTTCCCCAAGGGGGACGTGAAGAACAAGGTCCTGGAGTTCGTGGGCCCCGGCGTGAAGGAGCTCAGCTGCGACTACCGCATCGGCATCGACGTGATGACCACGGAGACCAGCTGCCTGACCTCCATCTGGGAGACGGACGAGACCATCCGGAAATATTACGAGAACATCGGCCGGCCCGAGGACTACAAGGAGCTGAAGCCCCAGAACGGCGCGTACTACGACAGCGTGGTCAAAATCGACCTCTCCAAGGTGGAGTGCATGATCGCCCTGCCCTTCCACCCCTCCATCGCCTACACCGTCCACGAGCTCCAGGCCAACCCCGAGAAGATTTTCGCCGAGGTGGAGGCCGCCGCCAACAAGCAGCTGGGCGGCAAGGTGACGATGGACCTGAAGCGCAGCATCGTGGACGGCAAGGTCACCTGCGACCAGGGCGTCATTGTCGGCTGCTCCGGCGGTATGTACGAGAACATCGTGGAGGCCGCCCACATTCTGGAGGGCGGATCCATCGGCAACGGGTATTTTGATATGTCCGTCTACCCCTCCTCCACCCCCATCTCCCTGGCCGTTACCAAGAACGGCACCGCCGCCAAGCTCATGGAAGCCGGGTGCGTCATGAAGCCCGCCTTCTGCGGTCCCTGCTTCGGCGCGGGGGACACTCCGGCCAACAATACCCTGTCCATCCGCCACGCCACCCGGAACTTCGCCAACCGGGAGGGCTCCAAGCCCGGCAGCGGCCAGATTGCCGCCGTGGCCCTCATGGACGCCCGGTCCATCGCCGCCACCGCCCGGAACGGGGGCGTGCTCACCGCCGCCACCGACATCGACTACGACCTCCCCACCGCCCAGGAGCTGGAGTACCACTACGACGGCTCCGTCTACGCCAAGCGGTGCTACGAGGGCTTCGGCAAGGCGGATTCCTCTGTGGAGCTGCGCTACGGGCCCAACATCAAGGACTGGCCCCACATGCCCAAGCTGGAGGAGGACCTGCTGGTGCGGCTGTGCGCGGTCATCCACGACCCCGTCACCACCACCGACGAGCTCATCCCCTCCGGGGAGACCAGCTCCTACCGCTCCAACCCCATCGGCCTGAGCGAGTTTGCCCTCAGCCGCCGGGTACCCGAGTACGTGGGCCGGTCCAAGGCCGTCCGGGCCCTGGAGGAGGCAAGAGAGCGGGGCGAGGTTCCCGCCGAGGCGGCGGAGGTTCTCGCCAGGGTGGGCGGCGACGCGGCCCGGACCACCATCGGCTCCTGCGTCTTCGCCAACAAGCCCGGCGACGGCTCCGCCCGGGAGCAGGCCGCCTCCTGTCAGAAGGTGCTGGGGGGCTTCGCCAACATCTGCTATGAGTACGCCACCAAGCGCTACCGCTCCAACTGCATCAACTGGGGCATCGTGCCCTTTACCATGGACGCCGGAGCGGCGTTCCCCTACGAGGACGGGGACTGGGTGTATATCCCGGGCGTAAAAGCCGCCATCGCCCAGGGCGTGGAGGAGATGACCGCCAAGGTCATCCGCGCCGATGGCTCCGTCCACGAGCTGGCCCTCAGGTGCGCGGGGCTCACCGCCGACGAGCGCCTGATTCTCCAGGAGGGCTGCCTGACGAACTACTACGCCGCCGGATACGGCAAGGATTGAGGAGGAGAAACGCCATGGAAAAGATCAAGATGACCACTCCCCTGGTGGAGATGGACGGCGACGAGATGACCCGCATCCTGTGGGCCATGATTAAAGAGAAGCTGATTCTGCCTTTCGTGGATCTGAAGACCGAGTACTACGACCTGGGCCTCCTGCACCGCAACGAGACCAAGGACCAGGTGACGGTGGACGCCGCCAACGCCACCAAGAAATACGGCGTGGCCGTCAAGTGCGCCACCATCACCCCCAACAAGCAGCGCATGGAGGAGTATCCCCAGCTCACCGAGATGTGGAAGAGCCCCAACGGCACCATCCGGTCCATCCTGGACGGCACCGTCTTCCGCACCCCCATCTGCATCGACGCCATCAAGCCGGTGGTGAAGAACTGGAAAAAGCCCATCACCATCGCCCGCCACGCCTATGGCGACGTGTACAAGAGCGTGGACTTCGTCACGGAGAAGCCCGGCGAGTGTACCATGACCTTCAAGAGCGACGACGGCAGCGAGGAGAAGACCGTCACCGTTCAGAAAACCGACGGCCCCACCGTCTGGCAGGGGGCCCACAACAAGGACAAATCCATCCGCAGCTTTGCCCGGAGCTGCTTCCAGTACGCCGTGGACACCCGGCAGGATTTGTGGTTCTCCACCAAGGACACCATCGCCAAGGTCTATGACGGCGAGTTCAAGAAAATCTTTGAGGAGGAGTTCGAGAGCTACAGGGCTAAGTTTGACGAGCTGGGCATCACCTACTTCTACACCCTCATCGACGACGCTGTCGCCCGGGTCATCCGCAGCGAGGGCGGGTATATCTGGGCCTGCAAGAACTACGACGGCGACGTGATGAGCGACATGGTCTCCACGGCCTTCGGGTCGCTGGCGATGATGACCAGCGTGCTGGTCTCTCCCGACGGCACGACCGAATACGAGGCGGCCCACGGCACCGTGACCAAGCATTATTACAGGCATCTCAAGGGGGAGAAGACCTCCACCAACTCCATGGCGACCATTTTTGCCTGGAGCGGGGCCCTGCGCAAGCGGGGGGAGCTGGACGGGCTGGCCGAGCTGGTGGACTACGCCGGCAAGCTGGAGGAGGCCTGCTTCGATACCCTGAACGCCGGGAT
Organism: Oscillospiraceae bacterium; assembly: GCA_022804995.1. Classification (GTDB taxonomy): domain Bacteria; phylum Bacillota; class Clostridia; order Oscillospirales; family Oscillospiraceae; genus Pelethomonas. The sequence goes on from JAAWUC010000032.1 coordinate 8,783, forward strand.
TATGACCAAGGACCTGGTGGGCCTGGTGGAGCCCGGGTTCCAGGCCAGGGCCGTCAATTCCGAGGAGTTTTTGGACGCCATCGCCGAGAGGCTGGCGGAGAAGCTGGGCTGACGGTTCTCTGAAACTGCGCCGCCGCCCTTGAGAGAATCCCCCCGCCGTTTGAGGGCGCGGCGCTGCCCTTGAGAGAATCCCCCCCGTTTGAGGGCGCGGCGCTGCCCTTGAGAAGAATCCCCCCGCCACGCCTGCGGCGCGGCCCTCCCCCCTTTCACAAGGGGGGCGAGAGGGCGAAGCATCCCAAGGGCTGCGCCGTATCTATGACTACCCCCGTGAGGCGAATCATTTCCGGAACACTGCCAATTCCCTTGCCCCCCTTGTGAAAGGGGGGAGGGCCACGAAGTGGCGGGGGGATTCGTCGCAGAGCACTTCCGCAAAAGCCAGCACTGTGCGATAACGAAGCGGCGGGGGGGATTCCCCCGGCAGTTCCGAACAGCAGACAGGAGGAGAAACGAGAGAATGGAATTAAAAAAGACCGCCGCCGCCGGGACTATGGAGTCCGGCGACATCCTCATCACCATTGAGCCCAGGACCGAGGGAGGCGTCACCCTGGAGCTGTCCAGCAGCGTCCTCCAGCAGTATGGCCGGCAAATCGAGGCCGTCATCCGGGAAACGCTGGCGGGCCTGGAGATTCCCCACGCCGCCGTCCGGGCGGTGGACAAGGGGGCCCTGGACTGCACCGTCCGGGCCCGGGTGTCCGCCGCCGCCTGCCGGGCCGCGGAGCGGGAGAACGAGACATGGGAGGCGAAGTGATGGAAAAGCGCTACATAAAGGACCGCCTGCGCCGGTCCATGATGTTCGTCCCCGGCAACAACCCCGGCATGATTACCGACGCCCGCATCTACGGCGCGGACAGCATCATGTTCGACCTGGAGGACTCCGTGGCCTACACCGAGAAGGACACCGCCCGGTTCCTGGTCCACAACGCCCTGAAGACCCTGGATTTCGGCAAAAAGGAGATCGTGGTCCGCATCAACGACCTCTCCTCCGGCCTGGGCGTCCGGGACCTGGAGGCCATTATCCCCGCCGGGGTCCATGTGGTGCGCCTGCCCAAGACCGACAGCGCCCAGGACGTCATCGACTGCGAGCGGGAGATCGCCCGCATCGAGGCCAAGCACAATATCCCCGTGGGCGCTACCGGCATGATGGCCGCCATCGAGAGCGCCAACGGCGTGCTCAACGCCAGGGAGATCGCCCACGCCTCCGACCGGCTCATCGGCGTCGCCCTGGGGGCGGAGGACTATGTGACGGACCTGAAAACCACCCGGGCCGACGGCATCGAGCTCCTCTTTGCCCGGAGCATGATTCTCAACGCCGCCCGCTCCGCCGGCATCGCCGCCCTGGATACGGTCTACTCCGACGTGAACAACGACGAGGGCTTTCTGGAGGAGGTCAGCCTCATCCGCAAGCTGGGCTTTGACGGCAAATCCGTTATCAATCCCCGGCAGATTGAGCCCCTCCACCGGGCCTTCATCCCCAGTGAAAAGGACCTGCGGAAGGCCTACGCCATTATGGACGCCATTGCCGAGGCCAACGCCCGGGGCAGCGGCGTAGCCAGCATCAAGGGCAAGATGATCGACAAGCCGGTGGTCATCCGGGCCCAGCGCCTCATCGCCCTGGCCGAGGCGGACAACGTTGTCGAGGAGGACTGAGTCATGACGGACGAACTGCTGAGAACCATCCCCCACTTGGACGAGATCGCCCACCGGGGCCCCTTCGCCGGAACCCCGGCCAAGCACACCGAGAATTTCCGGGAGCGCTCCGCCCGGGAGAACAAGCTCCTGCCCTCCCTGGAGGACGCCATCCGGGCCACGGGGCTCACCGACGGCATGACCATCTCCTTCCACCACCACTTCCGCAACGGGGACCACGTGGTCAACCGGGTCGTGGACACCCTGGCAAAAATGGGCTTCAAGAATCTGACCCTGGCGGCCAGCTCCCTGGCGGCGGTCCACGCCCCCCTGATTGAGCACATCAAAAACGGCGTCATCACCCACATTGAGACCTCCGGCCTCCGGGGGGAGCTGGCCGAGCAGATCTCCCGGGGCCTGATGGACTTCCCCATCGTCTTCCGCAGCCACGGCGGCCGGGCGGCGGCTATCCGCTCCGGGGAGCTCCATATCGACGTGGCCTTCCTGGGGGCCCCCTCCTGCGACCCCTACGGCAACGCCAACGGCTACAGCCGGGAGGAGGGCGGCACCATCGCCTGCGGCTCCATGGGCTACGCCCGCACCGATGCCAAGTATGCCGACAAGGTGGTCATCCTCACCAACCGCCTGGTCCAGTACCCCAACGCCCCCTGGGCCATTCCGGAGTACGACGTGGACTATATCGTGGTAGAGGAGGACATCGGCGACCCCAAGGGCATCATGTCCGGGGCCACCCGCTACACCAAGAACCCCAAGGAGCTGCTCATCGCCCAGACCGCCGCCCAGGTCATCGACGCGGCGGGGTACCTCTACGACGGCTTCTCCATGCAGATGGGCTCCGGCGGGGCCTCCCTGGCCACCGCCCGGTTTATCCGGCAGATGATGCTGGACAAGTCCATCCGCTGCCGGTTCGCTCTCGGCGGCATCACCGGGCAGATCACCGCCATGCACGAGGAGGGGCTTATCGACCGGGTGCTGGACGTTCAGAGCTTCGACCTGGACGCGGCCCGCTCCCTCAAGCACAACCGCTTCCACCACCAGATCGGGGCCACCTACTACGCCAGCTTCCTCTCCCCGGCGGCGGTGGACCAGCTGGACTTTGTGGTCCTCTCCGCCCTGGAGATCGACACGGACTTCAACGTCAATGTCCTCACCGGCTCCGACGGGGTCATCCGGGGGGCCGTCGGCGGACACCCCGACACGGCGGCGGGGGCCAGCCTGTCGGTGGTGGTGGCCCCTCTGACGAGAGGCCGCATCCCCAGCGTTATCGACCGGGTGAACACCATCGTTACCCCCGGCTCCACCGTGGACGTGGTGGTGACGGACCAGGGCGTGGCGGTGAATCCCCGCCGCCCCGAGGTGGCGGAGAAGCTGCGCCGGGCGGGGATCCACGTCTGCACCATCGCCCAGCTCAAGGACAAGGCCGAGGCCCTGGTGGGCCGTCCGGACCCCATCCGCTATCAGGACCGGGTCGTGGGCGTGGTGATGTACCGGAACAACACCGTCATCGACGTAATCCGCCAGATCGACGAGGACTAGGGTTTTATGCGTGAGATCACCTTACAGGAGGTGCTGGACGCCCGGGAGAACCGGGCGTCCAGCCAGAAGCGCCTGCTGGCGCAATACGGGAAGCCTCTGCTGGGCCTGACGATGAACATCGCCGGGCCCATAAAGCGTTCCGCCCTGGGGGACTTCCTGTTTCAGCAGACTCTGTGGGAGCTGTGGGAACGCGTCGGCGGAGATATTGTCCACGAGGAGCGCCTGGACGCGGCCACGGGGCTGGAGGCCATTCTGGTCTGCGGCCTCCCGGCGGAGGAGGTCAAGGCCCTGGCGGTGGAGCTGGAGACCGCCCGACCGGCGGGGCGGCTGCTGGATCTGGACGTCATCGGCATCGACGGGGAGAAGCTCTCCCGGGGGACGCCCCGAACCTGCCTGGTCTGCGGGGGACCGGCGGGGCCCTGCGCCCGGAGCCGGGCCCACGGTCTGGCCGCCATCGGGGAGGCCACGGAATCGCTCCTGAGGGACTTCGCCGCCGTCCGCCTGGGGGAGCTGGCGGCGGCGGCGCTCATTGCCGAGGTGGAGCTGACCCCCAAGCCCGGCCTGGTGGACCTCCGGAACAGCGGAGCCCATCGGGACATGGATCTGCCCCTCTTCCGCCGCTCCGCCCGCTCGCTGGAGCCCTACTTCCGCCAGGCGGTGTCCCTGGGCATGGAGCGCATGGACTGTATGCCCTCCCTTCAGGCGGCGGGGCTGGCGGCGGAAAAGACCATGTTCGCCGCCACCGCCGGCGTCAACACCCACAAAGGGGCCGTCTACGGCTTCGGCCTGCTGCTGGCGGCGATGGGGTCCCGGCTGGTCCGGGGCGGGGATGTCTTCGAGACTGCCGCCGCTCTGGCCCGGGCGGGCATCCCCCCCGATCCCGGTACCCACGGGGGAGAGGCCCTGCGCCGCTATGGCGCGTCCGGGGCCCGGGGGGAGGCCCTGGCGGGCTTCCCCCATGTCCGCCGGGCCCTGACGGTCCTAAGAGACCCCGGCGGCGGTCCCCTCCGGGCTCTGCTGACGCTCCTGGCGGAGGTGGAGGACACCAACCTCCTCCACCGCGGGGGCCCGGAGGGCCTGCGGTTTGTCCAGGCGGCGGCGGCGGACATCCTGGCCGGACCGCCGGAGGAGGACGTCTCCCGGCTGGAGGCCCTGGACAGCGCCTGCACGGCCCGGAACCTGTCCCCTGGGGGGAGCGCGGATCTGCTGGCCGCCGCCCTGCTGCTGGAGCGGGCGGGGGACCTCTGATTTGCACAAGGTTTTTCTTCTTAAGCCTTGGAGAATTGCACAAATTGCCTCTTGCTTTTTTGGGTAAACTGACTATAATTTTTTCAATCTCAGACGGCAATCCAAATTTTAGCGAGGTAAACCCAATGACAAGAGATCTCACCCGGGGGAACCCCATGAAGCTGATTCTCGGCTTTGGCGTCCCCCTTCTGTTCGGCTATCTATTCCAGCAGTTCTACAGCGTAGTGGACACCGCCATTGTGGGCAAGACCCTGGGGGGCCAGGCCCTGGCGGCGGTGGGCTCCACCGGCTCCATCAACTTCCTGGTGGTGGGCTTCTGCACCGGGGTATGCTCAGGCTTCACCATCCCCGCCGCCCAGCAGTTCGGCGCGGGGAATGAGCGGGAGCTGCGCCGGTATGTGGCCGGGGGAACCTGGCTGTGCGGCCTCTTTGCGGCGGTCCTCACCGCTGTGACGGTGCTCCTCTGCCGGGATATCCTGACGGCCATGAACACCCCCGCCGACATCTATGAGCGGGCCTTTGTATACATCGCGACCATCTTCGCCGGCCTGCCGGCCTACTTCCTCTACAACTACGCCGCCGGGGTCCTCCGGGCCATGGGGGACAGCCGGACCCCGGTGATCTGGCTCATCGCCGCCTCCCTGGTGAATATCGTTCTGGATGTGGTGTTCATTCTCACCTTCCATATGGACGTGTTCGGCGCGGCCTTCGCCACCGTGCTCTCCCAGCTGATGGCGGGCCTGGGCTGTCTGGTCCGGCTGACCCGGGGCTACCCCGCCCTGCGGATGGAGCGGGCGGACTGGCGCTGGGACCGGCGGCGGATGGGGAACCTGTGCCTGATGGGCCTGCCCATGGGCCTCCAGTACTCCATCACCGCCATCGGCAGCGTGATGATCCAGACCGCCGTCAACGGCCTGGGCACGATGTATGTCACCGCCGTCACCGCCGCCAACAAGGTCAGCATTTTTGTGTCCTGCCCCTTTGAGGCCATGGGAGCCACCATGGCCACCTACGGCGGGCAGAACGTGGGGGCCGGGAAGTGGGAACGGCTCCACCAGGGCATCCGGGCCTGCGTGCTGCTGGCGGCGGTGTATTCCGCCGGGTCGCTGGGGGCGCTGTGGCTCTTCGGGGACGGGCTGAACATGCTCTTCCTGGACGGGGAGAGCGCCCACCTGCTGCCCCTGGCCCGGCAGTGCCTGCTGACCAACGCGGCCTTCTACCTCCTGCTGTCCCTGGTGAATATCTTTCGGTTCATGATCCAGGGCATGGGCTTCTCCCCCCTGGCTACCCTGGCGGGGGTGCTGGAGATGATCGCCCGGGCGGGGGTGGCCTGCCTGGTGCCGGCGCTGGGCTTTCCGGCGGCCTGCTTTGCCTCTCCCGCCGCCTGGCTCATGGCCGATGTCTTTCTGGTCCCCGCCTACTTTTGGTGCTGCCGCCGTCTGAGCGCGCCGGAGCGGGTGAAGGCCCCAAAGCAGAAGGCGGTCCACGCGGCCTCCTGACCGAAAAATACCGCCCCGGCTGACGCCGGGGCGGCTTTTTGCCGTTTTACCGTCTGACCCGCTCTCCCACCGCGCATACGCACCATGCAGCGCACAAGCTTACCGCCAGCACGGCCAGGAAGTGCCCTCCGCTGTTGTCAATGAGCCACCGCTGAAGTCCTGCCACTTTGGCCCCGCCCCGAACCAGGACGATGCACCATGGATGGAGCAGATAGACCAGCAGGGACAGATCCCGGGCCCGCCGGTCCCTGCCCCGGTCCATGGACAGCAGCAGGGAGAAGAGAAACACCATCAACACCGGCAGCAGTACATACATGCTGTCATGGCGCTGGACCCCGGCGGCGCGGAGCCACAGGGCCTCCAGGGACATGGCACCCAGGGAGACGGCGGTCCCAGCCGCCGACACCCCGCCGCTCCAGGACGCCCCCGCCGCCCCCAGCAGCAGGAAGAGGGGGGCGAAAAAGAGCCCGTTGCGGGTGTAGGAGCAAAAATCGAAAATATGTCCGTAAACCGATTCCAGAGCCGGAACCCCGGCGGCGAAGCCGTAGTAGCTGTCGCCCCCCAGGCCCACCAGGTACAGCACTCCCGCCGCCGCCAGGGCCGGGCCCATCCCCAGCCGGCTCAGCAGCCACGCCGCGGCCACACCCAGCGCCGCCGCCGGGAAGTACCACAGGTGGTAGAAGGTCCCGTCCACCGCCAGCCGCCGGACCCACTCCGCCGGGGAGAAGCCGCCGCTGTAGAAATTCAGGGGCAGATACAGCACAACCGCCGCTACATACAGCCCCAGGGTTTTCAGGATGGTCCGCCCGGCCCCCCGCCAGTTCTTTTTCCCCAGAAAGTATCCGGTGGTCATCAGGAAAAAGGGCACCGCCACCCGGCCCAGCACCCTGGTCAGCCAAAAGTCCCCCGCCGCCGACCAGGTGGTCAGGGGGGAGGTGTGGATAGCCACCACCAGCACCGCCGCCACAAGGCGGAAGCGGTCCAGGGCCGCGCCCCGGCCCCTCACGGGCGGTCCTCCAGGGCCAGATCGATGAGCGTCTCCACCACCGCCGGGAAGGGCAGGCCCGCCGCCGCCATCATCCGGGGGTACTGGCTGTGGGGCGTCATCCCGGGGATGGTGTTGCACTCGAGAAACACCGGCTCCCCCTCCGCCGTCAAAAACATATCCACCCGCGCGAAGCCCCGGCAGCCCAGGAGGCGGTAGACCGTTTTCGCCGCTTCCTTTACCGCCTCCGCCTGCTCCGCCGGAATCCGGGCGGGACAGTGGATGAAGGAGTTTTTCAGGGTGTACTTCTCAGCGTAGTCGAAAAAGCCCTCCCGGACCTCGATCTCGTCCACCTCGCCGGTGCGCAGATCGTCCCCGTTCCCCAGCACCGCACAGCCTACCTCTCTGCCCCTCACGGCCTCCTCCAGAGCGATCTCCCCGTCGTGGCGGAAGGCCTCCGCCACCGCGCCGTCCAGCTCCGCCTCCGTCCGGACCATGCTCACCCCCAGGGAGGAGCCGCCCCGCACCGGCTTGACAAACACGGGATAGCCGATCTCCCCGGCGGCGTTGTGGACGGCCTGCCGGGGGCTGGCGGGGGTGAACCAGAAGCCCCTGGGCACCCGGACCCCCGCCGACGCCGCCAGGAGCAGGGAGCGCTTCTTGTCCATGCACAGGGCGCTGGCCAGAGCGCCGCAGCCCACCACCGGGACGTCCGCCAGCTCCAGCAGGCCCTGAACCGTACCGTCCTCGCCGTTTTTGCCGTGGAGGACGGGGAAGGCGCCGTCGAGGGGGACACGCCGGCCGCTGCCGTCCAGCAGGAGCAGGGCCCGGCTTCCCCGGGAAACATCCAGGGTGCAGGGGACGCAGTCCCCGGAGTGCCAAGTGTTTTCGGTAATGCGCTCCAGGGGCCCTGTGTACAGGAGCCACTGTCCCTCCCGCGTGATGCCCGCCGCCAGAGCACGGTAGCGGGAGCCCGCCATGGCCTCCAGCACCGCCCGGCCGGAGGCCAGGGAAACCTCGTACTCCACGGAACAGCCCCCAAAGAGCACCAGAATTGTTTTTTTGTCCATATGGAATCCTCCAAATTCAGTCAGTTTTGCCAATTTCACATTATAAGCGCGGCGGAATGAAAAAGCAATCGGGAAAAGATGAATTTCCAGGGGCAACAGCATTTAAAGTTTGGCAAAAAGGATATCGAGGAAGCAATCTGGATTGAGAGCAGCAGCAAAGCGTTTTTCTGACTCTGGAGGAATCCTCCTCAAAAATGACATCCTGAGACCAGTGAAGTTGATTTTCGATAGACCAATGCTTGCGTACTGCGCAGGAAAAACGGTTTATATCTGTCAAAGAGGTAATAAAAAGCGAGTATCCATGCTTGCCGCGCCATTTGGTTTTCCGCTGCAAACGCACTCACAACATGATATGCCTTACGGCTTTTGCTCTTGCCGCCCTGTCCAAAGCCGCCATTCCCCGCTCCCCCGCCGGAGCCCCAGAAAGCCCTTGCATAAAGCGGGAAACGTGCTATAATGGGTTTGGGATTTTCCCGAGATCAAAAAGGAGGTATACTTCCATGTTCCTGAAAAAATTCGCGGCCCCTCTTCTGGCGGGTCTGTTGACCGTATTCCTGCTGGCTGCCCCCGCCTCCGCCCACGGAGGACACCACGGCCGCGGCTATGGCTGCGCCGCGCCCCAGATTTCGGCCACCTGCCCCGTCGGCTGCGCCCAGACCGGCTGGCACAGCCACCAGGGCGTGGGCTACTGCGGCTATCACCACGCCAACAACACCTGCAGCGGCTACTGCGCCGCCCTGTGCGAGGTGGAGGGCTGTGTGGAGGCCGGGCGGCACACCCATGACAACGTGCTCTACTGCGGCTACGCCCACGAGAACGGCTACTGCGACAACACCTGCGCCGCCATCCTGGCCGCCCAGGAGATGCAGAGCCAGTTTGTCCAGGCCTGGAGCGGCTGGGGCTGCTGGGGCGGCGGACACCGGGGCTGGCACTGCTGAGGGTGAAAAAAACCGCGTTTGTCACCGGCGGGAGCCGGGGCATTGGCCGGGCCATTGTCCGGCGGCTGGCGGCGGAGGGCTGCGCCGTGGGCATCGACTACCTCCAGGCCAGAGAGCAGGCGGAGGCTCTGGCTGCGGAGCTCCGGGTCCAGGGCCATGAGGCTCTGGCAGTCCGGGGGGATGTGTCGGACCGGGGGGCCGTCACCGCCGCCATCCGGCTGGTGGAGGCGGAGTTCGGGCCCGTGGAGGTGCTGGTCAACAACGCCGGCATTGCCGAGCAGAGGCAGTTTCAGGATATCAGCCAGGACTTCTGGCGGCACATCTTCGGCGTCAATGTGGACGGCGCCTACCACACCATTCAGGCGGTGCTCCCCCATATGCTCCACGAGAAACGGGGCTGTATCGTCAACATCTCCTCTATCTGGGGACAGCGGGGGGCCTCCTGCGAGACGGCCTACTCCGCCAGCAAGGCGGCCCTCATCGGCCTGACTCGGTCCCTGGCCATGGAGCTGGCCCCCTCGGGCATCCGGGTCAACTGCGTGGCCCCCGGCGTCATCCGCACGGATATGGTGGAGGTGCTGGGGGAGGAGACCCTGTCGGACCTGGCCCGGGAGACCCCCATGGGGCGGCTGGGCACTCCGGAGGAGATCGCCGCCGCCGTGGCGTTTTTCGCTGGCGAGGGGGCGTCCTTCGTCACCGGGCAGGTGCTGACGGCAGACGGGGGATTTATTCTGTAAAAAGAGCGGGTGGGACCGGTTTAACGGCCCGCCCGCTCTTCGTTCGGACAGCGCATTATTTGGAATATGGACGCCTGTTATCTGTCAAGCCAACCAGATAGTCCACACTGGTTTTATAGAATTGGGCCAGCGAAACCGCAGTCTTCAGCGGCAGCTCCCGCTCTCCCCGCTCATATTTGGAGTAAAGGGACTGGTCGCACATCAGGTACTCCGCGATTTGCTTTTGTGTCAGATCGGAGTCTTCCCGCAGGTCGCGAATCCTCAATCTCATTCACATTTACTTATGCTTCCCCTGGAAAAACAAAGCCAACGTCCCCGGACCGGAGTGGTTGCCGATAACCGGCCCCACGTAGTTGATAACCAGCTTCTCCACCGGGAATCTGGCCTTAACCGCCTCCCCCAGGGCCACGGCCTCCGCCTCGCAGTCCCCGTGGCTGATGAACACCACCGAGGGATCCTCCGCCAGCTCCGCCATCTTCTCCAGCAGGGCGTTCACCGACGCCTTCCGCCCCCGGACCTTGCTCACCGGGATCAAGCGGCCCTCGCCGTCCACATGGAGCACCGGCTTCATCTGGAGCATCGTGCCCAACAGCGCCGCTGCCGCAGACACCCGGCCTCCACGCTTGAGGTGGTTGAGGTCGTCCACGGTGAACCAGTGGCAGATGTGGTCCTTGCGCTCCTCCACAAAGGCCCGGACCTCCTCCAGAGAGCGGCCCTTCCGCTTCTCCATCGCCGCCAGATACACCAGCAGCCCCTGGCCCAGGGAAGCGGCCCGGCTGTCCACCACCCGGATGGTGCACTCCGGATGGGCCTCCATCAGATCCTGGGCCGCAATAACCGCGGACTGATAGGTGGTGGAGAGGGCGGAGGAGAAGCAGATGCAGAGAATATCCTTTCCTGCCTCCACCACTGGAGTCATGGACGCCTGAAAGAAGCCCACGCTGACGGCGGAGGTGGTCCCCAGGGAACCGGCGCGGAGCTTGTTGTAAAAGACGCCCGGGTCCATCTCGCGGTTGTCCGGGAAGTTGTGGTACTCTCCGCCCTCGATGGTGAAGGACAGAGGGACGATCTGCAGCTCCAGCTCCCCCGCCATCTGGGCGGAGAAGTCACAGCAGCTGTCGGTGACGATGACGTAGTCGCGCATAGAAGCTCCTTTCCTGTTTAAACAGCCGCGCCGCTAGTGTGCGGCGAATTTTTCCTATTTTTACATTATATCATGTGACACGGAGGTTTACAAGGACTCCGCGCCGATATTCCTGCGGAATTTCCCCAGAACGTGAAAAAGGACCGTCCACCGGACGGTCCTCTCCTGATTCTCGCGAAAGCTCAGCCGATCTTGTTGAGCTTGAGCGTCATGGCGCTCTTCTTGTGCGCCGCGTTGTTCTTGTGCAGAATCCCCTTCGCCACGGCCTGATCCACGACCTTGACGGCGACCTTGTAAGCGCCCTCGGCCTCGGTGCGCTTGCCTTCAGCGGCAGCGGCCTCGAACTTCTTTACAGCGGTCTTCATAGCGGACTTGTTCGCCTTGTTCCGGGCGTTGCGCTCCTGGGCGATGAGCACGCGCTTCTTCGCAGACTTGATATTCGGCAAACCAAACACCTCCTCCAAGTAAATTTTAATAGAACCATTCCGCGATGGCCCCACGCAGAAATGTATTCTAGCATGTTTCCGCGGAAATTGCAAGGCTTTTTTCAGAGTTTTTTCCGTGTTTTCCTCATAATATCCCGGCGGGGAGGAAAACTAGGGACAGAACACCAGATTTCGCGGCCCGAAACGGGGGAGGACACAACATGGCGAACGTGCGGACAGACCTGGCGGTGGAGGCCCACAGTCTCTGGCGGGAGAGCGCCGGTGAGACGGGGGAGCTGGCCGGAGTGGAGACGGCGGAGCAGGAGCTGGAGGGGATGATGCTCACCGAGGTGCGCATCACCGGCGAGGAGGGGGAGCGGGCTCTGGGCAAGCCCCGGGGGACCTATCTGACCTTGGACATCTCCCCCTTCTGGCGGCGGGAGGCGGAGAGCTTCCGCCGGACGGCGGAGGCCATCGCCCAGGCCCTGGAGCCTCTTCTGCCGGAGGAGGGGCCGGTGCTGGCGGCAGGGCTGGGGAACCGGGCCATGACCCCGGACGCCCTGGGGCCCCTGTGCGCGGAGCACCTGCTGATTACCCGGCACCTGGGGGATGTCCTGCCCATGCTGCGGCCGGTGGCGGCTCTGGCGGCGGGGGTGCTGGGGACCACGGGGCTGGAGGTGGCCGAGTGGGTCCGGGGCGCGGCGGAGCGGGTGAGGCCGGCGGCGGTGGTGCTGGTGGATGCCCTGGCGGCGCGGAATCTGGACCGGCTGTGCACCACGGTGCAGATCTCGGACACGGGCCTGGTCCCCGGCAGCGGCGTGGGCAACCACCGGATGGCCCTGAACCGGGAGAGCCTGGGGGTGCCGGTGATCTCCATGGGGGTGCCCACGGTGGTGGAGGCCGCCACCCTGGCCCGGGACCTGCTGGGGGACCGGGAGGCGGAGCCGGAGGCCCTCCGGGGCCAGGGACAGCGGCTGTTCGTGACCCCCGACAGCATTGACGCCAAGATCCGGGATCTGGCGAAGCTCATCGGCTACGGCCTGAATCTGGCGCTCCACCCGGGGCTGCGGGTGGAGGATCTGACGTCGCTGCTGGAGTAGGCGTCAGCAGGATGTACCCGGCCAGGGCCCGGACCTCCATCCCCGGGCACAGCCGGACCAGCTCCCCCGCCAGAGCTCCCAGGAGCTGGTTCCGGCTGTGGAGCCGGGTGAGGAGCGCCGCCGCCTCCCCGCCCACGGGAGCGGCGTCCAGGGTGAGGACCACCACTGTCCCGCTTTCGGCCTCCCACCGCAGGCCCCGATCCAGCAGCGCCGCCGGAATCCCGGCTTCCAGCAGATCCGCCGCCGTCCCCCGAAGGACGCGCCGGTAAAGCGTTTCGCTGATATTGGGGTACTGGCAGGAGACGGCAGCGGCCCCGTCCACCCGCGGGGGCAGCTGGACGGTGAGAAACCCGGGTCCGCCCAGGACCGGGTCCGCCATGATATGGGCCAGACTGTCGATGGCGGACAGCAGCGCGCCGCCCTCTTTCTCCAGCCAGCGGCTTGCTGCTGCCTGTCCGTCAACTGGCTTTTCAGAGGAGTCCGCCGGCTTAGACCGGCGGATTTTTTGAAAGATGCTCCACATAGTTCCTCCCGGGGGATTTCTTTTAGAATCTATTATAGTATTCTTTTAGACGTTTTGCAAGGGGGAATGTTGCCTGTAAGATAACGTTGGAGGGAGCTGAGAGAAATGGAAACGGATTTGCGGCAGCTGGGGGAGGCCATCCGGGCGGCGCGGATGAAGAAGGGCCTAACCCAGGAGGTGCTGGCGGAGCGGCTGGACATCACGCCGATCCATCTGAAAAATATAGAGGGGCACCGGCGGCTTCCGTCGGTACCCCTGCTGTTTGAGCTGATGAAAATTCTGGATCTGTCGGTGGACGAGCTGGTGTTTCCGGAGCGGCGGGAGGAGGGCGTGATCCACACCGGCGGACTGCGCCCCGCCGAGGCGGAGGCCCTGGAGCGGCTGGTGGATGTGATGCGGGAGAGGGAGAATATGTGAAAATGTGCAAAAATTCGGTTGACAAAATTTAGAAAATATGGCATTTTTTCCAAAAAAGGAGAGGGGTGGAGCTATACTAACACAGTAGACAGCTAGTAGAAACCGATGAGCTTGGAATCACCTTTGGCTGAGAGTGTGAGGTTACTATGAAAATTCGCAGGAGAATTTCGATTTTGCTGATATGGAGTATACTATTGCTGTGCGGATGTTCTAATGGGGAAGTCGATCTGGCGGCAGCAGCACCTGTGAAAAGCACGGTCATATGCAATGACACATTTCGCATTACATGTACATCCGGCCAGTATGAATATAATTCCAAAGAGATACAAAAAGAGGACAAGGCTTTGCATATACTTC
>JAAWUC010000033.1 GCA_022804995.1 Oscillospiraceae bacterium
CTGGGCGCTCCCTTCCACGCCGAATCCATCAGGTAGAGCATCCGGTCAAAGGCCGCGCTCCCCAGCAGCCGGTAGGCGGAAATGACCGCCTGGACCACCGTGACCTCATAGTCGCCGGGGGTGCGCTTACCCAGCGCCCACCGAAAGCCGTTCGCCAGCAGCAGGCGGTGGATCTCCATGATTTCCGGGTTGCTGCCCGCTTCCAGCAGGGCATTGGTGGCTTGGGCCGCGTTCAGCTGCTCCCGTGCCTTGTCCAGCTTCCAGCACAGTTCCGCCTCCGTCTCATAGGTCAGGCCGTGATACAGCTTACAGGCGGCGTTGAAGTCCCCGCCGTACATCCGCCGCTGGATGATAACCCGGTGCTGGCCGTCTACCAGATAGAAACTCCCGTCCCGGTAGCTCACCACCAGCGGGTCCAGCAGGCCAGGGTCCCAGTCCCGCGTCAGCTCACACAGCCGTCCCTCCCGCACAGGACGCTGGTACGGCTGGCCGGAAATCAGCAGGGCGGTGTCGATGCTGCTCATTTCAAAGGTCACGCCGTTGTCGTTATTCATCTTCATTCCTTCCTTTCACATCGTTGTAGAATTTATCTGCGGCGGCATGGATGTCGCTGATTTGCCGCTGGAGACCGGCCATATGCTCTGGTGATAGCGCCGGAAAAATTTCCGCGTAGAAGGGAATCAGGAAAACCTCCATCTCACGGCGGCTCCGGCTGACGTACTCACCAAACGCCGAAAGGAACATCTCAGGGGTGCAGCGGCACTCCTTTGTCGTGTCCTTCAGTCGGAGAATGTCCTCCGCGATGTGGGATGTTCGTTCCCGCCTGGGGCTGGTGTCCTCTGTGGCCTCCGGTTTTGGAGGCTTTGGATGGGCGGGAGGCCGGACCGTTGAGGGTGTGTCCGCCGACAGGATGGACAGAACCGTGGCACGGTCTAGGCCGCCCTCCTGGCTGTTCCTTTTCAGCTGTTGGGCCTGGGTCAAGGTGGGTACAGTCTGTTCGCTGTCCATGGCCTCTATTATGAGGGCCTGTTCCTCCGGCTTTAAGTAGGAGAGTTCCACTGCCGGGGTCATGGCGATTTCTCTCTCATCGACCTTCTGCTGGAGCTTGGGCAAAAGTTCAGTGAGCCGGATATAGCGGCGCACCGTATCGCCGCTGATTCCAGCTTCCCTTGCCACTTCGTCATCGGCGCGGAACTTCGCCGCAACTTGCGGCGAAGTTAAATCAGTTCGTGCTCCCTGCCGTTTGACAGCTTCCAGTTTCATCTTATATGCCTGGGCTTTCTCACTTGGAAGGATATCCTCTCGCTGGATGTTGCTGTCCACCATCAGGATGGTGGCGGCATCATCGTCCATGTCCCGGACGATGGCGGGAATCACCTCCAGCCCCGCCGTTTCGCTGGCATGTTTGCGCCGGTGGCCGGAGATGATTTCATAGCTACCTGCCGAACGGGGTCGGACGATTGCCGGGGTCAATACTCCGTACCGGCTGACACTCTCCATCATACTGCGCATTGCCTCATCATCCCGCACCTTGAAGGGATGGTTCGGGAATGGATGCAGCTCCGACAGTGGCAGCTGTATCACGGTTTCTTCGCTGGGCATGGTTTTTCTCCCTTCCTATGCAGGTCTTTTGCACACTTGTCTAAAAGAAAAAGGACGCTTGTGTATAAGCGTCCTTTAGAGGATATTCATATTGACATCAATTCTCATCCGTTGTATCATACAAATAGGCAAGTATACGGGGGCTTTGTCTCTTTTCTGGTGGTAGATAGGCATAAAAAATGCGGTCTCTCTCCTGCACATCCAAAACACTCTCGCCCCTCTTTTGAGGGGTTGCACAACGCTTGTGCTGGGAGAGCGCTTGAATGGCATTCAAGAGGTCAGCGGTTCGATCCCGCTTATCTCCACCAGACGCATCGATTTGGTGCAAGGAAACCGTTGTAATCGATAGATTACAGCGGTTTTTCTTTTGATTTGTTTAAATCTATACTTTCACCCTCGCTACAACACTACATTTTTCCTCGGCGTTTTTTATATTTTATCATTGGTGCTGACAGTGAAATAGGCGCTATATTTGACCCGCTCGAGTTGGAACAGGACAGGGGAAATGCAGCATGAATTTCCGAAAATCCATTGCTCTAAACTGCGAAAGTATATATAATAGCAACAGGTAACAGATGCTATATACCTGCGTTTAAGGCCAAGGCTGAGCGCTGGGAACGCTTGGGGGCCAGCCAAATTGTCCGGAAGCTGAAAAGCAAACAACTCCCTTGGCCCGCTGTCTACGCCTGTCGGAAATATGGGAAGAATAAAGGAGGGCATATTTCATGCGCAAGGCCACCATCATAATCACCCGCTTCCAGGCTGGGGAGGGCTTCTATGTGGACGTAATCCCGGCCGGACAGGAAGTCTCCTTCTGGCTGGGCCACCAGGACTGCGACGTGCAGGAGCGGATATTCGCCGCCTCCCAGGAGCTGGCCCCTCAGGAGCGGTGGGAGAAGCTCATCGAGGACAATCTGGACGACTGCCTGGAGGATTTCCGGGAGGCGTGGCTGGAGGAGTAAGAACCTCCAAAATTTGTAATGAGATTGTTACAATTTCCGGCTGATTAGCAGTTGGTTTGTTACCGTTTTCGTGATACACTAAAGGGGCAAAATTTTGGCGATTCCTGTCGCCCCGGAGGTATACCATGAAACGATTGACCGCACTGCTTTTGTCTCTGCTCCTGCTGCTGTCCCTGGCCGCCTGCGGCGGCGGTTCCGCCCCGCCGCCCAGCGCTGAGAACCCTCCTGCGGAAAATACCGGCGGCGCGCCCGGCGCCCAGGAGCCAGAGGTCCCGGACAGCACCTCCCTGCCGGAGAACCCGGTGGTGGAGCCCCAGCCGCCGGCGGAGAAGGAGCCCTACGAAATTCTGGACCCCAAGGTCATGCCCGAGGGCGGAGAGCGGGACGGGGTGAAGTACGCCGCTTATGACGGCATTGTAGAGCACCTCTTTTTCCACCCCATCATCGCCTATCCGGAGCTGGCTTTCGACGGCGACGCCCAGGCCAACGGCTTGGATGACTTCATGGTGACGGTGGATGAGTTCAATAAAATTCTTGACAACGTCTATGAGAAGGGCTATGTCCTGGTGGATATCGGGGACGTGTGGAGCGAGACCACCGACGAGGCCGGAAATCCGGTGATGGTCAAAAACACCCTCTACCTTCCCGAGGGGAAAAAGCCCCTGGTGTTCTCCTACGATGACACCAACTACTATCCCTACATGCTGGAAAACGGCCTGACCTACAAGCTGATCCTCGGCGAGGATGGGAAGATCACCTCCTGGGGCCTGGATCCCCAGGGCAACGAGGTGATCTCCCGGGGTCTGGACGCCATTCCCCGGCTGGATGAGTTTGTGGAGGAGCATCCGGACTTCTCCCCCTTCGGGGCGAAAGCCTGCCTGAGCGTCACCGGCTACGAGGGCCTTCTGGGCTACCGCACCCAGACCGACAGCACCGTGGAGTGGACCGATGAGCTGGAGGCCAACCGCCAGGCCGAGCGGGAGGCGGTGAAGCCCATTATTGAGGAGCTCAAGCGCACCGGCTGGACCTTCGGCAGCCACACCTGGGGCCATATCCGCCTGGGCAGCGGCAATATGGCCAAGATCCGAGCCGACACTCAGAAGTGGTTTGACGAGGTGGGGTCCCTGGTGGGGCCGACCACCATCCTTTTCTACCCCCACGGCGAGCGGCCCGACGGCAACGACTGGAAGCAGACCGGCGAGGCGTTCCGCTACCTACAGGCCCAGGGCTTCCGGGTGTTTTGCTCGGTGGGTGTCGAGAGCTTCAGCTATATCAAGAAGGACATCTGCGCCGTCATCTGCGACCGCCTCCACCCCGACGGCAAGACCCTCCGCTGGTCTCGGAACCGGTATTTGCAGTTCTACGACGCCAAGGAGATTATGGACATCGGCGTCCGGCCTGACCTGGGCGTTGGGGAGGATTGGAACAGCTAAATCCAAGCCCTTTTTCCTGTCATCAATTTATAGCCGCCAGCAGCAAACCGGCGCTATGCTTCCGAGGCATAGCGCCGGTTTATAATTGCTGAAGACTTCAAAGAGAACCGCCAGTTAAGGCTTACACTTCCCGCAGGGCTCGTACCCCCTCTTCACCAGCTCACTCCGCCCGCCGGTAAACTCCTCCCGGTTTCCCTCGCTGATGGACGCCGCGCCGGAGCAGTCGGGCAGGTGGAACTTCTTAGAGCTGGTGTTGAGAATGTATGTAATCTCCTGGGACGCCGGCCCGGTTTCCCCCTCCAGCCAGCTCTCCCCGGTGGCATAGTCAATGACCACACCGGGTTGACAGTTGTAGACGTAGACGTCGAAGCAGATGCTCTCGCCCCTGTCCTCCACGCTCAGCGCCTCCATCCGCACGCCATCGGCCACCAGATTTTCCCCGCTGTAGAAGGGCGTCACCCGGTACAACACATGCTGCTCCGTCTCCTTCACATAGTCCGCCACCATGTTCTCAAAGGGCAGCATCCCGTCCACATTCATATACCGGGTCCCTGTAATGAGATTGCTCTTGTTGGCGTTCTCCCCCGTGAGCTGGAACCCAATCAAATGACATCGGTTGTAGAGATACTTCCCCTCTACGCAGTCGTATTTCGCCGTCTGCCACCCGCTGGGCTTCACAGACCCGATGCTCCCCCGGTCCTCCGTGGGCATCAGATCCACCCCCACGCAGGCGTAGGCCGTGTGGCACCGCCCCAGATCGTCCAAGGGGCTGTAACTCTCAAAGGAATTGACGGTAAACTCCGATTCCTCGAAATCCGGACGGTTGTCCCCGATGACCACATAGGGCTCCCCGGAAAACGCCGGAATATTATCCAGATAGACCGCCTCGGAGGAGGCGGTTTCCTGGATCTCCACCGAGCACCCCGCCATCACCAGCGCCAGCAGTACCGCCAGCAGGCTGTTTCCCACTCTCATCATCTCACATAGACCTCCTCCGTAATCTTCTCGTGGGAGGAGCCGGCGAAGTCCTCCGTCTCCTCCAGCCGCCAGCCCCGCGCCTCCAAGTCCAGCGGAAAACGGCAGTCTGCCGGGTACTTCCGGTTCCAGCGGTACAAAACCAGCTTTTCCGCCTTGCCCAAAGCCTCCGCCGCCGCGGGACCCTCGGCAAAGCATGCGTCACCGGGGCCGGCCATCTCTAAAAAGCCCTCGTCCGCTGTGACGGGGTCCTCCTTCGCGAACTGTCCGGCACTGTAGGCGCTCATCCACAGCCGTCCCCATTTCTCCAGCATCCGCGCCCGGAGCGCCCGGTCCTGGCTCTGCCGCCGGCGGTTGAAGCCGAGGCCCCCGGCGTCGTCCACACAGACAATCAAAATCATAGCCGCCTCCTGCCTGTCGTATTTTGCCTATCATACCATACTCTGCCGCTCTTGACAATAACGATATTCGATGTTATACTAGAGCCGAAAATATCGAATATCAATATTTTCGAAGAAAGGGGGCGGCTCCATGGCCCGGGAGAAGTTCCAGACCCTGACAGAGCAGATGTTTTATATCCTCCTCTGCCTGCGGCGGGAGTGCTGCGGCGTGGATATCATGGAGCGGGTCCGGGAGATGACCGGAGGCCGGGTGGACATCGGCCCCGGCACCCTCTACGCCCTGCTGGAGAGCTTCCAGCGGGAGGGCTTCATCCGGGAGACGAAGCGGGAGGGCCGCAGACGGAGCTACCGCATTACACCGTCGGGGGCATGGCGGCTGGAGGAGGAGGTCCGGCGGCTGGAACGGCAGGCGGCGGACTACCGGAATTTTGGAGAGGAGGGATCGCTTTGAGCCGGGACACGAAAAAAGAGCTGCTGCTCTATCAGCCCGTCGGGGACACCGCCGCCATGGCGCGGCACCTGGAGAAGCGGGCGGAGCAGGGCTGGCTGCTGGAGAGGGCGGACAACTGGTGGCTGCGCTACCGCCGGGCTGAGCCAACCGGCGTCCGCTACGCCGTGGCCTTCTTCCCGGAGGCCACCATCTTCGACGCCGCCCCCGTGGAGGGCCAGGAGACCTACTACGACTACTGCCGGGCCGCCGGGTGGGAGTACGTGTGCTCCTACGGCTCCATTCAGTATTTCCGCAATTTCCGCCCGGCCCCGGTGCCCATCGAGACCGACGAGGCCCTGAAGCTGAAGACCCTCCGCCGGGTGATGCTGCGGACAGTGGTATTGATGAACGTGGTCTGGCTGCTGCTGGCGGTTTCCTGGTGCTTTAATCTGATAAGCAGCTTCCGCTGGAGCCCTCTGTCCATGGTGAGCCAGTACAGCGCCCTGGGACTCGCGGTTATTACAGCGGCTTTTTTGCTCCATTCGCTGCTTGAACTGCTCCGGGTGGGCGTCTGGTATCTCCGCTCCCGCTGGTCTGTAAAGCGGGGCGGGGCCTGCGCCCGGATTCGGGGGTCCCTCCAAGCGGCGGGAGACTTCAGCGTTCTGGCCATAATGCTGGCGGGATTGGGAGCCTCCTCCGTGGGGCAGGGGTGGGGCTATCTGGTTTTTGTTTTGGTCTACTCCGTCGGATTTCTGCTGTTGTTGGTGGTGCTGCGGGCCCTGCTGCGGCATTTCAAGCGCCTCCAGTTCTCCAACACCGCCAGCCTGGTGGGAAGTATCGCCGCTAGTGTCGTCCTGTCGATTGCGTTTGTTGCCGGGATGAACGCCTTTGACTGGTCTCTGGAGGCCAGTCTCCCTCCGGAGTGGCCCAAAGAAGTGAGCGCGGAGGAACTGCCCCTCACTTTGGAGGACCTGGGCTATGCGGTGACGGAGGCGGACCGGTGCGAGTATCTCCACCAGGGGAGCGGCAGGACCCCCTGGGCCGCTTTCGGCAACTGGTACCAGGGAGCCGAGGCCCCGGACAGCGAGCTGCCCTTTCTGAACTATCAGATCGCGGACATCTCCTGGGACTGGCTGCGGGAGCTGTGTTGGGACACAATCATGAGGGGACCCAAGTATGGGAATCACCAGCTGAGCGGCTATACCCCCATCGACCCGGCCCCCTGGGGAGCCGACGCCGCCGCGAGGCGGAACCGTACCCAGGTCCTGCTGTACGGGGAGCGAATCGTCCTCGTCACCACCGGCTGGACCCCCACGGAGGGGGAGGCGGCGGTCATCGGCGCGGCCCTGGGCGGGCGCTGAGACGAAAAAAGGCGGCGGACTGTCAGTCCGCCGCCTCTCCTTCTGTTATGCCGAAAAAGTGAACTCCACCGGTTACGCCAGCGCCTGCTCCAGCGCGCCGATCAGCCCCTCCCGGGTGAGCGGCTTGTAGAGAAAGGTCTTCGCGCCGATGCCGGCGGCCTCGCTGACGGTGCCCTCGTCGGTCAGGGCGGAGACGACGACAATCCGCGCCTCCGGATGGTCCTCCAGGATGATCTGCGCCGTCTCCAGGCCGTCGATGCCGGGCATAATGATGTCCATTGTCACCACGTCCGGGTGGATTTCCTCATAGCGGGTAATAGCCTCCTCGCCATTCTCACAGTATGCCGCAACCTCGAACTCGGAGTCCTCCAGCAGCTTGCAGATCTGAAGCTCCATCATCCGGGAGTCGTCTACCACCATGAGCTTCTTCTTCATAAACCAAGTTCCCTCTTTCTGTCGAATCTCTTACAATTTATTCCGCGCCCTGCAGGGCCGCGGCGCGGCTACATCACCACGATTTCGTCGTTTATCAGCGTGACCACGCACTGCCGGGATATCCGGCGCAGGCGGAGCACCTCGTCCCCGATGGAGATCTCCGTCCCCGGGTAGACGATGCCGCACTCCATCCGCCCCTTGTCCCGGTTCTCCGTCGGGAGCTGGACCGCCGGCTGCTCCTCGTCCAGCTGCCGGAGCTTCAGCCCGGCCACGGAGAGCTTCATCCGTGTCTTGCTCAGCAGACTGGACTTGGTGGGGCTGTCTATCTGGCACTCCAGCCGCTCCAGCTCCATTTCCAGCGTCTTCATCTGCTGCTTGAGGATCTCCCGCTCGAAATTCGTACAGGGCATTCCCCCCAGGGTGATGGAGGTCCTGCACTCCGATTGGGAGCCCACGGCCCGGGCGTTGATCAGCTTGGCGGCCCAGACCCGTCCGCCCATGATGCTCCCCCGTCCGGAGTTGACCTGCACCTCCCCGTCGCAGTAGACGTTGCCGTTGACGATGCAGTCGGTCTGGAGGACCTCCCGGGCGTAGATGGTGGAGTTCTCGATATATTTTGCGAAAATGCTCCGGTGGGCCTGGACCACCGTGGTCCCGTCGCCCAGAATCCCCCGGGCCACCACCAGATCGCCCCCGGCCTCCACGGTGCTGCCGGCCTCCACCACGCCGCCCACCTGGATATTCCCGGCGGAGCGGACGGTAAAGCCGCTGAGCACATCACCCTTGATGTTCACGTCCCCCAGAAAGTTGATATCCCCGGTGGAGAAATCCACGTTTCCAGGAATATCCAAAACCGGCTTGACCTGGAAGCTGTGGCCGGTGAACTCCACATGGCCCGCCATGGACGCCAGCAGGGAGATGCCGTCCTCGCTGATCTCCGTGTTCCGCCCCATAGGAAGGGGCACGGACTTGCCGCTCTTGGCGGGGATCTCCTGGTCCGTCACGGTCCGGCCCGGCTCGCCCTCGGTGGGCTCGATGAGCTTGCAGATCTCCTGCCCCTCCTTCACGTTGTGGATCAGGTTGAGGGCGGTGTAGTCCACCTGGTCGTACTCATCCACCTCCAGCATCCGCTCCACCACCCGGGGGAAGTGCTCCACAATATTGCCGTTCTCCCCGTCGAAGGCCGGCGTCCCCTTGGCGATCAGGTACAGGGTGAGGTAGCGCCGCTCGTCCCGGGGCAGATGCTCCACCAAACGCTCATTCACGCCGAAGGTGATGTTCTCCTTGTCCAGAGCCGACTCCAGCATCTCGTGGGACAGCTCCTCGCCCTGGCGCACCGGCGGGAAGATCATCACCCAGGCCCAGAGCTTATCCGTGGAGAAGAAGAAGAAGGGGGCCGCGTCCAGGGGAGGGGGGCCGTCGTCCTTCTTCTTCTCCTCCTCGCCTTTCTTTTTCTTGGCCTGAGTTTTGGCCTTTGCGTTGATCTTCTTCATCCGAGCGTTGCACGCGCTGCTCAGAAGGGTCTGCACCCGCTTTTTCTCCCGCGCCACCACCTCCGCCGGAACAACCCCCTCCTCGTCCAGGGAGATTCGGGGCGTGGGCAGGTGCTGCGACTCCCGCCGCGCCTGCTCCAGAATGCGGAAGATCGCGTGCTCCGCCGGCAGTTCCACCAGCGCCGGGTCCACGGCGGCGGTCAAAATCTCCGGAGCGCTCTCCGCCACCTGCTCCTGTTCCGGACGGGTCTCCTCCTCCTGTGCCTCCGCGCCGCCGGAGCCAAACAGGAGGGCCGCTATCTTATCCTTAATCGACATGCTGCAACACCGCCATTCCAGTCGTAGTATGCTTCTATTATACTCGCCCCGTCCGCCGTTGGCAAGAAGGGATTTCCCGATTTCCCGCCCAGTCCCCTCCAGCCCTTGCGCCCCAAGAGGTTTTTGCGCGAATTGCCCAAAATAATTTGGGAGGACATTCCAATTTTTCGCCAAAAGAGCCACTTGTAATCCCCGTTGGTTTTTAATAAAATAAATTGAATTCGACAGGGCGGGAGGCCCGCGAAAAACAACAAACTTTAAAATGGAGTGAGAGAGTATGGAAGCGAGTTCCGCACAGGGCGCCGACGCCCGGCAGAAGTGCCGGCAGATCGGCCGGAAAGTGGGGAATCTGGTGGCGTTGATGCTGGGGGTCAGCATCACGGTGGTGGTGGCGCTGTGCGTTTTGATGTTCTACCGTCTGACAATGTCAACGATGCAGAGCGTCTGCGTGAGCGGGGCCAACGTGCTGGCCTACGAGCTCTCCCAATATGACGGGCCAGAGGACAAAACGGCCCTGCTCGACGAGCTCAAGGCCCGCACAGGCTGCGAGTTCACCATCTTCCAGGGGGATGAACGGATCTGCACCACCATTCAGCAGAACGGCCGGCGGGCCGTGGGCACCCGGCTGTCCGGGGAGGTGGCCGATCGGGTGCTGAAGCAGGGGGAGTCCTACGTGGGCAAGGCGGACATCCTGGGGGAGACGCATCTGGGCTCCTACATCCCCACCCGGAACGAGGCCGGGCAGATTGACGGCCTTCTCTTCGCCGGGATCTCCATGAAGGAGGCCACAGGTCAGATCAATCTGACGGTGGTGCTGTCGTTCCTGAGCGGTGTGGCCCTTATCATCGCGGGCATTGCCGTCGCCGGCGCGTACATCCGGCGGGCGGTTTCCAGGCCCCTCTTCCGTCTGACCGTTCTGGCCCAGACGCTGGAGCAGGGGGATCTGGGCCTGAACGAGCACCAGACCATGATGGTGAACATAGACTCCGACGACGAGATTGGCCTCCTGGCCCAGAGCTTTGACCGAACTATCGCCCGCCTGCGCAGCTACATCGGGGAGATCTCCAGCGCGCTGGAGGCCGTGGCCACCGGTGATCTGACCGGCCGGATTACCCAGGAATATGTGGGGGATTTCGCCTCTATCCGCACCTCCCTGAACGACATTCTCCAGCACCTCAACGGCACCGTCGGGCAGATTGTCACCAGCTCGGAGTATGTCTCCGGCGGCGCGGAGCAGATGTCCTCCGCCGCCCAGGCCCTCAACCAGGGCTCCATGGAGCAGACCAGCGCGGTAGAGAATCTGGAGCAGACCATGAGCGAGGTCAGCGGCCGGGTCCGGCAGACCGCCGAGCAGGCCGGACACGCCCGGGAACAGGCCGGTGAAATGGGCCGGCAGCTGGCCCAGAGCAACGAGAAGATGCAGGAGATGATCGCCGCCATGGCGGAGATCGAGAACAGCTCCAACGAGATTGAGAAGATCATGAAGACCATCGAGGATATCGCCTTCCAGACGAATATTCTGGCCCTGAACGCCGCTGTGGAGGCGGCCCGGGCGGGCACCGCCGGCAAGGGTTTCGCCGTGGTGGCCGACGAGGTCCGCAACCTGGCCAGCAAGAGCGCGGAGGCCTCCCAGTCCACCGCGGCCCTCATTGCCCGGTCCATCGCCGCGGTGGGGCAGGGGACCCGGATTGCCGGTGACACGGCGGGTCAGCTGGCGGGTGTCGTCTCAAAGGCCCAGGGGATCGTGGACACCATCAACGGCATCGCCGGTGACGCCCAGAACCAGGCCGACGCGGTGGAGCAGATTCAGACCCAGATCGGCCAGATCTCCGCTGTGGTCCAGACCAACTCCGCCGCCGCCGAGGAGAGCGCGGCCACCAGTGAGGAGCTCAGCGCCCAGGCCCGGGTGCTCAAGGACCTGGTGAAAACCTTCCGCCTGCGGCAGGGCTGAGGGAGCGGACAGAGCCGCCGGGAAGCGTATTGCTTCCCGGCGGCTCTTTTTCCGCGCTAGGGCTGGGGCGCTCCGGCGCTCCACACGCCGTCCCCCCAGGAGAGCGCCAGCTCCAGCGTCTCCCAGGGCTCTTCGCCCCCCTGCCGGTACCGGACGGAGACCTGGGCGGTGAGCGCATCCCCCTCCTGGGAGACGCTGTAATCGATGCTGGACACGCTGGCCTCCACGCCCATGCCGCTGAAGGTTTCCCGAATCAGCGCCTCCGCCGCCGCCTCCAGGGACGCCTGCCAGGCCGGGGTGTCCCCCTCCGGCTCCGTCCGGAAGGTGCACATCATGTCGTAGAACATGGCCCCGTGGCCCTCTGTGGCCTCCGTGAAGTAGCTGGCGGAGAGGATAAAGGATCCGCCCCCGCCGTCGCCGACCACCCAGGTCAGCCGCTGGGCGTCGTCCCAGTCCGCGCCGTTGCCCCCCCAGACGATATAGGCGTCCCAGGGCGGGGGCCACATACCGTCCACCAAACCGCTTTGGCTGCTCCAGGCATCTTGGTATAGACTCCCCAGCTGACGCTTCACGTTCTGCGCCTCCTCCTCCGGCGGCGTCCCGGTCCAGGAGATCTCCAGCCTGCACTCCGGCAAATTCTCCGGCGACAGCCTGGGCTGGATAACGTAGACCCCCTCCTGCTCATAGGTGTAGTACTTCTCCTCGTTGATAAAGAGGCTGAAGCCCGGCGCGTCCTGCTTCCGGTCCATGCGGAATTGCAGCAGGTGGTACTGGCCCTCCCCCTCGGGCAGCACTGCGGGGGCGATCGGCCCGGCGGGCTGTTCCACCCTGTCTCCGTCTGTCGGGGGCGCGTCCTCCGGCGGCTGTTCCGCCGCCGGCAGCACCGCCGCTGCAGCGATCACCACCGCCAGGCACGCCGCCAGCGCCATCCCCCAGCCCAGCCAGCGGACCGGGCTCCCCGCGCCTCTCTCGCTCCGCTCCAGCAGCTCCTCGTCCACGCCGCACAGGGCGGCGAACAGCTTTTCCTTGCCGCTCATAGCAAAATTCCCTCGCTTTCCAGATAGTCCCGCAGTCTGCCCCGTATCCGGAACAGCCGTGTTTTCACTGTGTTCAGTTTCATCCCGTACCGCCGGGCGATATCCTCCAGGGGCTCCGCGTACCAGTACCGCCGCAGGAACACATTGCAGTCCCGCTCCGGCAGGGCCCGCAGAAACCGGCTGAGGATCTCCGCCAGCTCCCGCTCCTCCACCGCCCGGTCCGCTCCGGGAACCAGCGGCACGCACTCCCCCAGCTCCTCCAGCGCCAGCAGGCACTCCCCGCCGCCCCGCTTCCGGGCGGTCCGGGAGCGGAGGGCGTCGCAGGCGGCGGAGCGGGTCAGCTTCCCCAGAAACAGCCGCAGCTTATTGGGCCGGTGGGGCGGCATGGCGTTCCAGGCCCGCAGCCACGTATCGCTGACGCACTCCTCCGCGTCCAGCCGGTCCGCCAGGATATTTCCCGCCACGGTCCGGCAGTAGGGGCCGTATTTCGCCTCCGTCTCCCGGACGGCGTCCTCGCTCCGCCGCCAGTAGAGGTCTATGATCTGTTGGTCGTTCATGTGCTTCCCTCCTTCGCACTTTGAGACGTCTCTGTCCCTATAGTCGGAAAAATACCGGGCTGGGTTCCCCCACCGGTATATCCCGGGGAGGGGAAACGAAAAATTTTTGGGGAAGAGAATGTTGTGTTCTTTCTCCAGCTTGGCGGCAAAACCCCTGCCACCGCGGAGGAGCGGGGCCTTCCGTGGGAGGATAACTGGGCGAAGTTTCCGGCGGACGGCCAGGCGCTCCTGGAGACGGGAATCTGCGCCTATACCGACGGCTGGCAGGTGGAATTCAGCGGCAGAGCCTCCGCCAGCTGTTTCGCCAGCATTTCCGCCTCCTTTGGCCAGGAGGTTCCAGCTCCGTCCTCACACGCCTCGGTCAACGCGGGCGGCTATGCCTCCTATTCCCTGACTGCCGGCAACGGGAGCTGCTACTTCACCACCTGCATTGACCGCACGGTGCTTCTCGCCGCTACGGACGAGGCGTATAAGAAGGACGCCAAGGACATCATCAAGGTCCTGGGCTGTTGACGCCGGTAAAAAGCAAACGAAGAGGACGCGGCCATGCCGCGTCCTCTTTCCATCCTCAAACAAGACTGTACTTGGTCACACCGAACATCCGGGCCAGCTGGAGCTTTGCCGCCATGCTCTCCTCGCTCTGGTACCAGACTGTGGCGGTTTGATAGGCGTTGGGCTGGTAGATGCAGTAGGCGCTCTCATAGCGGGTGGAGTAGTAGTCGTTGGCCCCGCCGGCCAGCAGCTCCTTGACCTCCTCCGCCGTCACCGGGGCGCTCTCCACAATCTCGCCGTTGGCCACAATGGTCCGGATACCCCCGGCGGTCAGGTTCAAAATCGCGCCCTCCATATACATCCCCTTAGCCCTGGCCCTCCGCAGCGCCGCATACAGCTCCGCGATGGGCTCCAGGGGCGTCGCGGGCATCTCCCCGCCCGGCACGGCCTCCGGCGCGGCCACCGCGATCTGCTCCCCATAGGCGCTGGCGGACACCCGCCGGGAGACGGCGTGCCAGCGCTCATGCAGCCGTACCAGTACGGCGGCGGCCTGCTCCCGGGTGGCGGTGTCGCCGGGGGCGAAGCGCCCCTTCTCCATGCCGCTGATAATCCCCGTGTCGTAGGCGATAGCAATGAAGCCCTCGCTGGCGGTCACATCCGTGAAGGGCGAGCCCAGCTCCGCTGCCGCAGGGGCCAGCGGCGCGTACCCGAGCCCCCGGACGATAATCACCGCCATCTCCTCCCGGGTGATGTTGTCCTCCGGGCGGAAGGCGCGGCTCCCCGCCGGGAGGGCGTCGTGGGCGGCGGCGGTCTCCACAGCGGCGGCATACCATTTATCCTTGGGCACATCGCTGAAGCTCCCCTCCGGGGAGACCTCCTCCCAGCCGAAGAGCCGCACCAGTGCCGTGACAAAAGCGGCCCGGGAGATGGGCTGGCCCAGGCCGAACCGGCCCCCGCCCACACCCTGGAAGATGCCCAGCTCCGTGGATCGTTGGACGCTCTCCGCCGCCCAGTGGTCCTCGGGCACGTCGGTGTAGCCGCTCTCCGCCGCCAGGACGGACGGCGTCAGCCCCAGAGCCAGCACCAGCGCCAGGGCAAAAGAAAGTAAACGGGTTTTCATTTGTACTACCTCTTTTCCTCTGAATCGGAGACAGTATACCAGATTTTTGTCCCCACGTCAAATCTTCCCAGTTCGGGGCCGCTGTTATACAAGAAAAAAGCGTCCGCCGACAGGATTTGCTCCCATTTGCGCCGGACAAGCTGTAGAATATGGGAAATGTCACGCGGAAAGGGGAGGGCCTATGGAAGGAAAATCGCTCTATCAGTCCGGGCGCATCCACCAGATCCCCATCGAGCGCATAGTCCCCAACCCCCGCCAGCCCCGGAAAACCTTTGAGGAACAGGCCCTGCGGGAGCTGGCAGACTCCATCCGGCAGTACGGCCTGCTCCAGCCCGTCAGCGTCCAGCGGTCAGGGACGGGCTACGTGCTGGTGGCCGGGGAGCGGCGGCTGCGGGCCGCGGCCCTGGCGGGACTGCGGCGGATCCCCTGTATTCTGGTCCGGGCCGGCGAGCAGGAGAGCGCCCTGCTGGCCCTGGTGGAGAATTTACAGCGGCGGGACCTCCACTACATGGAGGAGGCCGCCGCCATCGCCCGGCTCATGGGCGAGTACGGCCTAAGCCAGGAGGAGACGGCCCGGCGGCTGGGCCGCTCCCAGCCTGCGGTGGCCAACAAGCTGCGGCTGCTGCGGCTGAGCGAGGGGTGCGTGGAGCGGCTGCGGCGGTACGAGCTGACGGAGCGCCACGCCCGGGCCCTGCTGCGGCTGGAGGGGGAGGACGCCCGGCTGGCGGCGGCGGAGCACATCGGCGAGGCCCGCCTGACTGTGGCGGCGGCGGAGGCGTACATCGAGGAGCTGCTGACCCAAAAGCAGCGGGAGCCTCCCCGGCGTCCCCCCACGTACATCATCAAGGACATCCGCCTGTTTCTCAACAGCATCACCCGGAGCATGGACGTTATGCGTCTGGCGGGGGTGGACGCGAAGCTGGAGAAAACAGAGAGCGAGGAGACCATCACCCTGACCATCGAGATCCCCAAGCTTCCCAAGAAGAGGGCGGCGGGCTGAGGCCCGCCGTCCTCTTTTTCCGCAGGGCTTGCTATTTTCCGAAAGGGCTCGTATAATGGGACCCGGTATACAAGATGGCCGGAGGAGGGATCGCCTATGAGAGAGAAAACCGTCATGCGCCTGGACAGCGCCTCGGAAATGACCTTGACCCAGCAGATCCGATGGGTGGCGCGGCTGACCGTGCCGGCCATCCTGGCGGAGATCACCTCCATCGCCATGCAGTACATCGACGCGGCCATGGTGGGCTCCCTGGGGGAGCGGGCCAGCGCCGCCATCGGCCTGGTGTCCAGCTCCACCTGGCTGCTGGGGGGACTGAGCATCTCCCTGGCTACGGGCTTCTCCGTCCAGGTGGCCCACCTCACCGGCGCGGGCCGGGACGCCGAGGCCCGGAACGTCCTCCGGCAGGCCCTGCTGGCGGCGCTGGCCTGCGGCTTTCTGCTGGCGCTGGCGGGGGCGGGGCTCAGCGGCCCCCTGCCCAGGGCCCTGGGCGGCGCGGCGGACGTGTGCCCCGACGCCTCCCGGTATTTTCTCATCTACGCCCTGGCCCTGCCCGCCAGCCAGCTGCGGCAGCTGTCCGGCAGCATGCTCCAGTGCAGCGGCGATATGCGCACCCCCTCCCTCCTCAACGCCGCCATGTGCGGCCTGGACGTGGTATTCAACGGCCTCCTCATTTTCCCCTCCCAGTCCGTGGAGCTGTGGGGGACGGCCCTGACGCTCCCCGGCGCGGGGCTGGGGGTGGCGGGAGCGGCCCTGGGGACGGCCCTGGCGGAGTATGTGACGGCTGGGCTGATGGTCTGGGCGGTCTGCGTCCGCTCCCCCCGGCTGCGCCTGACCGGCGGCGGCAGCTGGCGGCTCCAGGCCCCCTGCCTGCGCACGGCCCTGCGAGTGGCCCTGCCCATGGCCCTGGAGCACTCGGTGCTGTGCAGCGCCCAGGTGGCCTCCACCGCCATCGTGGCCCCCCTGGGCACCGTGGCGGTCGCCGCCAACTCCCTGGCGGTGACGGCGGAGAGCCTGTGCTACGCCCCGGGCTACGGCCTGTCCTCCGCGGCCACCGCCCTGGTGGGCCAGAGCCTGGGGGCCGGGCGGAAGGACCTGGCCAGGCGCTTCGCCGGCATCGCGGTATGGATGGGGGTGGCCATCATGAGCGCCATGGGGGTGCTGATGTTCGTCCTCGCGCCCTGGATGTTCTCCCTGCTCACGCCGGCGGCGGCGGTGCGGGAGCTGGGGGCGTCGGTGCTGCGGATCGAGGCCTTTGCCGAGCCCCTCTTCGCGGTGTCCATCGTCGCCGCCGGCGCCATGCGGGGGGCGGGGGACACGCTGGTCCCCAGCGTTTTGAATCTGGTGAGCATGTGGGGGGTGCGGATCACGGCGGCGGCGCTGCTGGCCCCCCGGTTTGGCTTGGCGGGGGTGTGGTGCGCCATGTGCGGGGAGCTGTGCGTCAGAGGCTGTCTCTTCCTCATCCGCCTCCTGCGGGGGAAGTGGCTGGAGCGGCGGATGATGGGCTAGGCTGAAGACGGCCCCCTCCCTCAAAACAGTATTTAGCCGGATAGCTTTCGCTATCCGGCTGATTTGATCTGTGTCCCCGGGGGTAAAAGCCGTCAACCGATTTCCGCGTAATTGTTGTTGGTCAGAGCCTCCAGAATCCGGTAGCGGTCCATCTCGAAGGTCTTGGTCATCTTCAGGGCCTCTTCCATCTCAATAACCACCATCCGCCCCTCCTTGGTGGCCACCACGCAGTTGCCCTGATTGGAGACGATAGCTTTCACCGCCTCATAGCCCATGCGGCTGGCGGTCTCCCTGTCTCGGGCGGTGGGCGCGCCGCCCCGCTGGATGTGGCCCAGCACCGTCACCCGGGGGTCGATGCCCACGGCCTCGTGAATGCGATCGCCGATCTCAATGGCGCTGCCCACGCCCTCGGCCACCACCACCATATAGTGGGTGGTTCCCGCCAGGCGGGCCCGGCGGATCTTTTCCACAATGTCCCGCTCAAAGTCCAGCTCATGCTCCGGGATCAGCACCGCCGTGGCCCCCACGGAGAGGCCCACATACAGCGCCAAATACCCGGCGTGCCGCCCCATAACCTCCACCACAGAGCAGCGCTCGTGGGACTGCATAGTGTCCCGCAGCTTGTCGATGCACTCAACGGCGGTGTTGCAGGCAGTGTCGAAGCCGATGGTGTAGTTGGAGCAGCCGATATCGTTGTCGATGGTGGCGGGGATACCGGCCACCTGGAGCTGATAGCCCACCTCCGAGGCCCGGCGGCTCAGATCCAGGGCCCCCCGGAAGGTGCCGTCGCCGCCGACGGCCACAATGGCGTCCAATCCCAGCAGCTTGCAGGTGGCCAGGGCCTTGTCCAGTCCGGCGGTGGTGCGGAACTCCTCGCTGCGGGCGGTGTAGAGCAGAGTTCCGCCCCGGTTGATGATGTGGCTGACGCTGGAGGTGGTCAGCTTGATGAAATCGCTGCTGATCAGGCCGTTCCAGCCCCGGCGGATGCCGATGCAGTCGATGCCCAGGCCCAGGGCGGTCCGGGCCACGGCCCGGATAGCCGCGTTCATCCCCGGCGCGTCGCCGCCGCTGGTGAGTACGCCAATCCGCTTTACTTTCTGCTCCATATGTATGCCTCCCTGTCAAAGTCAAATTTTCTATGCTGCGGGCGGAAGAGTCCCGCCCAGGAGCTGCCTGCCCTGATGATACGCCCCGGATTTTCCCCTGTCAAGGCGATCCGGAAATCCGTCACATGGGCAAATTTTTTGGACACATCTCCGCTGGAACCATCAGGGAATTCGGAAAAACCGCCGTCCATTCTCTGTGGTGGCGCGCTCGCACGCCTCCGGGGAGATCTCCTTGATTTCGGCCAGCCTCCGGCAGATATAGCCCAGGTACCGGGAGTCGTTGCGCCTTCCCCGGCAGGGGACCGGCGCCATATAGGGGCTGTCGGTCTCGATCATCAGCCGGTCCAGGGGCACAGCGGCGGCGGCCTCCACCGCCCGGCGGGCGTTGCTGTAGGTGAGGACCCCGGTAAAGGAGATCATCCACCCCCGCTCCACCAGCTCCCGGGCCATCTCCGCGCTGCCGGAGAAGCAGTGGAATACGCCCCGGACGGCGGGGAACGCCCGGACGATCTCCAGGCTGTCCCGGTGGGCGTCCCGGTCGTGGACGATAACCGGGAGGTCCAGCTCCTCCGCCAGGGCCATCTGGGCCCGGAACACCTCCCGCTGCAAATCCCTGGGGGGATTCTCCTCCCAGTGGTAGTCCAGACCGATCTCCCCAATGGCCACAACCTTGGGATTCTCCGCCAGCGCCCGCAGGCGGTCCAGATCCCCCGGCGCATAGGGCCCGCAGTTCTCCGGGTGGTATCCCGCGGCGGCGTAGACATGGGGGAAGCGGAGGGCCAGCTCCAGCGCCGCCGCCGAGCTGTCCGGATCACAGCCCGGGTTTACCACCAGGCTAACGCCGCTCTCCGGCAGAGCGGCGAGGACCGCGTCCCGGTCTCCGTCGAACTGCTCCGCGTCGTAGTGGGCGTGGGTATCAAACAGCATGTTGGATTCTCCTCTCAGCTCCGTTTTTTCCGTCCGAACAAGAGCCATACCGCGCCCCCGGCCACGACGGCTCCGCCGCCTCCGGCAATCGCAGCTACCACAGCAGTTGGCAGGCCTCCGTCTCCGGCGGGACGGCTCTCCCCGTCCTCTTCCTCCCCGTCCTTCTCATCCCGATCCAGGCTGTCCTTCCGCTCGTACTCCTCGTCCTCCTCCGGATCGGCGCGGTCGGGACGGGCCTCTTCCTTCTCGGGCATCTCCGGGGCGGCGGAGGCGTAGGCCTCCAAGGCCGCGGCGGCTGTGGCGGCGCTGACGGTATCCGCCTCCAGGAAATAGTCGCTGCCGTTGGCGGTCAGCTCCGTCTCCTCCCCCTCCACGCCCAGCCGCTCCCACGCGGCCTCCCGGCTGTCCACCGCCCGGCCGTCCAGGGTGTACGTCCCGTCCTCCGTATTCTCCACCAGGGTGGCCACCAGCTTCAAGCGCCCCCCGGAGGCCCGGTAGAACAGGTCCCCCTGGAGCGGATTCACCGCTCCGCCGCCGTTGGAGTTGGCCCGCAGGACGCCGGTGCTCCGGACCGTGATCAGGCTGAAGGTTCCGGCTGTGTCGTCAAAGCTCCCGCTGTCCCCGGCGAAGTCGTAGGGGACGGCCTCCCCGTCCCGGACCTCCCAGATCTGGGCTCCGCTGCAGTTGCCCAGGCCCCAGCGGGCCTCCGGGTATCGGTAGGCCGTCAGCAGCAGGGGGTATCCGTCCCCGGAAACATCCACCAGGGCGGCGTGGAGCCGCGCGCCCCACTCGCTCTCCTTGGGCTGAGCGCTCAGGGCCCGGCCGTAGGCCGCCGCCATCCTCCCGTCCATCCGGCAGGCGCTTCTGTCTCCGTAGTAGGGGACCCCGGCCAGAGCGTCCGTGCCCCGGCTGTCCGCCACGGCGCGGTCCGCCAGCAGAGCCATCAGGGAGTCCACCTCGCTGCTTTTCCAGAGCAGATCGCCGCCCTCAACGAGAACCTCCCCCTTGCCGGGAGAGTAGGTATCGTAGAACTCCTTGACCCGCCGGTCTATTATGTTCGTAAAATCTGTGTCCGTCCTGAGAACGGGGTCAATAGGGCTCAGCTCCTGGCCGTCCAGAGTGGCGGAGTAGTCTCCCTCCGGGGTGTTGTTGTCCCACATATCCCAGGCGGAGCGGTACTCCGTCACCTGTCCGCCCTGGAGCTGAAGCAGGGTCATGTCCGTGCCCCCTATTCTCTGGCGGACATAAAAATTGTCGCTGCCCAGGAGAATCCTCCCGTTCTCCGGGAGGAGATAGCGGTAGGCGCCGTAGGAGGTCCCCCAACTGGCGTAAAACTCCTCACTGTGGACCCGGTTGGCCGTGGCCCCGTTCCAGAGCCAGATCTCCTCCTCCAGCCGGTCATAGCCCTCGTCGTCCGGAGCCTCCCGGGAGAGGATGTAGTAGAGGTACAGCTCCATGCTCCCGTCCCCGTCGAAGTCCAGCAGCCGGGCGAAGGCCAGGCCGGATTTCTCCTCCGGGTTGGATCTGTAAGGGTCATTGCTGGCCGGGCAGAAGCCGTAGGCCGTACCCAGCTCCTCCAGAACGGACAGATACGCCGCCGCCTGCGCCGGGTCCAGAGCCGCCGCGGCCTCCCCGCCGGAGAGGCCCACAGTGATGCCGCTGGAGGAGGGATCCGATCCCCCGCCGCCGGACGCCTCCGTCCGGGTGGTCTGGGGCAGAAAGACCCAGCCGGTATCGGTGACGCCGTTCTCGGTATAGCTGGTATAGCCCCACTCCCGGCCCTTCTCGTCCACATCTACCTGGGTAATATGGAGGAGGGCGTACATGGGGATGGGGTCCTCCCGGACCTTGTCGTAGGCGGAGCTGGGGCCCTCCCGCATGTTCAGTCCGATGTTGTCCTCTGGCGTGACCAGCACGTCGTAGTCCGCGCCCACCGGCGCGGCCAAAGCCGCCGGCGGCAGCCCCGCCAGCAGGAGCAGGCACAGAAAAAAGGCAGAAATCCGTCTCATAAAAGACCTCCTAAGTATAAACACAAGCGTCCTGTGGCGAGCCGCCCGCACAGGCCGCCTGCCGCAGAACCATTATAAGGACAGGCGCTGGAATTGTCAACTTGTTTGCAATTCTGCGGGCTGGAGCGGTCCGCGTGGACGGCAGAAAAAGATCGGAGGTGTACAAAAATAGGACAGACATACGGCTACATCCGCGTATCCAGCACAGATCAGAACGAGGACCGGCAGCGAATCGCCATGACCGCAAAGAATATCCCGGCAAAAAATCTCTATGCGGATAAGCAGTCCGGCAAGGACTTTAACCGGCCCCAGTACAAGCAGCTGATCAAAAAATTAAGGCCGGGCGATTTGCTCTACATACTGAGCATCGACCGGCTGGGGCGCAATTATGAGGAGATACAGAACCAGTGGCGGGTGCTGACCAAGGAGGTGGGGGTGGATATCTGCGTGCTGGACATGCCCCTGCTGGACACCCGGAACGGCAGGGACCTGATGGGGACGTTCATCGCCGATTTGGTTTTGCAGATTCTGTCCTTTGTCGCCCAGAGCGAGCGGGAAAACATCCGCAGCCGCCAGGCCCAGGGCATCGCAGCTGCAAAGGCCCGGGGCGTTCGCTTTGGCCGTCCGCCCAAGCCCCTGCCGGAGAATTTCCCGGCGGTCTGGCGGCGGTGGAAGGCCCGGAAGATCACCGGAACAAAAGCCGCCCAGGAGTGCGGAATGCCCCTGGCTACGTTCCGCTACCGGGCGGGGATTTATGAAAAGTCCAGGCTTCCGTAGGGGGATTTTTTACAAAAAGGTGTACTTTTTTGCAGCCAGCACGCCTTTTTGCTCAACACATACATTACCACATCAGTTTCTGTTTTTCAACACTTTTTTCAGAAAAAATCC
>JAAWUC010000034.1 GCA_022804995.1 Oscillospiraceae bacterium
GATATATGCTCTAAGCGACTTGTTAATTCACTGATTTTTCGGTGATAGGCGAGGACAGCTTAGAGCATATTTTCATTCAAGGAGGTCTGTGCTATGGCAAAAACCAAATTTGCGCTGCTGTACGAGAGGCTGAGCCGCGACGATGAATTAAGCGGCGAGAGTTTTTCAATCCAAAATCAAGAAAACATTTGTCAAGGGGGATTTCACCCAAAAGATGAAATCCCCCGATAAATCCAAATTATTATTTCCGATTGGGTTTTCTTTTGATAGCCAACAACTTCATGTAGTCATCAAATTCAGTTGTATCAGTCGGCTCAAACATTACCCATTTCCCATCACGATAGGTTTGGGCTTTATCATACTGTTTACAAACAGTATCAGAAACAGTCTCCCTTATATCCTCAAATTTTGCCCGCTCATCTTTCCCAAAAATAATCATGAACCCAACACAATTATTTTTTGCGTATAGGCTACAAAGAGTTTTTCCACCTCTACGATACTTATACTCGTAAGTCCAACTCTTACCACCAGTATTCCATATCCGTTCCATATCGTATTTTTCATCAACAGCCGAACATAACGCTTGCCAAACTTCATACAAAGGTTGTCCAAGCAATTCAGTCATAATTGATTGAGACGGCATATTTTCAAGCATAGAATCTCCTCCGCAAACCCTGATTTGTCGAATTGACATGAATGGTTAAAGTATACCACCACAGAAACAGAGTTTCAACTTTTGAGGATTATTATATCATATTTTTATTGACGATACCATCTAGCAGAAATGGAGCGTGATCTGCTAAAAAATTTGAACTAGGTGAATCGGAAATTCGGGTTGCCTGCGCAGCAGACTACCCGAATCTCCGGTTGCTACAGGGCGGCATACCTGCCGTTCTGTGAAAAATCTTTATATTTTTTCTCTGTCCTCTTGACGGGGGGCGGTTCAGTATGGCGCGGGGGGACTCTTTCGCGCCTATTCGGGAGTCTATCGATCCTCTCGATCCTGATGGAACCTTCCGGCTGACGTTTTCCAACACTGTGGAGGTGGAGGGCTTCTAGCCCGCCGGGGCCCTGGAGAGATCAGGAGCTGGGGCTTTATATATTAAAGGCCGCCTGCCGGAGGTCTCGGACAGGCGGCCTTTCTTAGGTTCTGCTCCACAACTAAAGCTTCTCAAACTGTTCCAGATCCAGCACAAACACAACCGCGCCGCCTGCCCGGACCTGCACCGGCACCAGCGGGACAGACGGACAGGCCGTACCAGTTGCCATGGTCGCGTAAGACAGCTGCTGCCGGTTGCCCGCACAGCGCTTGAGGATAGCCAGCACCGTTTGCAGCCTGCTCTCCTCCACACCGATCATAATTGTCACACTCTTTTTCTTCAGAAAGCCGCCGGTAGAGCTGAGAATGGTGGCGGAAAACCCATCCCGGTTCAACTCGTCCACTGTGTCAGCATAGTCGTCCCCCTGAAGGACCGCCAGGACCATCTTCATGGCACCCGTCTTCTTCTCCGTCTCCTCGCGCATGCCGTTCACCTCATTTCCTTTCTTTCCAGGAATTCCTGGTCAGTTTTATTATACTATATTTTTCTCTATTTGGCAACGGGAAATCTGTAAGGGACTGTTAAAGGCGGCGGCAGTGCCGGAATCTCAGCTCATCTTCAAAATTTCCCGCTTCAGCCGGCTGATAATCCGCTTTTCCAGCCGGGAAATGTAGGATTGGGAGATGCCCAGCCGGTCCGCAACCTCCTTCTGGGTCTGCTCTCTGTGGCCGCACAGGCCGAAGCGCAGAATAATGATCTCCCGCTCCCGCTCCGAGAGCCGGCCGATGGCTTGGTCCAGAAGCTGCCGGTCCACATCGGCCTCAATGGGGCGCATGACCGTGTCGCCGTCGGTGCCCAGCACGTCGCTGAGCAGCAGCTCGTTGCCATCCCAGTCCGTGTTCAGCGGTTCGTCCAGGCTAACCTCGTTGCGCTGGGAGGCGCTCTTGCGCAGATACATCAAAATTTCGTTTTCAATGCACCGGCTGGCGTAAGTGGCCAGCTTGATATTTTTGTCTGTCCGGTAGGTGTTGATGGCCTTGATGAGGCCGATGGTGCCGATAGAGATCAGGTCCTCGATGTTGATCCCCGTGTTCTCAAACCGCCGGGCGATGTAGACCACCAGGCGGAGGTTCCGCTCAATGAGGGTCTGGCGGGCGGAGGCGTCCCCCTCGTCCAACCGGGAAAGCAGCGCTCCCTCCTCCTCCCGGGACAGGGGCGGCGGCAGAGTGTCGCTGCCCCCGATGTACAGGATTTTTTCCGGACGCGCCAGTCCCAGACGGACCAGCAGGCGGCGCAGCGCCGCCCAGATGCTACGCGGCATATCCGCCGCCCCCCTTTCCCATCTCCCCACCCCAGAGGGCGGCGGCGCCCTCCGAGACCTCCATGGGCGACAGCGCCACGGTGACGGGGCCCAGCTCCCTGCCGTCTATGACCGCCCGCTCCGCCGGGAAGCACAGCAGAAGGCCCTCCCGGACCCCCACCGCCCGGTAGGGCAGCAGCCGGAATCCGGCCCCCAGCCGCTCCAGACAGGCGGGCCCGCCGTCCCGCTCCAGGCGGGAGAGGACCGCCCGCTCCTCTGGCATCCACAGCGGCTCCAGCGCCGCCCAGTAGGCGGTGATCACCGGCCGGCCCGTCAGGCTGTCGGAGAGGGTGTGCCCCGTGTCCAGCAGGGCGGTAAGGGAGACCCTTCGGCCCCGGTACTCCAGCACACACCGGCACAGCTGTCCCGCGGCGGCGTGGCGGGCCCCGCCCCGGAACACCAACGAGAGCACCGCGAAGCAGAGCCCTCCCGCCAGGAAGAACACCCGCCAATCCAGCCGGGACAGCGCCGCCGGACCGCTCCCGGCCAGTATCTGTCCCCCGGCCACCAGGGCTCCGCTCAGCGCGCAGGAGAGAATGAAAAACAGCAGGAGCTGCCGCAGGAAGAGCCCCCTTCGTCCGAAGGCCGTCCACACCAGCCCCGCTGCCGCTGCCGCCTGGAGCGGGAGGGACGCCAGCGCCCCCCACCCTGGCAGGACGCACAGCACCCCGTATGTACCGCCCAGCAGCGCCGCCGCCAGCAGCCGCCGCCGTCCCACCGGCAGGCCGGAAAGCCGGCCCGTAGCGTACAGCGCCGCCCCGTCGGTGAGGCAGTTGAGCAGAAACGCGATATCCACATAGACTACCATTGCTCTTTCCTCCTTGGACAGGACTAGTATAAGCCCTGTCCGCAGGGGGATTTTGTCATTCCCGGGGGGCGGACGAAAAAACCGCCCCGGTCAGGGCGGTAGGGGGGACAGCGCTATTTCAGAACAACGTCCATATACACCGGGTTGTGGTCGCTCCAGCGGAAGCCGGTGTCCCAGACCCTGGCCTCCAGCACCTCCACGTTGGCGGAGACTACGAAACCATCCACCGTTACCACGTAGTTGTCCGGTCCGTAGGGCCGGTCCGCGTTGCGGCAGGAGGGCACCGGGTTCTCTCCATCAAAGGGCACTATGACCGTCAGGCCCTCCGGCACCAGCTCCGGCGGGATGGGCTGGGCCCAGGTGTACTCCGGACCGGACACGCCGAAGATTTCCGAGGAGTTCCCCAGCAGGTCCTTGTTGAAGTCCCCTCCGGCAATGGCGTAGTTGCCCTTCTCGTACTCCGAGAGCATGTCGTCAAAGAGCATCCGCAGCTGCTCCTCGGCGATCTTCCCATCGGAGGTGTAGGCGGAGAGATGGAGGTTGTAGAGCACCAGCTCCTTTTCTTCCCCGAAGGCCAGAGGAATCCGCTGGACGCTGTAGCAGCGGTCGCAGTCGATGAGCTTCATAAAGCCGTCCTCAATGGGCAGCTGGCGGCGGAGGGCGGAGGAGATCGTATACCGGACAAAGGTGGCCTGCCCCGCCCGGTTGGCCCCGTGAGGCTCCCAGAGGGGCCAGAAGAGGTAGGGGCTGTCGTAGTTCTGGGCGAAGGTGCTCTGTATAAATCCACCGCCAAACATATCCCGCAGCAGCGCCAGCTCGTCCACATGATGGCTGCGGGTGCCGTCCACATCCACCTCCTGGAGCAGCAGGAAATCCGGGAAACCCAACTTATCCAGTTCCCCGGCGGCTCCGGTTACATTTTCCCGCACCGCCTCCGCAGACCGGGCCCGGCTCTCCTTCCCGCCGTCCATAAAAAAGCTGTAGTCGTCGCTGTAGGCCCCGAAGCCAATATTATAGGAGGCCACGCGGTAGGTCCCGCCAACCTGGAGCTGCCCGTAGTCTACAGGAACGCCACAGTAGGCAATCTCCAGCGTCTGGTTATCCTCCACCCGGTAGTAGGCCAGAAGGACATAGGCCGCGTACCCGCCTGCGGCCAGGACCAGGGCCAGCAGCAGACACAGCAGGGCCTTCCACCATTTTCTTCTCTTCATGGAGCACCTCCCACAGATGTTCATCTGTATATCCAAAAATGTAGTTGAGCTTCTTGACAGTGTTCCTGCGATGTGGTATATTTTTATCATCACACGTGAAATATACCACATAAGGAGGACCTGCTATGAAATACCGATATGGTTTGCTGGGATGTATATCCCTGATCGGCCTGCTGGGTCTGGTCGAAGAAAATCCCGCCTTCTACCCGTTTCTCGCCTTTCTCCTGTTCTTTCAATACCTCTTTGTAACGCCGGACGAAATGTTCATCGCGAACATGCGCAAGGCGGCCGCCTGGGCCTTCTACGCCGACCTGGCGGCAGTCACCGCCGTCACGGTCTGGAGCGGGCTCCGCTCGGAAAATCTTCACCAGGGGCTGGCGGCGGGGATGGGCATGGGCTTCGGCCTCGCGCTGATCGTCTTCTCCTTCGCCACAACCTGGTTCGACTGGCGGGAGCGCAGGGGTCTGACCAATGATTAAAAACCGGATTAAGGAGTACCGGGCCCGGTACAACATGAAGCAGGAGGAGCTGGCGGCAAAAACCGGCGTGCGCCGGGAGACCATCGGCAACCTGGAAAAGGGGCGGTACAACCCCTCCCTGGTGCTGGCCTGGCGGATTGCGGAGGTTTTCGGCGTTCCGATTGAGGAGGTTTTTACCGTAGAGGACTGAATGTCAGCGGGGGATGGCAAACGCCATCCCCTGCGATGTTTTTTCAGGACTTGGCCGACAAATCCCGCTCGATCCGCAGGATGCTCCACACCGGCACTGGCCTGGGCAGGCGCATCCGAAACACCATCTGGGGATTTCGGGGATCCGTCAGCGCGTTCCCCTCCTCATCCTCCATCACAGGCGCTGTGAAGGAAAAGGGCTTCATATCCGGTCCCACAGCCTCCAGGGTATCCCCCGCCGAGAACTTGTTGCGCAGGGAGAGGGTGGCGAGGCCGTCCGCTCCGCAGGCTGTCACCAGAGCCACCACCTGCCACTCCCGGATATACCGGGCGTTTTCTGTGTACTGCCCCGGCGGGCCGTAGTAGAATCCGGCGGCATACCGCCGGTGGCTGACCCGCTCCACCTCGTTCCGCCAGATCGGGTCCGGCGTCCGTCCGGCCATCACGTCGTCGATAACATGGCGGTAGGCCCCCGTCACAATGGCGGCGTAGTAGGCGCTCTTGGCCCGGCCCTCGATCTTCAGGCTGTCCAGCCCCGCGTCCACTAAATCATCCACATGGTCGATCATGCACATATCCCGGCTGTTCATGATGTAGGTTCCCAGCTCATCCTCGAACACCGGGAAATACTCCCCAGGCCGCTTCTCCTCCATCAGGTAGTACTGATACCGGCAGGGCTGGGCGCAGGCTCCCCGGTTGGCATCCCGGCCCGTCATGTAGTTCGACAGCAGGCACCGCCCGCTGTAGCTCACGCACATGGCGCCGTGGACAAATGCCTCCAGCTCCAGCTCCGCCGGGGCTTTGGCCCGGAGCTCCCGGATTTCCTCCAGGCTCAGCTCCCGGGCCAGAATCACCCGCTTCGCCCCCAGCTCGTACCAGGCCCGGGCCGTCTCGTAGTTGGACACGCTGGCCTGGGTGGAGATATGGCGCTGGCACCGGGGGGCGTACCGCCCCGCCAGGGAGAAGGCCCCCATATCCGCCACAATCAGCGCGTCCACCCCGGCCCCGTTCAGAAACTCCAGCCACTCCGGCAGGCGCTCCGCCTCCCGGTTCCGGGGCATGGTATTCACCGTCACATGGACCCGCACGCCGTTCTCGTGGGCGAAGCGGACCGCCCGGGACAGCTCCTCGGGGGAGAAATTCCCCGCGAAGGAGCGCATCCCGAAGCTCTCACCCGCCAGATAGACCGCGTCCGCGCCATACAGCACAGCCATGCGCAGCCGCTCCATATCCCCCGCCGGGGACAGCAGCTCCGGCTTTTTTCTCTCTCCCATGGCTGTCTCCCGTCAGTTTCCGGCCTGGGCCTGGGCGGCGTTGTGCTCGGCCAAGGTGGCGCTGAAGATGTGCTTGCCGTCTCCGCCCAGGACGTAGAAATAGTAGTTGGTATCTGCGGGCTGGAGCGCCGCCAGAATGGAGCTGCGGCCCGGATTGGCGATGGGCGTGGGGGGCAGGCCCTGGTGCTGGTAGAGGTTGTAGGGGCTGTCCAGCGTGGTGTAGTCCTCCTGAGTGACGGGCCGTCCGGCGGCGTAGACCAGGGCGGCGTCGATCTGGAGGAGGAAGTTGGTTTCCCCGGCATTGGTCAGGCGGTTGTAGATGACGGAGGAGATCTTGTCCCGATCCGTGCCGTCCGTCTCCTTCTCGATTAGGGAGGCGATGGCGACAGCGTCGCTGAAGGTGTAGCCGCTGTTGGCCTCGTAGTCCTCCAGCAGCTGGGAGATCTCCGGGTCGGCGTAGATCTTGTTGTTGAAGTTGTCGATCATGGATCGCAGGGCAACCTCCGGCTTGCCGCCCACATAGAAGTTATAGGTGTCCGGATAGAGATACCCCTCCAGGCGGCTGATGCTGCCCAGGTTCTCATTGTCCACAAAGGCGTAGCCCTCAAAGACATAGTTTTCAGCGGCCTCCGTGAGCTGCTCGGCGGTGTTTACGCCATTCTCCGCCAGAAGGTCGATGATCTGGGACACGTTGTAGCCCTCCGGGATGGTGACGTCCACGGTTTCCGCGTTTTTACTGCTGGGGATCATGCCGTAGATCAGAGCCCGGTAGTCCATATCCGTATGGAGCTGGAAGGTGCCCACCCCGATCTTCTCATCGGCGTGGATGACCTTGGCGAAGATCTGGAAGAACCAGTCGTATTCGATCAGGCCCTCCGCCTTGAGGGCCTTCGCCACCCGCTTCATATCCACAGTGGAGATCTCCTTGGTGGTGCCGTCGGACTTCTCCACCTCCTTGGTACCGGTGATCCAGTCCTCGGTGATCTCGATGGTGGCGGTTTTCTCCGGCTTATTGAGCGCGCACAGGTCGTTTGCCAGCATCCAGCCCACTCCCGCCAGCACGGCGGAGGAGACTACGACGATGACAATCCAGAGCAGGAAGGAGAGGAAGGGGTTGGAGCGGCTTCTCTCCGCCCTCTTCTTTTTCCCGGAGCGGGGCGGCTCCTGACCGCCGGGGCCCTGTCCGGCGGCCTGACGGCCCACCTGTCCGCCGTCCCAGCTGGTGGTTTGGTACCGATCCTCTTGATTCATGGGGCAACGCCTCCTTTTCCCTTGTCGGAGCGGGCCGGACAAGTCCGGCAAAAAATATTTTTGTGGTCAAGCTGCCTTTTGCCCTCCCGCCACATAGGATAGTGCAGACTATGAGTGAGGTGAACAGTTATGTGGAACAACAACGACAATGGCTGCCTGTGGATCGTGCTGATCATTATCCTCTTCTGCTGCTGCGGCTGCGGAAGCGGAAGCAGCGTGGGCGGCGGCTGCTGGGGCGGCGGCTGCAACTGCGGCAGCAACAGCTGGGGCTGTGGCTGCAATTGCGGCGGCTGCAACTGCGGCTGTGGCTGCGGCTGCGGCGGCAACTGCAACTGCGGCTGCACCTGCAACAACACCTGCTGCTGAGCGGGTACATAGGGCGGAGTGGGGCGCGTATGCGCCCCGCTCCCCTTTTTTACGCCAGCAGAGCCTCTACGGCGGACCAGACCTCCCGGTGGATATCCTCCGGGGTGCGCACAGCCCCGCCCCGGGAGCAGTCGATGCGCCGCCAGCCCAGGCGGCGCACAATCTCCGCCGCGTTTTCGCGGCACTGCCGCAAATAGCCGGCGTCCTTTTCATGAATATCCGCCGATGTGTGGGTGACAGCCTCCCGAAGGCGCAGCATCTGGCCGGATATCTCTGTCGGCAGATCAAGATAGAGCACCAGATCCGGCCTGGGCAGGCCCAGGCGGTTATATTCCAGGTCAAAGAGCCAGTCCAGAAAGCCCTCGCGCTCCTCCGCCGGGAGCTTGGACGCCTGGTGGACAGCATTGGAGGTGGTGTATCGGTTGGCCAGGATCAGCCGCCCTGCCTCGTAGGCCGCGCCCCAGTCCTCCTTGTAGGAGGCGTAGCGGTCGATGGCGTAGAGGGTGGAGGCGGCGCAGGCGCTCACGTCCTCGGGCCGCGCGCCCAGAGCTCCGTTCAGGTAGAGCCGGGCCGGCTCGGCGAAGGGGTTGCCGTAGCGGGGGAAGTCGATCTCCTGAAACGGGACGCCCGCC
This sequence comes from Oscillospiraceae bacterium, assembly GCA_022804995.1. Taxonomy (GTDB): domain Bacteria; phylum Bacillota; class Clostridia; order Oscillospirales; family Oscillospiraceae; genus Pelethomonas. The sequence continues at coordinate 8,611 of JAAWUC010000034.1, forward strand.
GAGCGCAGGCGCTCCGCCAGTATCCGGGCCTGGGTAGCCTTGCCGGAGCCGTCGGTGCCCTCGAACACAATCAGCTTGCCGCTCATTTCCGCTTCTCCCCCGCCGCGTGGACCAGAAACAGGGGCAGCTTAGCCACCCGGCCGATGCGGCTGGGCTCCTTGGCCACCCGGTAGAGCCACTCCAGGCCAAGCCTCTGAAACACCTCCGGGGCCCGCTGGACCCGGCCGGAGAACACGTCCAGGCACCCGCCCATGCCGATGAGGAGCCGGGCGCCGGTGGCCGCGCCGTTTTGCTTCATCCACTTCTCCTGCTTGGGGGCCCCCAGGCAGACAAAGACAACCGCCGCGCCGCTGGCCTTGATGTCCTCTATGACGGGCCCGTCGTCCTGGAAATAGCCGTCGTGGGTGCCCACGATTTGCAGACCGGGGTACTGCTTCTCCAGGTTCCGGGCGGCCTCCTCGGCCACGCCGGGCTTGGCCCCCAGCAGGTAGAGGGTGTCCCCGCCCTGGGCCATCCGCTCCATGAGCTTCTGGGCGAAGGCGATGCCCGGCACTCTGGCCTTCAGGGGTGTTTTTTGGAGTTTGGCCCCGTAGATGACGCCGATGCCGTCGGCCAGCACCAGGTCCGCCCCGTTGACGGCCTCCATAGCCTCCGGGTCCGCCCGGCAGATCTCCACGATCTCCGGATTGGGGGTGACGGCGTAGTGGCCCCCCTCAGTGCGCAGCAGGCGGACGCCCTCCGCCACAGCCTGCTCCATGGTTACGTTGTCGAACCCGACGCCCAGGATATTTACGCGCATGGAATCGCTCCTTTCCTTGGTTGCGCATTCTTTTTCTTTGTGAACAAAGAAAAAGAATCAAAAAGAAAAACTTTTTGCGCAAAACTGCGTTTTGCTTACCGGTGGATTTTTTGATAGATGGCCCCGCCGACACCTCTGACGTATTTGATGCCCCGGCAGAAGTCGCTCATCAGGTTATAGACCTCGTCGGACCACTCCATACTCCGGTGGGACAGGCCCCGCTTATAGTTTTCCAGGACCACGCCGTAGCGCTCGTAGGCCCGCTCCACTGCGTCCTCCCAGCTCAGGTACAGCTGGTCCATGGCCCGCTGGCCCAGGGCTCGCAGGGCCGGGCGGTCAAAGCCGGTCCGCTCCAGCAGGGCGTGGAGGGAGTCCGCGTTCTCCTCGATCATGAGGGCGTTCTCGCCGTCGGTCAGGTCCTCGGCGGCGCAGGAGTCCTTGATCAGCACGCTGCCCAGGCCGCAGGCCGCCGCCTCTCGGACCACGATGCCGTTGGTATCAAAGGTCGAGGGGAAGAGGAAGAGATCCGCCATGCAGTAGAAAGCGCGCAGGCGCTCCCGGTCCAGGACTGTTCCGGCGAAGAGGACCCGGTCCGTCAGCTCCAGCTGCTTGACGTAGTCCTCCATCTCCTTCCGCTCCAGGCCGTCCCCTACCATGACCATTCGGAAGTCCCGCCCCTCCTGCTTCAGCCTGGCCAGAGCGTCCATCATCAGGCGGATGCCCTTGTACCACATCATCCGGCCCACAAACAGGTAGACCGGTATGTCCATGGGGAGCGCCAGCTCCTCCCGGAGGGCCCGGGCGGCTTCCTCCGGGACGCGGCCTTTAGGGAAGTCCACGCCGTTTTCCATGACGGTATATTCGCCCTGGTAGCCCAGGCCCCGCAGGTTCTCCCCCGCTCCCCGGCTGACCACCCACACCTCGTCGCAGGCGGCCACGTTGTCCACCAGCAGCCGCAGGGCCCCCTTCTGGACCCGCTCCACCAGGCCGGTTCGGGAGAGCTCGATATCAAACTTTGTGTGGTAGGTGAAGACCATGGGCACGTCGATCTGCTCCCGGAGGACCCGGGCCATTGCTGTGGACATGGCGGGGCAGTGGGAGTGGATAATATCGGGCTTGGCGTCCGCCAGGGCGGCTACTGTCCGGACGCTGAAGGGATATCCCGCCCGGTAGCCCACAATCCTGGTGGTATCTATACTGCGGTAGCGCACCACCGGGAAGGGGTAGTTGTCCTCCACATTGGGATAATCCGGCGCCGCCACAATCGTCTTGCCCAGCCGCCTGTCGATAATTCTGGCGTAGTTGACCACGGCGTTGGCCACCCCGTCGATAGCGGGCGGAAAGGAATCGTTCATCAGACAGACAGTCAGCTTTCTATGGGGCATAGCCTCCTCCTTCTGGTCCGCCCCCGCCCCATCGCGCGGGGGACCTCACAATAGTATAGACAGTATAGCAGGAAATTTCATTCATTTCACCTGTATTTTTTGAACGGGCCCTTAAAGATTTTTTAAGGCCCTTCCCGCCGGCGCAGAAACCGGAATTTTGTCTCGCTGCACACCACCGCCACGAAGATCAGGGCGAAGCCGGCGCACATCTGCGCGCTCACCCGGTCCCCGGCGAAGAGCACGGAGCACAGAACCCCAAACACCGATTCCAGGGAGAGGATCACCGACGCGGAGGCCGGGTCGGACCAGACCTGCCCCACGTTCTGGAACAACAGGGCTATGGTGGTTGCCATCACGCCCAGGTAGGCAAGGGGCAGCAGGATATCGGTCCGGGCGAGGGCCTCGGCGGGGAAGGTCTCCGTCAGGGCCCCGCCGATCCAGGCGTAGAGGGCGGCAAAGGCGAACTGGAACACGGTCAGCAAATAGATATCCTTTCGCGGGGACACCTTGGCCACCGCCACGATATGGGCGGCGTAGAAGACGGCGCACAGCAGGGTCAGCGCGTCGCCGGCCTGCACCGTCAGCTCGCCGCTCAGGCTCACCAGCCCCACGCCGGTTACGCACAGCACAGCCGCCAGGATATGAAACCGGTCCGGCCGCACCTTGAGGACCGCCCAGTGGAAAAAGGGCACCATGACGCAGTAGACCGCGGTGAGAAAGGCGTTCTTGGACGGCGTGGTCAGGGCCAGGCCGTAGGTCTGGATGCTGTAGGCCAGATAGAGAAAGGCCCCTATGACGGCGCCGCGCCACAGGTAGTCCCTGGTAAAGCCCCGCCAGCTCCTCCAACAGAAGAGCCCCAGCAGCACCGCGCCGGTGGTGAAGCGGATAGCCAGCAGGTACTGGACCGGCAGCGCGTCCAAGGCGTTTTTCATGATAAAAAAGGAACTGCCCCAGATGAAAGCGGCGGCGGCGAGCATGGGCTTGGCCAGCCGCCGCATGATATGTTCGTCCATAAAAAGGCCCCTCTTTCTTTCTAGGCGAGAAAGGATTGGCTGATGATATAAAATTCCTCCTGGCTGGGCCGGTGCTCCTTTTTCAGCTCCGGAATAAAGTCCTCGTGGCCACGCATAGCGCGGACTAGGTAGTGCTCCACGCACCCCGGCATATATTGATTATAAAACACTCTTCTGGTCAGATCCTCCACCAGCGGATAGTCCGGCTCTGTCTCATTTCGTATTGTTATCACTCCGGTAGTCCTCTCCCGTATGAGACTTGCTGATTGCAAAACAGTACGCCAGATGGTATGATAGGGGCAGGGTTGTCCCCCACCGGCGCTCTGCGGCAATAGGGCATACTTTGAAAATAGTACCAGAGCGGAGGAAAAATGGCAAGGGGTTCCGAAAAAATTTTTTCGCCGCCCGAAGGGCGGCGGTACAGCGGGAGGTATCCGGAGATGCTGATCTTCGATCTGGACGGTACGCTGCTGGACTCCAACGGGGTCTGGCTGGAGGTGGATAAGACCTTCCTCGCCCGGCGCGGCGCACCCTACACAAAGGAATTTCACAACGGGGTGGCCCACACGATTCTCTCCAACGCGGCGGTGTTCATCCGGGAGCACCTGAAGCTGGAGGAGAGCTGCGAGGCAATCATTGCGGAGCTCATGGACCTGGCGGCCGGTCAGTACGGGCGCACGGTGGAGCTCAAGCCCCATGTGCGGGCGTATCTGGACCGCTGCCGGGCGGCGGGACACCGGATGGCTATTTTCACCGCCTGCGTGCCCGAGCACTGCGAGGCGTCCCTGGTCCACCACGAGCTGCACCCCTATTTTGAGCGGGTCATCTACGCCCAGGATCTGGGGGTGGACAAGCGCTCCCCGAGGATTTTCCGGGAGGCGGCGGAGCTGCTGGGGGTCCAGACTCGGGAGTGCGTCCTCTTTGACGACTCCCTCTCCGCCTGCAAGGCGGCGAAAGCCGCCGGAATGACGGTGGTCGGGGTTTACGACAGCTATTTCCGGGAGACGGAGCCGGATATGCGGGAGATCTGCGATCAGTATATCTACGGCTTTGGGGAGCTGCTGTGATCAGCCCATCCACAGATCATAGATCATCTTCGCAAACATCATCCCCAGAACGATAAAGATCATCCCCCGGATTTTCTTGCTGCCGCCCCGGATGGCGTACCGGGAGCCGCAGTAGCCGCCGATCATACTGCAGACGGCGGCGGGCACCACCAGGATCCACATGACCTTCCCGCCAACGATGAACGAGGCCGCCGCCGCGACATTGGAGGCCAGATTCCCTACCTTGGAGCAGCCGGAGGCCGTCACCATGTCCATCCCCAGCAGGGCAGTGAAGCACATGATCATGAAGGTCCCTGTTCCAGGGCCGATCATCCCGTCGTAGCAGCCGATGAACAGGCCGATGGCTACGCTGACTCCCGCCTCATAACGGGGACTGTATACCTTCTCCCCGGTCTCCTGACCAAAGTCCTTCTTGAGCACCAAAAATACCGCCACCACCGGCAGGGCCACCAGCATCAGCCCCTTGAGCAGTCCGTCGCTGAGGAGCTTGGCGATCTCCGCCCCGATATAGCCCCCGATGAGCGCTCCCACTGCGGCCCCCAGGGCCGGGCGGATCCGCATCTTGCCGCTGCGGAAGTATTTCACCGTGGCGGTGGCCGCGCCGCAGCCCGCCACCACCTTGTTGGTTCCGGCGGCGAAGTGGACGGGCACCCCCGCCATCATGTAGGCCGGCAGGGTAATGAGCCCCCCGCCCCCGGCCACGCTGTCCACGAAGCTCCCCAGGAAGATCAGCGGACAGATAATCAGATACATTTTCAAAAGCTCCGGCATACCGGCTCTCCCCCTCTCGCAGTCTGCCGGGTGATTATACCACACCAAAACCGCTTTTGCCACCCGTTTTTACAAAAAAGGAGAACAGGCCATGAATCTGTGCGATATCCGGGAGGTCCGGGCCCTGCTGGGCCGGCACGGCTTCCGCTTCTCAAAATCCATGGGACAGAATTTTCTTGTGGCGGACTGGGTCCCCCGGGAGATCGCCGCCGCCAGCGGGGCGGACAGCGCCCACGGCGTGCTGGAGATCGGCCCCGGGGTGGGATGCCTGACCCGGGAGCTGTGCGCCCTGGCGGGGAAAGTCGTCTCCGTGGAGCTGGATCGGGCGCTCCTGCCGGTGCTGGCGGAGACGATGAACGGCGCGGAAAACTTCGAGCTGGTGCCCGGAGACGTCTTGCGGCTGGACCTGCGGTCGCTGGCGGACCAAAAGCTCCAGGGCCTGCGTCCCCTGGTCTGCGCCAACCTGCCCTACAATATCACCACGCCGGTGCTCCGGACCCTTGTCGAGGCCCGCCGCTTTGAGGCCATTACGGTGATGGTCCAGCGGGAGGTGGCCCTGCGGATTGCCGCCCGGCCCGGAACCGCTGATTACGGAGCCTTTTCCGTCTATATGCAGTACCATACAGAGCCGGAGATCCTCTTCAACGTGCCCTCCGCCTGCTTTATCCCCGCGCCGAAGGTGACGTCGGCGGTGGTCCGATGCAAAGTGCGAAGCGCCCCGGCGGTGAATCCTGCCTGCGGGGAGGAATTTTTCTTCCGGACAGTGCGGGGGGCCTTCGCCCTGCGGCGGAAAACCTTGTCCAACAGTCTGGCCTCGGCCTTCGGCGAGCTGGGCAAGGCCGCCATCGGGGAGGCTATCGCCGCCTGCGGCCTGCCGGGCAGCATCCGCGGGGAGGCGCTGGGCATGGAGGAACTGGCTGCGCTGGCGGACGGGCTGTACCAGGCGCTCCGGGCATAGGCGCTCACACGGAAAAAGCCCCCCGGCCTCATGGCCGGGGGGCTTCCATTACTCCTGTTCCCAGTTGTGCCAGACGTTCTGCACGTCCTCGTTGTCCTCCAGGAGGTCGATCATCTTGGTCATATTCTTGATGTCGTCCTCGCTGGTGAGCTTAATGTAGTTCTGAGGCACCATCTCAATAGCCGCCTCGGCGAACACATAGCCCTTCGCCTCCAGGGCGGCGGTGACGGCGTTGAAATCGTCGGGCTCGGTGGTGATCTCGAAGATGCTCCCGTCGGCCTCGAAGTCCGCCGCGCCGCAGTCCAGGGCGTCCATCATCACCGTCTCCTCGTCCAGAGCCCCATCCTCGTTGTCGATGACGATGACGCCCTTCCGGTCGAAGCTCCAGCTCACGCAGCCGGAGGCCCCCATGTTTCCGCCGTACTTGTCGAAGAGGTGGCGGACCTCCGGGGCGGTGCGGTTGCGGTTGTCCGTCAGGGCCTCCACAATCACCGCCACGCCGCTGGGGCCGTAGCCCTCGTAGACCACCTTCTCGAAGTTGTCGCTGTTGCCGGCCCCCAGGGCCTTGTCGATGGTGCGCTTGATGTTGTCGTTGGGCATGTTGGCCGCCTTGGCCTTGGCAATGACGGTGGCCAGGCGGGAGTTGTTGTTGGGGTCGCCGCTGCCGCCCTCCTTCACCGCCACGATGATCTCCCGGGCGATCTTGGTGAACGCCTGAGAGCGCTTGGCGTCCGCCGCGCCCTTGGTCTTCTGAATGTTATGCCATTTGGAATGTCCGGACATAGCTTCTACTCTCCTTACACGTCGTATTCAATGACCTCCCGGTGGGAGGAGGATTTCCGTATGGTCAGCTCTGGGAACTGCTCCGCCAGATACCGCGCCACCACACCGCACACCACATCCTCTGTAGGGAAGTGGCCGGCGTCCACCAGAGTGAGGCCCAGCTCCTTCGCGTCCAAAAACTGGTCGTATTTCACATCGGCGGTGACAAAGGCGTCGCAGCCCCGCTCCGCCGCCGCCCGGAAGTACCCGCCGCAGGCGCCGCCGCCCACAGCCGCCCGGCGGATGATCCCTCCGCCGTCCACGTACCGCACGCCGTTGGGCTGAAGACGGTCCTCCACCCGGGCCAAAAACCGCTGGACAGTCATAGGCTCCGGCAGAGAGCCCGCGCGGACGATGCCGTCCCCCTCCTCCAGCGGCTCCACCTCCTCCAGCCCCAGAGCCTCCGCCAGGGCATCGTTGACGCCGCCGGGGGCCGCGTCCAGGTTGGTGTGCATACAGATGGCGGCAATGTCGTACTCGATGAGGCGGATGAGCTTCCGCCCCTGGATGTCGTCGCTCCGGATGGTCTGCACCGGACGCCAGGCGCAGTTCATAATGGGGTGGTGGGCCACAATCAGATCAATCTGCTCCCGCTCCGCCTCCGCTGCCACGTCCTCCGTGATATCCAGCGCCACCAGAACCCGCCGCACCTCCCGGTTCGGCCGGCCCACCAGCAGGCCCACATTGTCCCACGGCTGGGCCAGCTCCCTGGGCGCCAGCCGGAAGAGCGCCGCCTCTATCTCATGTACGGTGGGCAAGCTCCCACGCCCCCTTTCGTTCCGCCAGCGCCTCCGCGGCGGCCAGCAGGCGCTCCCGCTTCTCCCCCGCCGCCGGGCTTCTGGCCCGCTCCAGTCCCGCCGCCGCCTTCCGCAGCCGCAGGATGTGCTCCTCCAAATACAGCCCCCACAGCGGGTCGTCCTCCAGCAGGAAGCCGCCCCAGGCCTGGGCCTCCGTACAGGGGGGCATCTCCCCGCCCCGAACGGTCAGGATGGGGTAGATCACCCCCCGCTCCGCCGCCAGCGCCTCCGCCTCCACGGCAAAGCCGTTCTCCGGCAGATACCGCCGCAGCACCTCCGTCTTGCTCATGGGCTGGAGGAGGAGCAGGGGCCCGTCCCGGACCCAAGGTGCGGCGGTGAGAATGGAGGCGACTGCGTCCGCGCCCATGCCGGCGATGACGATGACATCCGCCTCCCCCGGCGTCAGCACCCGCAGTCCGTCCCCCAGCCGCAGCTCCATCCGGTCCTCCAGCCCATACCGCTGGGCGGTCCGCCGGGCCCGCTCCAGGGGCTCCCGTCCGATGTCGGCGGCGATGGCCCTGTCCAGCCGCCCCGTCAGAAGGAGCTCCGCCGGAATATAGCCGTGGTCCGTGCCGATGTCCGCCAGGCGGCGGCAGGACGCCGGGATCCTGTCCGCGACAGCCCGCAGGCGCCGGCCCAATGTCAGCCGCTCAGACACAGCGCACCCCTCCTCAAACCGGAATAAGGGCCCATACGTCGCCGCATGGGCCCTCCCGAAACTCATCAGACCGATTATTTGTTGGCCTCCGCGTTGATGACCTCCAGCAGCTTCTCCACATCCACGCCGTGGACCGCGCAGGCCTGCTCCACCGTCTCGCCCCGGCTGCTGGGACAGCCCAGGCAGTGCATTCCAATGGAGAGGAACACCGGAGCCGTATGGGGCGCGATATCCAGAATATCCCCGATGATCGTATCTTTTGTAATGTTGACCATACTGCTACCTCCAAAATAAAATCAGCGCAAATAGTATACCCCATATTTCCCTAAAATTCAAGACTGAGTTTTTTGAAATCCATGCGGTGTAAATGGACTATCAGATTGCGTACTTAAACGAATACGGAAACGCCGGGGTGTTGGCGGATGAAATTCAGACCATCCTGGCTGGCGCGGAGCTTGTAGATTTGAACAAGCAGGAGATTTCGGACGATGCGGACGTATACCTGCTTGTCTTTGAAATCACGCAGGCCGCGATCCCGCTGAAAATCATGGATGTGTTGGAAAACCTGGAGGGAAAAACCATCCTCTGCTGTGTCACCTGCGGCATGGCGCTTCACGAGAGCAAGGACAGCATCGAGCATAACCTTCTCCCCTTCATACCGGATGAATGCGACTATCGCGGGATGTTTTTCTGTCCGGGCCAGATTCCGGCCAGCGTGATGGAAACCGTACAGACCGCTTTGGACAAAAACCCGGAGAACCAGCGGGCCAAGACCATGCTGGAGGCGTTCCAGCATTCGATGAATCACCCCGATACGGACGACCTCCGGGAGTTGTGCCGCTTTATCTAGGAGAGCGGGATTTGAGAGGAGGCGCTATTCTTGATAAAAACGCTTTTGAAGCAAATCGGGGAATACAAGCGAGACACTATCATCACCCCAATTTTCACGGTGCTAGAGGTAGTGGCGGAGCTGCTGGTCCCCTTTGTGATTGCCAGCCTCATCGACAAAGGCATTGAGGCCAGAGATCTGCGGAATGTCTACCTTTACGGCGCGCTGATGATCGTGCTGGCCTTTTTCGGTCTGGTGTTCGGCATCCTGGCCGGACGGTTTGCGGCTTCCGCTTCTGCCGGTTTTGCCTGCAACCTGCGCCAGAGTATGTTTGAAAACATCCAGACCTTCTCCTTCTCCAACATTGACAAATTCAGCACGGCGGACCTCGTCACCCGCATGACCACGGATGTCACCAATCTACAGATGGCGTTTCAAATGTGCCTGCGTATCGCCCTGAGAGCGCCGCTGATGCTGATTTGCAGCATGGTGATGTGCCTGCTCATCAACGCCAGGCTGAGTATGATTTTCCTGTCCGCTATTGTGGTGCTGGCGGCTGCGGTGGCTCTGATTATGAGCAAGGCCATGAAAATTTTCAGCCATGTGTTCCATCGCTATGACGACCTGAACGCCAGCGTTCAGGAGAATATTTCCGCCATCCGTGTGGTGAAAGCCTTTGTCCGGGAGGACTACGAAAACGAGAAATTCGGTAAAGCGGCAACGAAGCTCTACGAGCTGTTTGTCAGCGCGGAGAAGCTCCAGGCGCTGAACCTGCCGGTTATGATGTTTATCGTCTACGGCTGTATTATTGCGATTTCCTGGTTCGGGGCGCGCTTCATCGTGGCCGGGAGCATGACCACCGGCAACCTGACTTCTCTGTTTACCTATGTGATGACCGCGTTCTCCTCGCTGATGATGCTGTCCATGATCTTCGTGATGATGACCATGAGCGCGGCCAGCGGGAAACGGATCGCGGAGGTGCTGGAAGAAAAAGCGGACATTACTGCTCCCCCTGAACCGCTGGATTGTGTGGAGGACGGCAGTATTGATTTCGACCATGTGACCTTCTCCTACCGCCAGGGGAGCGGTGAAGAAACACTGAGTGACATTGACCTGCACATCAAATCCGGGGAAACCATCGACATTATCGGCGGCACCGGCTGCGGCAAATCCAGTCTGGTCAGTCTCATCAGCCGTCTGTACGATGTGACCTCCGGCTCTGTCAAAGTGGGCGGTGAGGATGTCCGAGGCTACGACCTGGAGACGCTCCGCAATCAGGTGGCGGTGGTCCTGCAAAAGAATGTGCTGTTCTCCGGAACCGTGTTAGACAACCTGCGCTGGGGCAGAAAAATGGGACACATGGACGAGTACCGGGACGCCTGCCGCATAGCCTGTGCGGACGAGTTTATCGAACATCTGCCAGAGGGCTATGACGCCTGGGTGGAGCGGGGCGGGGCCAACTTCTCCGGCGGTCAGAAGCAGCGGCTCTGTATTGCCAGGGCCCTGCTGAAGCAGCCCAAGGTCTTGATTCTGGACGATTCCACCAGCGCCGTAGACACGGCCACGGACGCCAAAATTCGGGATGCTCTGCAAACGGTGATTCCCGGAACCACCAAGATCATCATTGCCCAGCGCATTTCCAGCGTGCAGGACGCGGACCGCATCCTGGTGCTGGACAACGGCAGGGTCAGCGGCTTTGACACCCACGAAAGCCTGCTGAAAACCAACTGCATTTATCAGGAAATTTACGAGGCCCAGACGAAAGGCGGAGGTGACTTTGACCATGCGTAAACAAGCGAACAAGAAGAATCTGATGCCCCTGCTGAAGCGTGTGTTGGGCATCATGCTCCGGGAGTACAAAGTGCAGTTTGGCCTTGTGGTGGTGTTGATTCTGGGAGCGGCCCTGGCCACCCTCCGGGGAACCCTGTTCATGCGGGATTTGGTGGACGTGTACATCAACCCCATGATTGGTATGGAGTCGCCGGATTTCGGCCCGCTGGCCCATGCCCTGCTCTCGCTGGCCCTGGTGTATCTGATCGGCCTGCTCTGCTCCTATGGATATAACCGAATCATGGCAATCATCAGCCAGGGGACGCTGAAGAAAATTAGGATAGAGCTTTTCTCCAAAATGGAGTCCCTGCCCATCAAATATTTTGACACCACCCCCCACGGGGACATTATGTCGGTCTATACCAACGACGTGGACACCCTCCGGCAGCTCATCGGCCAGAGCGTCCCGCAGATAGTCAATTCCACGGTTACTATTGTGCTCACCTTTATCAGCATGGTGTGCCTGAATATTCCGCTGACCATCCTGACCCTGTGCATGGTGGCCGTTATGCTGGTGGTAGCGTCCAAACTGGGCGGTATGGCCGGGACATATTTTGTCAAACAGCAGAGCAGCTTGGGCAAGGTCAACGCCTACATCGAGGAGATGATGGAGGGGCAGAAGGTCGTCAAGGTGTTCTGCCACGAAAACGAGAATATCGAGCAGTTCCGGGCCATCAACCAGGAGCTTCGTGAGAGTACCAAAAATGCGAATAAAATCGCCAATATTCTGATGCCGGTTAACGGGAACCTGGGGAATATCAGCTATGTGCTGTGCGCTGTGCTGGGAGCGGCCCTGGCCCTGAACGGCATGGGGAGCCTGACCCTCGGCACCCTGGTTTCCTATTTGAATCTGAACCGAAACTTCACCCAGCCCGTCACCCAGGTCAGCCAGCAATTCAACAGCATCATCATGGCCCTGGCCGGAGCGGAGCGCATTTTCAAGCTGCTGGATGAGAAGCTGGAGGCGGACAACGGCTATGTGGAGCTGGTCAATGTGGAGGAGCAGCCGGACGGCACTCTGACGGAAACACCCCGGCGGACGGGCCTGTGGGCCTGGAGGCATCCCCACAAAGCGGATGGCACAGTCACCTACAAAAAGCTGGAAGGCGATATTGTCTTTGACGATGTGGACTTTGGCTACAACGATGAAAAAATCGTTTTGCACAATATCAAGCTCTTTGCCACGCCCGGACAGAAAATCGCCTTTGTGGGCAGCACCGGCGCAGGAAAGACTACTATTACCAATCTGATTAACCGCTTTTACGATATCCAGGACGGCAAGATTCGCTATGACGGCATCAACATCAACAAAATTCGGAAAGCCAACCTTCGCCGCTCCCTGGGCATCGTCCTGCAGGACACCCACCTGTTCACCGGCACGGTGATGGAGAACATCCGCTACGGGCGGCTGGAGGCCACCGACGAGGAGTGCGTTGCCGCCGCGAAGCTGGCCAACGCCGACAGCTTTATCCGGCGGCTTCCGGACGGCTACCAGACAGTCCTCACCGGCGATGGGGCCAATCTGAGCCAGGGTCAGCGGCAGCTCCTCGCCATCGCCCGCGCCGCTGTTGCCGACCCGCCCGTCCTGATTCTGGACGAGGCCACGTCCTCCATCGACACCCGCACAGAACAGTTGGTGCAGGAGGGCATGGACCGGCTGATGAAGGGCCGCACTACCTTTGTCATCGCCCACCGGCTCTCCACAGTGCGGAACTCCGACTGTATCATGGTCCTGGAGCAGGGCCGGATTATCGAGCGGGGGACCCACGACCAGTTGATGGAGGAAAAGGGCCGGTATTACCAGCTTTACATGGGCAGCGCTTGCGCTGCCGGACCGGTCGTTGGGCGTTAGCCCAATGACGGTCCCATGGCAACGCCATTGCCTAAATGTTTTTCATTTGTAAGGAGGAATTTGAAATGAACGAACAAGTTTTCGCCAACCCGCTGGGGACCGAACGGGTTGGAAAATTGATGATCCGCTACGCCATTCCCAGCATTATCTCCATTGTGGTCAACTCGCTCTACAACATGGTAGACCAGGTGTTTATCGGGCAGGGGGTTGGCTACCTGGGCAATGCCGCCACCAATGTCATCATGCCGCTGACGACCATCCTCATGGCCCTCGCTTTTATGTTAGGGGATGGCTTACATGAGTCTAAACTTTGGGAAAAACCGACCCGATGATGCAGCCCGCGGTGTAGGGAATCTGGTTACCCTGACGATTGGGACAGGATTTATATTTCTGATCTTGTTTCAGATTTTCCTGGAGCCGCTTTGCGGGTTGTTCGGGGCTACAGAGGGAAATCTCCCCTATGCGCTGGATTATGGCCGTATTATTGTG
>JAAWUC010000035.1 GCA_022804995.1 Oscillospiraceae bacterium
CCGGAGGTGCTGCTCATGGACGAGGCCACCAGCGCCCTGGACCCCATCTCCACCGCCCGGATCGAGGAGCTCATCACCTCCCTCAAGGAGCGCTACACCATTGTCATGGTCACCCACAATATGCAGCAGGCCCTGCGGGTGTCCGACAAGACGGCCTTTTTCCTGCTGGGGGAGCTGGTGGAATTCGGGGAGACGGAGCGGCTGTTCTCCATGCCCGCCGACGAGCGCACGGAGGAGTATATCACGGGGAGGTTCGGATAAATGCGCAGCCAGTTTGACCGGCAGCTGGAGGAGCTGCACCTGGAGCTGATGAAGATGGGGGCCCTGTGCGAGGAGGCCATCTCCGCCGGGGTGAAGGCCCTGCTGGAGGGGGACCAGGCCATGGCGGAGAAGGCCATCCGCCGGGAGCGGGATATCGACCAGCGGGAGCGGGAGATTGAGAGTCTGTGCATGAAGCTGCTGCTCCAGCAGCAGCCGGTGGCCCGGGATCTGCGGACCATCTCCTCCGCTTTGAAGATGATCTCCGACATGGAGCGCATCGGGGACCAGGCCTCGGACATCGCGGAGATCACCCGCAGCATAGGCCCCATCCCCCTCCACGGCCAGCTCCACGTGGAGGAGATGGCCCGCTCGGCGGTGAAGATGGTGACGGACAGCGTAGAATCCTTTGTCAAGCGGAATCTGGATATGGCCCTGGGGGTGATGGAGTACGACGATGTGGTGGACGGCCTCTTCGACCAGGTGAAGGAGGAGCTGACCGCCCTCATCCGCGCCGACGCCTCCAGCGCCGGAACGGCTTTGGATCTGCTGATGATCGCCAAGTATCTGGAGCGCATCGGGGATCACGCGGTGAATGTGGCGGAGTGGGTCCTCTACTCTATCACCGGCAGCCGCCAGCCCTCCGGCGGCTGAGGGGAGCCGAAACCGCGCAAACACGCCCCGCCCTTGAAGGGCGGGGCATTTTCTACAGGGCACATCCCGGCTCAGCCGCCCAGGTCCGCCCCCACGCCGGCGTACATCCGCGCCGCAGCCCGCCGCCGGCCCTCCTCCAGGGCCAGCTGCAGCTGCTGGGCGGTGTCCTCAATCCGCAGCCGCTCCATGAGCATGGGGGAGAAACGCCGCCCCTCCAGGGCCAGGGCCTTCTCCACGGCCTGCCGGAAGGACTGGGCGGACCCTGTGTAGAGCCGGGAGGTATATACGATGGTCTCCAGCCAGTCCGTCAGGCTGATGATATCCACCATCTGCCGCTCCGGGCACTCCAACCGCCGGTAGCTGGCCGGATAGCTCCGGTCCGACCCGTCGTACCAGGCGTGATGGCCCAAAGCGGCGGCGGCGCAGTGGCGGGTGGAGGGCCGGGCGGACAGCAGCGCCTCCCCGGAGATGGTGTGGAGCCGGGAGAGCTCGTACTCCTCCTCCAGCCACTGCCGGCCGGTGTGGGTGTAGAGATCGGTGAAGTTGAGCTTCCCCGCATCGTGGAAGAGCCCGCACTCCCGGGCCAGGCGGAGGACCGCCCGCCGCTTCTCCTCCGGGTCCGCGATGGCCCGGATCTGGGGGATATCGTCGAAAAAGCCGGGCTCCTCCGCCAGAATGATGCCGCTCAGCGTCTCCGCCGCCTGGGCCACCGACTGGGAGTGGAGGTAGACCTCGGGGGTGAAGCGGATCAGCAGCGCCTGGAGAAACACCCCGTAGGGGATGCCCTGGGCCGTCTCCACATAGGTGTAGGCCAGCTGGCAGACATAGAGGAAGAGGGACCCGTTCTCCGCCTCCTCCGGAAAGGAGCGCACGTAGGCCAGGGCCCGCCGGTTCAGCTCCTCCACATAGGACTCCCGCCCCCGGAGCAGCTCCGGGTGCTCCTGAAAGTACTGGCAGTAGAAGGCGGGCAGGGAGATCACCGCGTACATGCCCTCCGGGGAGTAGTCCGCCGGGTCCGCCCCGTCCATCAGGTGCTCCATCTTCCCCAGCAGAACGCTCATGCTGTCCAGGCCGCAGTAGTGCTCAATGGCGCAGTACTGGAAGGCTGTCCGCCGCTCCAGCCGTCCACCCTCCTTCTCCGCCTGGAGCTGCTGGTGGTAGACGATGTACACCGACTCCATGATATCGGCTACGTCCTGGGGGGACATAGCCCCATCCCGCCCGTAGGAGATGCCGGAGGCCATCAGCCGGTGGGTCTGGAGCACAAACCGGTCCCAGGGGAGGGCCGGGGCTATGCTCCGGTAGAAGGGGTCCCGGAAAACCTCCATCGTCTCCTTGAGCAGGCGGACCCGCTCGCCGACGGAGTGGAACTGGCCCAGGGCGCGGTTGGCCAGGGCGCGGAGGATATAGCCCCGGGTATCGTCGCTCTCGATCTCCCCGAAATACTTGATGTGGGCCGCCGCCTCCGCGAAGCACAGCCGCATCTGGGCAAAGAGGGGCTCCATCACGTCCAGCTCCAGCCCCACCATCCTGCCGCAGCGGGCGTACCGGCCAATCCCCATCCAGTAGAGCTCCCGGATGATGCCGTCCCGGTCCCCCCGCTGCCGGGCCAGGCTCAGCAGCGCCTGATGGATGAGGCAGAAGAGGGGGAGATCCAGGCCCCCCAGCAGCCGGGCGGCGAACTCGCCCAGCTCCTCCAGGGCCTCCTCCCCCGCGTCGGGCAGGTGGTCCAGCAGGGGGAAGAGCTCCCCCCGCAGCAGCTCCATGCTCCGGTCCACCAGCTCCAGCTGCCGCCGCTCCTCCCGGTCCAGGCGCGCCTTGTATGCCTCCAGGCTCCCGTCCTCCGGCTTCCGCCCGGCGGTGAGGGCCGCGATCTCCTCCAGATTGGCGATGTATTCCTCCTGATATGGCCGCACAGGCAATCACCCCTCCCACCGGCTATCTGACGCGCTCCCGCCCCTTCAGGCGGCTGTACAGGACCTCCCGCAGCCGGTCTAAGTCCACCGGTTTGGCGATGTGCTCGTTCATCCCCGCCTCCCGGGCCCGGCGCACGTCCTCCACGAAGGCGTTGGCCGTCATGGCCACCATCCACACCCGGGCCGCGTCCCCCCGGTCCAGGGCGCGGATGCGGCGGGCGGCCTCGTAGCCGTCCATGACGGGCATCTGGATATCCATGAGGATCAGATCGTACCAGCCCTCCGGCGCGGCGGAGAAGCGCTCCACAGCCTCCCGCCCGTCCCCGGCGGTCTCCACCTGGGCCCCCGTCATGCCCAGCAGCTCCACGGCGATCTCCCGGTTGAGCTCGTTGTCCTCCACCAGCAGCACCCGCAGGCCGGCGCAGTCCATCTCCCGCCGGCCGTTCTCCTCCCCGCCGCCGGACAGGAGCTCGGAGATGGCCCCCAGCAGACGGCTGGGGAACAGGGGACATGGCACGAAGGCGCTCACCCCCGCCCGGCCCGCCCGGTACTCCAGCCGGGCCCAGTCCTCCTCGCTCACCAGCAGGATGGGCAGCGTCTGCCCGGCGGTCTCCCGCAGGTGGGCCGCCAGATCCAGGGGGGACATGTCCGTCAGCGTCTGGCCCAGCAGCACGGCGCAGGGCATCCGGTCCTCCACCTGGGCCTCCGTCAGCCAGGCCACCGCCTCCAACCCAGAGCTCAGGCACACCGGCTTCAAGCCGCCCTCCTCCAGATAGGACGCCATCTGCCCGGCGGTCTCCTCATGGCTCTCCGCCACCAGGACGGACCGTCCGGCGGGGAGGGCGCGGTCCCGGCGCTCCAGCCGGGAGGCCGGCAGGGGCAGCGCCACCGTAAACCGGCTCCCCTCCCCCGGGCGGCTCTCCACCGAGATAGTTCCGCCCATTCTGTCCACCAGGCTCTTGACAATGGACATCCCCAGGCCGGTGCCCTCGATCCGGGACACCTGGTCCTCCGCCCGCTCGAAGGGGACGAAGATCCTCTCCAAAAACGCCTCGCTCATACCGATGCCGTTGTCCTCGCACACAAAGTACAGGGGGGCAGTCCCCGCCTCCAGCGGCCCCTGGGACAGGCGGATGCGGATGGCTCCGCCCTCCTGGGTGTACTTCACCGCGTTTCCGGCGATGTTCACCAGAATCTGCCGCAGGCGCAGGGCGTCCCCCACCAGGTGCTCCGCCTCCATCCGGCCGATGTCCAGGGTCAGGGTCTGATTCTTCTGCTGGGCCTGGGGCCGGATGATGACCGCCACGTCGTGGACCAGATCCGCCAGGGAGAACTCCTCTTCCCCCAGCACCATCCGCCCGCTGTCGATGCGGGACATGTCCAGCACATCGTTGACCAGGCTCATCATGTGGCTGGAGGCGGTGTGGATCTTGTCCAGGCAGTCCCGGACCCGGGCCTTCTCGTCGATATGGCCGAGGGCAATAGCCGTCATGCCCATGATGGCGTTCATGGGGGTACGGATGTCGTGGGACATGCTGGAGAGAAACCGGCTCTTGGCCTGGTTGATCTCCTCCGCCTCCGCCAGAGCGGCCCTCAGCTCCCGGTTTTCCCGCTCCAGCGCCTCCAGCCGCGCCGCGGCCTCCTCCGGCGTCAGACCGCCGGGCTTCCGCTTGTCCATCCGCATGCCCCCTGTCCAGTCCCCCCGGCGCTCCGGCGGGACAAAGTTGATTGCTGTCCAGTATACCATATCCCATCGGGGATTGCCACCGTTTTTCGGGAAAAACCGGGGAAAATTGGCGGAGGCGCGGCTGCCCCTCCAGGCGGCGGCCTACGGCCTCCCCCGCCGCACCGGCAGACACACCCGCCGCCTCACCCCGTACCGGTCCTCCACGGCCAGCACATCCATCTCCACACCGTAGACCGCCTCCAGATTTCCGGCGGTGACAACCTCCTCCGGGGAACCGAAGGCGGCGGCACGGCCCTCCCGCATGAGCAGCACCTTGCACCCCGGGGAGAAGAGGTGCTCCGGGCTGTGGGTGGACATGACCACACAGCGGCCCTCCCGCGCCAAATCCTCCGCCGTCTCCAGCAGCCGCCGCCCATTGGCGTAGTCCAGACTGGCGTCCGGCTCGTCCATCAGGAAAATCCGGGCGGACTGGCACACCGCCCGGGCGATAAGGACCATCTGCCGCTGCCCGCCGCTGAGAGACAGGCAGCTCCTGCCCGCCAGATCGGCGATCCCCAGCCGCTCCAGCGCGGCCAGGGCCGCGTTCCGGTCCACCGGCCTGGGGGACTCCAAGGCGGAGAAGTGGGAGGCCCGGCCCATGAGCACCACCTCCAGGGCGGTGTAGGCGAAGATGGGTGTGTGCTGCTGGGGGATATAGGCCACCAGGTTGGCCAGGGCCCGGGGGGACAGCGTCCCCAGCTCCCGTCCGTCAACCCGGACGCTGCCGCCGCTGGCGGGGAGCTGGCCCAGCAGCAGGCGGAGCAGGGTGGTCTTGCCGCAGCCGTTGGGGCCGGCCAGAAAGACGATCTCCCCTCCGCCGGACTGAAAGCTGACGCCCCGCACCACGTCGCCGCCGCCGTAGCCCCCCCGCAGGTCACTGACCTCCAGAAGCATACTCTCACCGTCCCTCCTTCCTGAGAATGAGCAGAATAAAAAAGGGCGCGCCCACCACGCTGGTCACAACGCCCAGGGGCAGCTCCATGGAGAAGAGGGCCCGGGCGGCGTCGTCCATCAGCACCAGATAGGAGGCCCCCAGCAGGGCGCTGGCGGGAATCAGCCGCCGGCAGTCCGCCCCCACCAGGGCCCGGGCCATGTGGGGCACCATCAGCCCCACCCAGCCCACAAGTCCGCCCAAACACACGGCGGCGGCGCTGAGGAGCGTCGAGGCCAGGATCAGCACCCGCCGGTAGAGGGCCACGTCCATCCCCAGGCTCCGGGCCTCCTCCTCCTCCAGGGTGAGCAGGTTGATCCGCCACCGCAGGGCCAGCAGCACCGCCAGCCCCACCGCCATAGGCCAGAAGCTCCTGCCCAGGGACGCCATGTCCGCCCGCTGGAGACTGCCCATCAGCCAGAAGGTGATCTGCTGGAGAACGCTGTTGGGATCGGAGACGTACTTCACCATCGTGACACCGGCGTTGCACAGGGCCGTCACCATGGAGCCCGTCAGCACCAGGCCGAGGGTCCGGGCGTGGGCGGCGCGGCGGCTGACGGCGCAGGTCAGCGCCACAGCGGCCAAGCCCCCGGCGAACGCGGCCAGCTGCACCAGCCACCCCGGACAGCCCCCCAGAATCGCCAGCGACGCCCCCAGCCCCGCTCCGGAGGACACCCCCAGAATGTCCGGGGACACCAGAGGATTGCGGAACATGCTCTGGTAGGCGGAGCCCGCTGCGGCCAGGGACGCGCCGATAAGGGCCGCGGAGAGAATCCGGGGGAGGCGGACCCGCCAAAAGATGGTGACGGCCTGGGGGGCGATCTCCCCCTCCCACCCCAGCCGGGAGAGAAAGGCCCCCGCCACCTCCGCCGGGGAGAGGGGGTAGTACCCCACCCAGAAGGAGAGGAGGACCGCGCCGGCCAGCAGCAGGAGCAGTCCCGGCAGGACGGCGCGGCGGCGGGCATATTCCCCCCTCCGTTGTCTCATGACGTTCCCTCCTCCCTGGATTTTTCTTGACTTTCCGGAAAAGCTGTGGTAGCGTTTCTCTCATCTGGTTTTTGCAATCAGTATCCCACAGACGAACCCACTTGTCAATCAGCATATGGAAAAGGAGGCGTTTTACCCATGAGGAAACGATTGCCGGCGCTGCTGCTGGCACTGCTGTTAAGCCTTCTCGCCGGGTGCGGGGCGGCTCCGGGCGGCGCGGGCGGTCCGGAGGGGCGGGTCATTACCGACATGGCCGGACGGACGGTGACAGTGCCCGAGGAGATTGCCTCCGCCTTTCCCACGGACCCCACGGCGGGGATCTATCTCTACACCCTGGTTCCAGACCGGCTGCTGGGGTGGAACTACGCCCTGAACGACATGGAAAAGAGCGTAATCCTGGAGGAGTACCACGATCTGCCCAACTTCGGTATGGGGGACGCCGTCAACTATGAGGCGGTCATCGCCGCCAATCCCTCCATCGCCTTCACCGTCGCCTCCATCGGCCAGGGGGCTGTCGACAGCGCGGACAAGCTGTCGGAGCACCTGGGCATTCCGGTGGTGGTGGTCAGCAGCGATCTGCCGGACACACCTGCGGTGTACCGCTTTATGGGGGAGCTGTTCGGCGTGGAGGAGCGGGCGGAGGCGCTGGCGGCTTACGCGGAGGAGACCTTCGCCGCTGTGGCGGACATCCCGGAGGCGGATCGGCTCACCGTCTACTACGGCAACAAGGAGGACTCCCTGGAGACCGCTCCCGCCGGCTCCTCCAGCGCCCAGGTTCTCGAGATGGCAAACGCCGTCAACGCGGCGGGGCCGGAGCTGGGGGGCGAAGGCCGGGTCCGGATCTCCCTGGAACAGCTGCTGGCCTGGGACCCGGACGTGATAGTGGTCAATGGAGAGCCCAAGGCAAGCCTGGGCGGCAGTCAGGCGGCGCGGGATATTCTGAGCAATCCGGATCTGGCCTCCCTGAAGGCCGTACAGACCGGCAGGGTTTACGGCGCGCCCAACGCACCCTTCAGCTGGATTGACCGCCCCCCGGGGCCCAATCGGATCGCGGGCGTCCGCTGGCTCTTCGCCCGGCTCTATCCGGACGCCTGCCAGTACGACGTGGACGAGGAGATTCGGACCTTCTTCCGGCTGTTTTACCACGTGGAGCTGTCGGATGATCAGCTGAGAATGCTCTACGAGGGCCAGCATTAAAAAGCGCCCCTGATGCTTCCTGCATCAGGGGCATTTTTTATAGCTCAGTACCACTCCGCTGATCGCGGAACGCCTTCAGCTCCTGCTGGTACGGATTTCACCCCGCCCAGCTCCCGGATCTCCCCGGCTGACAACAGGCCAACCACGCCGCCCTCGCCGTCAAACCCGGGCTGAAGGTCCACCTGCCCCGCCCGCAGCCGCCTCAGCCCCTCGGCCACGCAGGGCCCGGCGGTCCGCCGGACCTCCTCCAGATCCCAGTCCTGTAAAACCACCAGCTCCGGCCCCAGCTCCTGCAGCATCCGCTCGTACAGCGCCCCGCTCCGCTTGCCGGCGGCGGAGATGCCCAGGGACGCGGCGATGACCTCCCGCAGGGGCGTCAGGCACCGGTAGGGCTTCGCGCCCTCCGGGGCCTCCCCCGCCGGACGCGCCGCCAGCTCCTCCACCCGGTGCTCCACCCCTATGGTCAGCTTCCTTCCGCACACCGGACACACGCCCCCCAGAGCTATTGTCTCCGCCGGGGTGAGCCGGATGCCACACTTCCGGTGGCCGTCTAAGTGGTACTTCCCCTCCTCCGGAAAAAACTCCACTGTTCCGGCGAAGCCCTCTCCGGTCCGGAGCGCTCGGATCAACGAGGGATAGTCCCGCTCCGTCTCCAGAAGATTTGCCTCCCGGCCCAGCTTGGCCGGGGAGTGGGCGTCGGAGTTGGAAATCAGCGTCAGTCCGTCCAGCGCCGGAACCCGCCAGTTCATGGCCGGGTCCGAGGAGAGGCCCGTCTCTGCCGCGTGGATATGCCCCGCCAGATCCCCGAAGCAGTCCGCCGGGCTCTCGAAGCCTGTAAACGCCCCCATCATGGAGTAGTGGGGCGTCCAGATGTGGGCGGGGACCAGCTCCGCCGCCGGGCAGGCCTCCAGAACCTCCGCGAGCAGCTCCCGGCAATCCATGGAGAGGGTGGGCCGACCGTCGGAAGCCAGCTTCCCATACCGGCTCAGCCGCGCCGCCACATCCCGCGCCGCCGCCAGCCCCGGCAGCAGGAGCAGCAGGTGGACCCGCCGGGTCCGCCCCTCCCGCCGGTAGACAGCGCTGACCTCCCCGCTGACCAGAAACCGGGGCGTCTCTCCCGCCGGGGCCCCCGGCAGAACCAGTTCCTCCCGAAGGCGGCAGACGCCGTCGCCCGCCTCTGTCAGACATGCCTCCAGCTCCTCCAGCCAGCCCGGGTGGAGGCAGTCCCCAGTGCCGATGAGCCCCAGCCCCTTCCGCCGGGCCCACCAGTCCAGACGGACCGGGTCTGTGTCCCGGCTGGTGGCCATGGAGAAGCGGGAGTGGATGTGGAGATCGGCGAAATAAGTGTCCATATCCTTCTCCTCAAGTAAAATTTTTCTCATTTATGACGCCGGATATATGCAAAAAATGCCCCGCCAGAGAGGACGGGGCATTTCTTCCGGATATCCAGACATGATGGTCTACTCGTAAAGCAGGTCGTCGTCGTAGTCGTCAAACTCCGGGCAGTACCGCCGGCACTTGCCCCGCACCTTCTCCATCATCCGCTCACCGCCGGCCTCCAGGCTCTCCCAGCAGCCCACCAGCAGACAGATAATCCCAGCCAGGGCCAGTGACACACCCACGATCTTCAAAACAAAGCGCCATGTCGATTTCATGGTTTGGAACCTCCCATACTCATTCTGTCAGCTTAGTATACATCAAACCGGCGGGAAATACAACGTTTTTTTCGCGGCAGACCCGGAAAAATATCCAGCCGGAGCAAATTCACGGTCCCGACGGCCTCCATGCCTATCGGAGAACCGCGGCCACAGCCGCCAGGGCAAGAAGCGCCGTCCCGTACATCAGGCGGCAGGCCCGGGGAATATCCCGGTGCTCGATGGGCCGGAGCGGGTCGCCGATGAAGGGCTTTTTGTGGAGCTGCCCGTGGTAGCTGGCGTCCCCCGCCAAGCGCAGGCCCAGCAGTCCGGCGCAGACCGACTCCGTCTGGGCGGAATTGGGACTGGCGTGGCTGTACCGGTCCCGGCGGAAAATCCGCCAGCCGTTTTTGACATCCATCCCCAGCAGCGCCCCCGCCGCCAGCATCAGCAGGGCGGAGAGCCGGGCCGGAATGAAATTGAACAAATCATCCAGCTTTGCCGGAACCAATCCGATGTGCCGGTAAGGCTCCTCCACATAGCCCAGCATGGAATCCATGGTGTTCACCGCCTTATAGAGGAAACCCTGCGGCGCGCCTCCCAGCGCCAGATAGAACAGCGGCGCAATCACGCCGTCCGAGGTGTTTTCCGCCACGGTTTCCACCGCCGCCCGGGTGACGGCCGCGCCGTCCAGCTCCGCCGTATCCCGGCCCACAATCATGGACACCGCGCGGCGGGACGCACGGATATCCCCCGACTCCAGGGCGGTATAAACCCGCATACTTTCCGTTTTCAGGGATTTTGCGGCCAAAATCAGCCAGCACATTCCACTCTCCACGGCCAGCCTCAGCCAGGGGCTCACCTGCGCGCACAGCCGCAGAATCAGCCAGGGCGCCGCTGTGGAGGCGGCGGCTGTCAGCAGCCAGAGCAGGCCTCCAGCCAGCCGCTCCCCGTTTTTTGTGGCGGGAAGCACCCGGCGCAGAATCCGCTCCAGGGTGGAAATCAGCTTTCCAATCAAGACCACTGGATGGGGAATCCAGCGGGGATCACCCCACAGCAGGTCCATTCCAAAGCCGACAAGAATAGCGCAGAGGCCGGAGTGACTGATAAAAAAATCCATTTTACGATTTGCGCTCCCTCCGGCCGGATCCACGGAAGCAGAAGAGCCAAACCGGGTTCTGGGCGGTCATCAAATGGTAGGATCCCGCCTCCCGGCTCCGGGCCGTCGACAGGGCCACCGCCTCCCAGTCCTCCCGCGCCCCCGCCTTTGCCCAGGCAGTCAGCTCCGCAGCCGTCTCCAGTGTGACAGCCGCGGCCACAATGCGGGCGGAGGGATTTTTCCTCCCTACAAGCTCCAAGATTTCCCGCAGATTTCCGGAGCTGCCGCCCAGAAAGACGCAGTCCGGCGGCGGCAGGGCCTCCAGCACCGCCGGGGCCGCTCCGCTTATAACGGTCAAATTCTCCAGCCAAAACCTCCGCCTGTTCTCCTCCAGGAGCGCCAGGGCGGAGGGCTTTTTTTCCACCGCGTAGACCTGGCCCAGCCGGGCCTGGAGCGCCATCTCCACCGACACAGAGCCGGTGCCCGCCCCAATATCCCAGCACACAGCGTCCTCCGTCAGCTCCAGCTTGGAGAGGGCAACACTGCGGACCTCGCTCTTGGTCATGGGCACCCCCTCTTCCCGGAGGAAAGCGCTGTCCGGCAGGCCGTGGGTCACCACCCGTTTTTCGGCCTCCGCGTTCTCAACAAGGACCGCGCTGAGGGGTGAAAAGCAGCGCTCCGCCAGCGCCGAGGCCGCATCTGTTGTGACCGATTCATCCTGATATCCCAGGCGCTCTCCCACAGACACCCGCACCTCTCCCAGTCCGGCCTCCACCAGACGGCGGCAGAGCTTTCCAGCTCCGTTCTCTCCGCCAACCAAGGCGAAAATCCGGCGGTGGGACCGGATATCGGCGGCAATATCCCGCTCCCGCCCATGGAGGCTGACGGGGACAACGTCCTCATAGGAGACGCCCAGCCGGGCGCAGAGACAGACCAGAGAGCTGACGCCCGGCACCACTTCCACATCACAGTCTGTCAGAAGCGGCAGAAGCTTTTTCGCCCCGCTGAAAAACCCCGCGTCCCCGCTCACTGCCACAGCGATCCGGCGGCAAAAACGGTTCTCCCGGACAGCGGCGGCAATGTCCTCCGCCGCAACGGCCTCCACCAGCCGCTGGCCCGGACGGCCCGCCGCCTCCAGCATTCTAGACGCGCCGATGACGCACCGGGCCTCCCCCAGCACGCGGAGGGCATCCAGCGTCATGCCGCCCCGTCCACCGGGGCCGATGCCAGTTATCCACACCTTCGGGCGAACGGAAAATCCATATTTTTTACAGAGCAGTGCCGTCGTCTCCGGCAGGTCCAGTCCCTCCCGCTGGGGCGGACGGCCGATCACCACCGGGATCACCCCCGCCTCCCGGCAGGCCTCCAGCTTTTCCTGAAATCCCCCCGCCGCGCCGGTGTCCTTCGTCACCAAAAACCGGGCGTCTACCGCCCGCAGCATGGCTGTGTCCATCTCCTTGGAAAACGGGCCCTGCATAGCCAGGATATGGCTGGGCGGCAGTCCCGCCGTCTGACAGAGGCGCAGGGAGTCCTCCATAGGCAGCACCCGGGCGTAAGCCCTCTGCGCAAACCCCGGAAGTCCGGCATATTTCTCCAGTTCCTTACTCCCGGTGGTCAGCAGGATATTTCCCTCCTGCCGGGACAGGCTCTCCACCGCCGCCGGAATATCGGGCAGGTACAGCGCCTCCCCATCTATGCTCCCCCGCAGCAGCCGCAGATAGACCGCCCCAGTTTTATCGCAGGCTCTGGAAATCTCTTCCGTAACCATGCGGGCATAGGGGTGCGTGGCATCCACCACCATAGCAAATTTCTCCAGTTCCAGAAGGCCGGCGATCTCTTCCCCCGACAGCCGCCGGGCGGAGATGGTCAGGTTTTCCGCACCCTCCGGCAGCAAGGTTCGTCCGTATTCCGTGGCTACGCAGGCGGTCACAGCCGCGCCCTGTTCTAAGAGAAACTCTACCAGCTCCCGCCCCTCGGCAGTGCCGGCAAAAACGCAAAATTTATCCATGTCTATATCCCCTAGGTGTGACCAGCCGCCCGGCGGCAATCCGGGTCTGCGCGTTGCCGATAAAGACCGTGCAAAACATATCCGCCGGATAGTCCCGGAGCCGTTCCAGCGTCAGCAGTTCCCCGCTTTCTCCCGTCCGGCCAATATTTCGGGCCACACCGCAGGGACGGTCCGCCGGTAAATGCCGCAGCAAAATGCCGCAAGCCTTGCGCAGGTAGTCCGGCCTGCCCCGGCTGGCAGGGTTGTAGAGAACGATGGAAAGGTCCGCTGCCGCTGCGGCTTCTAGACGCTTTTCGATGGTTTCCCAGGCAGTCAGACGGTCACTAAGGCTGATAACAGCAAAATCATGGGTCAGCGGCGCACCTAAAATTGCGCCGCCAGAGCAGGCGGCGGTGAGACCCGGAATGACAGAAATCTCCGGCTCTGTCTCCTCCCCCCGCAGTTCGTAAAGCAGCCCCGCCATGCCATAGATACCGCTGTCCCCGGAGCAGACCATAGCAACTTCTTTCCCCGCCCGTGCGGCATCTAAAGCCATTTGACACCGCTCCGTCTCCCGCGTCATGGGGGTGGTTAAAAACTCCTTGTCCGGATACCGGTCACGAACCAGGTCCACATAGACATGATAGCCGACAACCACCTCGCAGGCAGTCAGCACCCGGTCCGCGCGGATCGTCATATCCTCATAACCGCCCGGGCCGATACCCACTACAGACAGCTTACCCATCAAAATATACCTCCCAACTTTCGACGGCTATAGCAGCTGTTACACCGTCTTTTGCAACCTTTTTTACCAACAATCGCTCCGCGCCCAGCAACGCTGCCCGCTCGCAGATATTATCCACTCCGGTAGTCTCTTGAACAAACTTTGAGGGAGTAAACTCCCCTTCCACATCCGAAAGCTCTTTTGCGGAGTAAAAGGAAACCGGCCATTTGCGCCGCCGGCAAAGCTCTAAAAGTCCAGGTTCATCCTGTTTCAGATCGATAGATGCAACCATTTTGACCGCCTCCGGCAAGGCTCCGGCTTCATCCAAAACCTGCTCCACAAGAGAGGCAACGGCCTCCTCGCTTATCCCCCGGCGGCACCCGATGCCCAAGTGCAGGACCGGCGGCGCCAGAAGAAGCGTTTCGCGAAATGGAGACTGATTTTTCCAGGAAATGCAGATCCCAACATCCCCCGTTTTCCCCATCTCAACTCCCGCCGGCAGCTCTCCAACAACAGGGAAGTCGGTGCAGAGAGGCACAGAGCCCTCCAAAACAGCGGCAGACACAGCCTTTGCGGCCTCCCTGCTGCCAATATGCAGTCCCTGCTTCGCAGCCCAGGCGTCTACAGCAAATCTTCCATTTACATCTGTGGCGGTTGTCACCACCGGTACAGCTCCCAGCGCCGCCGCCAAACGATCCGCCAAATCGTTGGCTCCGCCAATGTGCCCCGAAAGCAGAGATATAACGAATTTCTCCAGTTCATCTACCACTACCGCCGCCGGGTCAGTTCGCTTGTCCCGAAGGTGCGGAGCGATAGCCCGCACCGCAATGCCGCAGGCGCCTACAAACACCAAAGCATCTGCCCAAGCAAAAACAGGCCCCGTAAAGTCCGCCAAAGGCGGAACAATCGGCGCAAAGCCCTCTGTGCAATATTTTTCCATGGTGTAACACCGGCACTCTCCGCCCAGCGCATCCCGAATCCGCCCGGCGGCGGCGCACCCCCGGCGGCTGAACGCAAAAATGGCAGTCCTCATTGTTCCGCCGCCCGGAATTCCGTAGCAAAGCCCGGATCGTAGAGCTTAGACCGGAGATAACGCTCCCCCATGCAGTCCCCCACAATAATAAGAGAGGTTTTCGTCAAGCCGTTCTCTTTGACTGTTTTATCCAGGGTTCCAACTGTACAGCGGATGATTTTTTCGTCAGGCCAAGTAGCCTTGTAGACCACAGCGGCGGGCGTCTCACTGGCGTAGCCGCCCTCCAGCAGCTCCCGCTGGAGCTTTTCCGTCAGACCGGTACTCAAAAACAGAACCATCGTAGCCCCGTGGCCGGCCAGCGCGGCGATGGACTCCCGCTTCGGAACCGCCGTCCGTCCAGCGGCGCGGGTGATGATGACGGTCTGGCTCACATCCGGCAGGGTGTACTCTGTCCGCAGGGACGCCGCCGCTCCGCAGAAGGAACTGACGCCGGGACAAACATCGTATTCGACGCCCAATTTCTCCAGTTCATCAAACTGTTCCCGAACCGCACCGTAGATGCTGGCGTCTCCGGTGTGGAGTCGGACGGTGGTTTTCCCGGCGGCTTCCGCCTCCTTCACCACCGACAGCACCTGCTCCAACGTCATCTCCGCACTGTTGTGGATCTCACACCCCCGCTTCGTGTACCGAAGCAGCTCTGGATTGACCAGGCTTCCGGCGTAGATAACCACATCCGCCTCCCCCAGCAGTCTCGCCCCCCGGACCGTGATCAGGTCCGCCGCCCCGCTGCCCGCGCCTACAAAATGTACCATACACACCTCCAGAGGTTGTTCATACTTTTTCTTGAAAGAAAAAGTATCAAAAAGAACTTTTTGCGCAAAACTCCGTTTTGCTTATGTTTTTATCATTTTTTCCAGCAAATACGGCACATTAGCGGTTTGCCCCAGGACACCGCTGACTTTGGAGAAAATGGTCACACCTATCTCCAACCCCTCTGCCCAGCGGGACAAATGCTCCGCCGCCCGCTCTGTTACCCGCGCCATAGTCTCTGTTCGAAGCTCCCCGCAGAGGCGCAGGGCTTCATCGCAGGCCACACATTGCAGAATTTGTCCAGTTTTTTCCGGCGCTAACCCGGCTGCGGCGGCGTGGGCGGCAAGAATCTCCATCCGGCAGTCCCCATACCGCGAGTGGGTATTGGGCATCCCTCCCGCCAGCTTGACCAGCTTGCCCACATGGCCTACCAGCAGCAGGCCCCGGAAGCCCAAATCCCGACACATCCCCGCCGCCTCCCCGATGAAGTTGGAGCACTGAACCGCCAGTTCCGGGTCTATCCCCAGACCATCCCGGACAAAATCAGACCCATAGTTCCCCGGCGCCAACAGCACAAAGTCCGCGCCGGACACCCGGCGCTGTCTCAGCTCCACCCGAATCGTATCCAGCAGAGCCTGTTCGCTCATAGGTTCCACAATGCCGGCGGTGCCAAGAATGGAAATCCCCCCTTCAATGCCCAGCCTGGGATTGAAGGTCCGTCGGGCCAGCGTCTCCCCCTCCGGGACAGAAATCATCACCGAAAGCCCGCCCCGACAGCCCTCTTGTTCGCACAATTTCTCCAGGTTTTCCCGTATCATCCGCCGGGGTGTGCTGTTGATAGCCGCCGCTCCCACCGGCTGGTCCAGGCCGGGGCGGGTAACGCGGCCCACTCCCTTTCCGCCGTCAATGGATATGCCGGGCGCCTCCGTCAGGGAAACCTCCGCCGTAATCGCCGCCCCTTTCGTCACGTCGGGATCGTCGCTGTCATCCTTGATAACCGTACAAAAGGCAGTCCCCGCCTCTATCCTGACCTCCGCCACCGGCAGGGCCAGCGTCAGCCCCTTGGGCGTGAGCACCTCCACCCGATCCGGACACTCACCTGTCAGCAGGGCGCAGGCGGCGGCCTTGGCCGCCGCTGCCGCACAGGAACCGGTGGTGCAGCCCAAGCGGAGCTTCTGCCCACCCTTTGTGATAAATTTATCCATAAAAATACCATGAGCAAGGCATAGCCTTGCGAACAAAGTTTTCTTTTTGATTCTTTTTCTTTTCCAAAAGAAAAAGAATGGAGACCTCACCGCCCAAGCTGATACAGCAGCGCGTTGCAGACGGCGGCGGCAACGTTGCTGCCGCCCTTCCGGCCCCGGGCTACGATGGCGGGGACCCCTGCCTCCAAAATCAGCTCCTTGCTCTCAACCACGTTTACAAACCCTACCGGGACGCCGATGATCAGCGCCGGTTTTACCGCCCCGCAGTCCAGAAGCTCCCGCAGCGCTACCAGAGCCGTGGGGGCGTTGCCGATGGCAAAAATGCACGGTTTCTCCAGTTTTGCCGCCCGCTCCATAGACACCGCCGCCCGGGTGACGCCCCGCTCCCCCGCCTCCCGGGCCACGTCCGGATCGGAGATGAAGCAGTGGACCTCGCCGCCCAGCTTCGCTAAGGCCCGCTTATTGATCCCCGCCCTCGCCATCTGGGTATCGGCGACAATGTCACAGCCGCTCCGCAGGGCCTCCAGCCCCCGGGCCACAGCTCCCTCCGTGAAAACCAAATTGTCCACATAGTCAAAGTCAGCGGTGGTGTGGATGACCCGTTTTATCACAAGCTCCTTCTCCGGATCCAGCGCCCGGTCCCCCAGCAGCTCCCCGATGATCTCGAAGCTCCGGCGCTCGATCTCCGCCGGCGGCAGTTTATGAATCATTTCGATGCTTCTCCTTTACACAGGCTCGATAGAAATTCTCCGCGAAGGCCGGGTTGGCACGGAAATGAAAGTGGGGAAACCCGGCGTAGAGCCGGTCCGTGGCGAACACACAATCCCAGAACTTCCCGCTGGCCTTTTCCGCCGTAAAATCTTCCCCGGGGTTCTCCGCGTCCCAGTGGTGGAACTCATGGCCCCGGATCCTCTCCCCCGCCCGGCAGAGGAGGTTGTCCCTCTTCGCTGTCAGCGTCACATAGCCGAACCGGGTCAGCCGTCCGGTGTCCCGGCACCTCCCAGGCAGATATCCCACCATGGGCCAGTCCCCGATTGCCTCCGTCAAATACATGAATCCCCCGCACTCCGCGATGCAGGGCACGCCCCGCTCCAGCGCCCCCCGGACAGAGGCCAACATGGTCCGGTTTTCGCTCAGCTCCCGGGCGTACAGCTCCGGATATCCGCCGCACAGGTACAGCCCGTGGATGTCCTCCGGCAGGGCTCTGTCCTCCAGCGGGCGGAAGGGGACCAGCTCCGCCCCCAGCTCCTCCAGCACCGCCAGACTGTCCCGGTAGCGGAAGCAGAACGCCTTGTCTTCCGCCACGGCCACCCGCACCGGCTCCGGAAATTTTACAGGCGCTGCCAGCTCCCACTCCAGCGCCGGCGCGCTCCTTGCCAGAGCCAGCAGGCCGTCCAGATCCACAGTTTTCTCCGCCTGGCAGGCCAGCCGGCGGAGCTTGTCCCGCAAATCCACCACCTCGCCGGCTGTAACCAACCCCAGGTGGCGGCTCTCCAGCGCGCAGTCCGCCATGGGCGGCAGATACCCCAGGGGCTTCACCCGCCCGCCGAACCGCTCCCGGACGGCCTCCGCCAGGGCTGCATAGACGGCCGGAGCGCACTGGTTGAAGATTATCCCCCGGATATGGCTGTCCGGGCGGAACCTCAAAAAGCCCTCTATCACCGCCAGCAGAGACAGGGACGCGCCCTTGGCCCCCACCACCAGCACCGCCGGGGAGTCCGTCTCCCGGGCCAGATCGTAGGCGCTGGCTTGGGTGGAGGTCAGGCCCATGCCGTCGTAGTAGCCCATAACTCCCTCGATGACGGACACATCCCTCTGCCCGGCCCCTCCGGCCAGCAGCCGCCGGGCCATATCGCCGCCGAAAAAGAACAGATCCAGATTTCCGCTTTCCGCCCCGATGATCCGGCTGTGGAACATGGGGTCAATGTAGTCCGGACCGCACTTGAAGGCCCCCAGCCGCAGCCCCCGGTCCGTCAGGGCCTGGAGCACGGCGCAGGTGACGGTGGTCTTTCCGCAGCCGCTGCCGGTTCCCGCCAGCAGGACCCGGGGGGCGGAAACCGCCGCCCTCACGCCAGCCCCTCCCCGGCCGTCAGGGCCCGCCGGACGTACATCGCCCGGATCTGGGGCAGCTCCCCCAGCCCCCGCAGGGCGCAGTCCACCGCAAACCCCGCCGCCTCCAGCAGGGAACGGAGGCTCTCCGGCCCGGGACCCGCCATGTCGTTTTTCACGTGGTCCCCCGCCGCCAGCATCAGCGGGACCAGCAATGCCCGCCGCATGGGCAGCTTCTCCAGCTCGGAAACCACATCCGCGAAGGAGG
Organism: Oscillospiraceae bacterium; assembly: GCA_022804995.1. Classification (GTDB taxonomy): domain Bacteria; phylum Bacillota; class Clostridia; order Oscillospirales; family Oscillospiraceae; genus Pelethomonas. The sequence continues at coordinate 18,419 of JAAWUC010000035.1, forward strand.
GCGTTCCCTCCACCGTGGCCAGCCGGAGAACCGGCCCCTCCTGCCGGGCCAGCTCCTCCGCCATGGCCTGGTAGAGCCCGTTGGACCGGCGCCCGGCGCCGTGGCCCACGGCCACCAGCGCGGTGTCCTCAGCAATAGGATACTCCCGCCGCAGGACGCGGGCCAGTTCCGGCCAGTCCGCCTCCCTCCGGAGCAGGGGCTCCCCCAGGGCAATCCGCATTCTGCCCTCCATATGTTCCACGGCCTCCCGGAGACGGTCGTACTCCTCCCCGGGGATGACCAGCGTGGGCTGGACCACACACCGCTCCACGCCCTCCTCCGCCAGCCGGGCCAGGGCCGCGTCCGCGCTCTCCACGGCCACGCCCCGCTCCCCCAGCCGCCGGCGGACGGTGGGGCTGGTGAAGGCCCGGGCGAAGCCCCAGCCGGGGAACGCCGCCGCCAAATCCTGCTCCACCGGGACAATGGATTTTTCCAGGGCGTCCAGGTGGGTAGTACCGAAGCCAGCCGCCAGCAGGGCGTTATTCTTTCGCACCATAAGATCTCCTCCCTCCTCCGGACGGGCAGAAAAAACGCGGCAGCGAACGCTGCCGCTCTATCGGATTTTATTGTAGCTTTCCCGGTGGAATTTGTCAACCGGATTTTTGCAGCGCTCCTCCGCCCGGACACTCTGCCCCGCCGAGAGCTGAAACGCCAGCAGCGCGGCTCCCGCCTAGTAAACGCCGCCGCAAATCAGCCCCACAGTCAGGGGTTCCAGCCGGATATCCAGGAAAAATAGGCTGAGAATCAGTCCGGCGGTGGAGATCTGATAGACCCAGTACGCCCCTCGCTCCCACCCCTCCACCGGCGCAAAATGGGCGGCGCGCCCAGCAGCCTCCCCGCTCAGCAGGGACAGCAGGCCAACGCGGACCAAGAAAAACGGAATCAACAGAACCGCTCCAGTCATCAGACATCCCCTCTTTGACAGAATTTACGGAATATGATAAAATCCCAGCAGAGACTGCGAAAGCGAGGTATCCGCCATGGACAAGCTTCTTCTCCACACCTGCTGCGCGCCGTGCAGCGTCTATTGCGTCGATTCCCTTCGGGCCGAGGGCATCGAGCCCGCCGCCTTCTGGTTCAACCCCAATATCCACCCCTACCAGGAGTACCGCGCCCGGCGGGAAGCCCTGCGGGAGTATACCGCCTCCATCGGCCAGGAGCTGATCCTCCATGGGGAATACGGCCTGCGGCCCTTCGTCCGGGCGGTAGCCGGGGATATCGAGGGGCGGTGCGGATACTGCTACGCCTGCCGCCTGGAGGAGACGGCCCGCTATGCCGCCGATCACGGCTTTGCCGCCTTCAGCACCACCCTGCTCGTCAGCCCCTACCAGGACCACGGCGCCATCACCGCCGCCGCCCAGCGCATGGCGGACCGGTACGGCGTGGCGTTTCTCTACCGGGACTTCCGCCCCGGCTTCCGCCAGGGGCAGGCCAAGGCCCGGGAGCTGGGGCTCTACATGCAGAAATACTGCGGCTGTGTGTTCTCCGAGGAGGACCGCTACGCCAAGCAGATCGCCCGGGATCGGGAGGGTGCCTAGAGAATTCCGGTGTGCTCCAGCAGGATCTTCAGGCCGATGAGGATCAGGATCGCGCCGCCGGCCAGGGTTGCCTTCTCCCGCCAGCGGCTCCCGAACCGGAAGCCCACCCAGACCCCCATCAGGGACAGGCAGAAGGTGGTACAGCCGATGAGACAGGCGGCGGAGAGGATGGGCGCCTGCAAAAAGGCGAAGGTGATGCCCACCGCCATGGCGTCGATGCTGGTAGCCACCGAGAGGGCCAGCAGCTCCCGCAGATCAAAGCCTCCGCTCTCCTCCTCCGGGTGGAAGGCGTCCCAGATCATCTTTCCGCCGATAACGCCCAGCAGCAGGAACGCAATCCAGTGGTCCACGCTGGTGATATACGCTTCAAACCGCCGGCCCAGCAGCCACCCCAGCAAAGGCATCAGCGCCTGGAAGCCGCCGAAGGACAGGGCCAGCACCGCCCCCTGCCGCCAGCGCAGCCTGTCCATGCCCAGCCCCTTGCACACCGACGCCGCGAAGGCGTCCATGCTCAGTCCCACGCCAATGAAAAAGCACTCGATCAAGCCCATTTTTTGATCTCTCCTTTTTCCTCTGTTTCCACGCAGAGTACCATATCCGGCGGTATTTGTCAACACCGGCGGGCCTTGAAATCACAGGCCCGTTTTCTCTTGACAAAAGTGGTCTAATCTGTTAGACTATCCACAGAAGGTCTAACACGTTAAACCAAGGAGGCGAACCTATGGACACACCAAAAATTTTCGAGAGCGAGCACCGCTTCTGCCAGATCCTCTGGGAGCGGGAACCGGTGAGCAGTACGGAGCTGGTGCGGCTCTGCCGGGAGAAGCTGGGGTGGAAGAAGTCCACCACCTATACCGTCATCAAGCGCCTGTCGGAGCGGGGGGTGGTGCGGCTGGAGAACGCCGTGGTCACATCCCTGGTCTCCCGGGAGCAGGTGCAGACCAGCGAGAGCCGGGAGATTGTGGACAGGGCCTTCGGCGGGTCCCTGCCCCGGTTCGTGGCGGCCTTCACCAGCGGCAAGGCCCTTACCGCCCAGGAGGCGGCGGAGATCCGCCGCCTTATCGACCAGTATGAGGAGGTGTAAGATGGAGAGCCTGTTTCTGTCCCTATGGAACCGTGGCGCTGCGGCGGGGTGGCTGGTTTTGGCGGTCATCATCCTGCGGCTGGCGCTGAAGAAGGCCCCCAAATCCGCCCGGTGCCTGCTGTGGGGGCTGGTGGGGCTGCGGCTGATCTGCCCCTTTTCCATCCAGAGCGCCCTGAGCCTCATCCCAAGCGCGGAGACAGTTCCCCAGACAGTGCTGGAGCGGGACGCTTTCTATGTCCACTCCGGCGTCGCCACGCTTAACATCGCTGTCAACGAGCAGCTGTCGGACTACTATGAAGCTGTCTCTCCCCCCGCCGGGCACACCCGGAGCGTGCTCCTTCTCTGCGCGGCGGTGTGGATCACGGGCATGGCCCTGATGCTCCTCTGGGCCCTGGCGAGCTGGCTGCGGCTGCGGCGGCGTCTGGCGGAGGCGGTGCCCGAGGGGGACGGGGTCTGGCTATGCGGCCAGATTGACACCCCGTTTCTCCTGGGCCTCCTCCGGCCCCGGATCTACCTGCCGGAGGGGTTGGACGGGGAGAGCCGGGCCTGCGTTCTGGCCCACGAGCGGGCCCACATCCGCCGCCGGGACCACTGGGTCAAGCCTGCCGCCTACCTGCTGCTGGCGGTCTACTGGTTTCAGCCCCTGGTGTGGATCGCCTATGTGCTGCTGTGCCGGGACATCGAACTGGCCTG
>JAAWUC010000036.1 GCA_022804995.1 Oscillospiraceae bacterium
CGCGGACGACGTCCGGGAGGGCGTGGCCATCATGCACCTGGAGGGCGTGGACGTGTCCATCACCGGCAACTCCACCAACCCCACCCGGTTCCAGCACCCTGTGGCCGGCACCTATAAGAAGGAGTGCGTGGAGCAGGGCAAGAAGTATTTCTCCGTTGCCTCCGGCGGCGGCACGGGCCGCACCCTGCACCCGGACAACATGGCCGCGGGCCCCGCTTCCTACGGCATGACCGACACCATGGGCCGGATGCACTCCGACGCCCAGTTTGCCGGTTCCAGCTCCGTCCCCGCTCACGTGGAGATGATGGGCTTCCTGGGCATGGGCAACAACCCCATGGTGGGCGCGACTGTCGCCGTGGCGGTGGCGGTTGCTGAGAGCCTGAAGTAAGCATCTATCCTTGAACAGACGAAACAAGGCCCTGGGGCAGACGCCCCGGGGCCTTGCTTTGTGCGAGGTCACGTCGCCAGTCCCCGGAGCGGGCAGTCCGAAAGGGACACCAGATCCGCCAGCGGGGACAGTCCGTTGTCCCGCAGATAGTCCTGGAAAATAGCCAGAGACTGGGTGGAGTCCGGCCCGATGATGAGCTCCGCCACCAGCTCCTCCATGCCGATCTGGATCTCCGCGCACATGGCCCGCAGATCCAGGGGGTAATACTTTTTAATCCGCTCCTTGGTCACGTGGTAGCAGGGCTGTATGTCGAAATCCCTCTTCTCGAAGGGGGAGACCACCAGCCGCATCTCGTACTCGGAGCGGAAGGAGGGGTGCTTGTAGGACACCGAACAGGCCCACGCCTCCCGCATAATCTCCCGGACAGCGGGGTTCTTGCCGGAGAGCTCCCCGTCTTCCTCCGCCAGGCGGCAGAAGGCGTCCACCATGGGGTGGCCGGCCATGTCGTCCCGGTAGAAAACCGTCTGGAGTGAGAGCGCCCCTCTGGCAATCCGCTGTAAATACTCCCGCCGGAAGGCGATGCAGATCCCCCTTCCCCGGTTTCCATAGCGCTCCCACTGGGCCGCGTCGTCCCGGTGAAAGGAGAAGCAGGCGGCAAAGGCGGAGTACTCCTTCTTCACCTCCTCCTGGAACAGGGCGCGGATCGCACCGGCCTGCCGCGCGCGGCCGTCCCTGCGCAGCCGCTCCACAACCGCGCTGCACAGACGGTTCATAAAGTGCCGCATCTCCGCGGAGTCGTTCATCCGCAGGACGTTGTTGACCCGCAGCTGGGCGCGGCGCAGGATTCCGTCCACCGCCTGAAAATCCGTATAGTGATAGAGAATATCCCCTCGACGGTACTCCATACCGGCTCCTCCTTGGCTGAATATGAGATTTTCTCTATTATAACACAAACCGGAGGCAGCTGGCCACAATCTTTCGCAAAGATTTTGGAGGCATTCAGCATATAGAAGACCTCTCTTGCAATTTTCGGCAAAACGGCCTACAATAGAAGTGAAAAACGCGGCAATGGAGGCGCATATATGGACGCGAAGCGGAAAAATGACTTCTCCCAGGGGAGCATCGCCAAAAACATTCTCTCCCTGGCCATCCCCCTCACGGTGGCCCAGCTGACGGTGGTGCTCTATAACGTGGTGGACCGGGCCTTCATCGGTCATATCGGCCAGGTGGGCCGGGACGCCTTCACCGGCATCGGCCTGGTGATGCCCGTCACCTATATCATCACCGCCTTTGCCAACCTCTGCGGCACCGGAGGCGCGCCCCTGTGCTCCATCGCCCGGGGCCGGGGGGACGATAAAAAGGCGGCCCGGATTATGGGTGTCAGCTTCACCTTCCTGCTGCTGCTGGGGGCGGGGCTGACGGTGCTCTTCTACCTCTTCCACGAGCCCATCCTCTATCTGGTGGGCGGCAGTCCGGAGACAGTGGCCCACGCCAAGGACTATCTGCTCCTCTATCTGGCGGGGACCATCCCGGTGATGATCGGCCTGGGGATGAATCCCTTTATCAACGCCCAGGGCTTCGGCCGCACGGGGATGATGACCACCCTGCTGGGGGCCGTCATCAACCTGATTCTGGACCCGGTGTTCATCTTCGCCCTGGACATGGGTGTCCGGGGTGCGGCTCTGGCCACAGTCATCGCCCAGACCTGCTCCGCCGTCTGGGTGCTGGTGTTCCTCACTGGGAAAAACGCGCTGCTCCGGCTGGACCGGGGGAGCCTGGGCCTGGACGGCCCCATTCTCCGCCGGGTGTGCAGCCTGGGGCTCACAGGCTTCACGTTTTCCGTGACCAACAGCCTGGTCCAGGCTCTGGGCAATGCCCAGCTCCAGACCTACGGCGCTCTGTCCGGCGGCAGCGCCCAGGGGAACCTCTACGTGGCGGCCATGACCGCCATTACCTCCGTCCGGGAGATCGTCTTCCAGCCCATCCGGGGCCTCACCCAGGGAGCCCAGCCGGTCATCGGCTACAACTACGGCGCGGGCCGGTACAGCCGTGTGCGGGAGAGCGTCCGGTTTTTGACCGTCTCCTGTCTGAGCTACAATGTGGCCGTCTGGCTTCTGCTGCTGGCGTTCCCCCATGTGTTTATCCTGCTGTTTAACGACGACCCGGGGCTTCTGGAGGTGGGGGTGCGCACCATGCGGATCTACTACGCCGCCTATTTCTTTATGAGCTTCCAGATGATTGGGCAGAACACCTTTGTGGCCCTGGGCCGGGCCCGGATGGCGGTGTGCTTCTCCCTGCTGCGGAAGGTGGCGCTGGTGACGCCGCTGATTCTCCTGCTGCCCCGGCTGTGGGGCCTGGGGGCCTACGGCGTCTTTGCCGCCGAGCCGGTGAGCGACGTCATCGGGGGGCTGACCTGCTATATCACCATGATGTGCACCGTCTGGCAGGAGATGAAGCAGCCGGACAGAGTATGAGGGGCGGAAAATTTTCCGAAAAAAAGCTTGACATTCCCACTGTGTAAAGGCTTATCCTGTTTGCAGGAACTGGTTCCACAACAAAACAAGGAGGAATGTCATGCTCACCATCGGTGAATTTTCCCGCCTGAGCCGCGTCACCCCCCGGATGCTGCGCCACTATGACGCCCTGGGACTGTTGCGCCCTGAGGCCGTGGGGGAAAACGGCTACCGGTACTACCGGCAGGAGCAGCTCACCGAGCTGACCCGCATCCAGTGGCTGAAGGGCTGCGGCTTTTCCCTCCACGAGATCGGGCCCCTGCTGGGCCTGGAGGACAACCGGCTGCTGGAGCGCCTGCGGCAGCGCCGGCTGGCGCTGTGCCGGGAGCTGGACGATAAGCGGGCGGCGCTCCACCGGCTGGAGGCGGACATCCTCCGTATGGAAGGAGTCTGTATGATGGAAAACGCGTACCATGTGATTTTGCTGGAGGACCCGGAGCAGAAGGTATTCTCCATCCGAAAAACCGTCGGCGTACACCAGTACCACGAGTTCTTCAATGAGCTGTTTCGGGAGGCGACCGTCCGCGGACTGACGCAGGCGGGGCCCATCCAGATGCTCTACCACGACGAGGCGTTTAACCGTGAGCGCTCCGATGTGGAGGTCCAGATGGTGGTGGCCCAGGACGGTCCGGATGTCAAACTCAAGCCTGCCTGCACCTGCGCGGCTGTCCAGCACAGGGGCTCTTATGAGAACCTGCATCTGGCCTATGAGGCCCTGTGCGCGTGGCTGGGAGAGCACACCGAGTATCGGATGTGCGGTCCCGCTATGGACCGCTACTTCGGCGACCCGGACAACACGCCCCCTGAGGCCCTGGAGACTGGGGTCCTTTTCCCGGTGGAGCGGGTATAATGCCATAGAAGCAGGAGCGCCCCCGCCTTAGGCGGGGGCGCTCCTGCTTGGCCCCGGAGGGCCGTCTGACGCGGCGGACAATCAGGCGAGCGCCCAATCTATTCGCAGCATGTTCACTGTTTTTTATCAGTCCAGGGGCTTCATAGTGGGGAACAAAAGTACATCCCGGATGGAATCGCTGCCGGTCAGCAGCATCACGCACCGGTCGATGCCGATGCCCAGTCCGCCGGTGGGCGGCATACCGTACTCCAGGGCGGTGATAAAGTCCTCATCCATCATCCCCGCCTCGTCGTCGCCCTTGGCCCGCAGCTCCGCCTGCTTCTGGAAGCGCTGGCGCTGGTCGATGGGGTCGTTGAGCTCGGAGAAGGCGTTGCCCATCTCGCTATGGCAGATGAACAGTTCAAACCGCTCGGTGAGCCGGGGGTCCTTGGGGGACCGCTTCGCCAGAGGCGACACGTCCACCGGGTGCATGGTGATAAACGTGGGCTGAATGAGCTTTTCCTCCACCTTCTGGTCGAAGCACTCATAGAGGGCATGGCCCCAGGTGGGCTCCACTCCGTCCATGTCCACGCCCGCGCTCTTGGCGGCGGCTACGGCGGCCTCGTCGCCCTCGATGGCCATAAAGTCCACTCCCAGGTGCTGCTTCACCGCCTCGGCCATGCTCAGCCGGGGCCAGCCGGGAGTCAAATCAATTTCCTCCCCCTGCCAGGTGACCTTGTAGGTTCCCAGGATCTCCTGGGCGGCAGAGGAGAGCAGGTCCTCGAAGAGGTCCATCATATCGTTAAAGTCGGCATAGGCCTCGTAGAGCTCCACGGTGGTAAACTCCGGGTTGTGCCTGGTATCCATGCCCTCATTGCGGAAGATGCGGCCCACCTCGTAGACCCGCTCCAGCCCCCCCACGATCAGCCGCTTGAGGTGCAGCTCCGTGGCGATGCGCATATACATGTCGATATCCAGGGTGTTGTGGTGGGTGACGAAGGGCCGGGCGGTGGCGCCGCCGCTGATGGTGTTGAGCACCGGCGTCTCCACCTCCATATAGCCCCGGTTGTCCAGAAATTGGCGCAGGTGCTTGACAAAGGCGCTGCGGACCTCGAAATTCCGGCGGACCTCCGGGTTGACGATGAGATCCACATACCGCTGGCGGTAGCGGGTCTCCTTGTCGGTCAGGCCGTGGAACTTCTCCGGCAGGGGCAGCAGGGACTTGGACAGCAGGGTGATCTCCCGGGCCCGGACGCTCATCTCCCCCCGCTGGGTGCGGAAGACCTCGCCCTTGACGCCCACGATATCGCCGATGTCGTACTTCTTGAAGCGGTTGTAGGTTTCCTCGTCCATCTCGTCCTTCCGGGCGTAGAGCTGGACCCGGCCGGACTTATCCTGCAGGTCGCAGAAGCTGACCTTCCCCATGCCGCGCTTGCTCATGAGCCGGCCGGCGATAGTGACCTCGCCGCCCTCCAGCTCGTCAAAGCGGTCCTTGATCTCCTGGGCGTGGCGGCTCACCACAAACTTGGTTTCCTGGAAGGGGTCCCGGCCCTCGCTCTGGAGGCCGGAGAGTTTCTCCCGGCGGATGCGGAGGATCTCGCTTAAATCCTGCTGCGGCTCGCCGCCGGGGGTGTTCGTTGTTTGAGACATAGTTTTTCTCCTCTTTTGTCAAGGCGGCGCTTACCGCTCAATCTTGTCAATCCGGTATTCGATATCTCCGGCGGGGGCGCTGACGACGACGGTCTCCCCCTCCTTATGATTCATCAGGGCCTTGCCGAAGGGGGAGTCCTCGCTGATGACGCCGTGCATGGCGTCGGCCTCCTGGGTACCGGCGATTTTAAAGCTGCGGCTGGCCCCGTTTTTCACGGCGGTAACGGTGACGGTGGATCCAATCGTCACTTGGCCCACAGGGAGGGCGTCCTCCTCGATGATGACGGCGTGTAGGAGGATGTTCTCCAGCTCGCCGATGCGGGAGTAGAGCTTGCCCTGCTCGTTTTTGGCCTCGTCATATTCGCTGTTCTCACTCAGATCGCCGAAGCCCCGGGCTACCTTGATCATCTCCGCCACCTCGTCGCTGCGGGTGGTTTTGAGATAATTCAGCTCCTTCTGCAGCTCGTCAAAGCGGGCCTGGCTCATCTTGAACTCTTTTTTCATGGTAAACGTCCTTTCCCGTATCATCCATTCAGCCGCCGCCCGGCAGGCCCGGACCGCGGCTAAGGTCTACATTCTTTTCTTTTTTCAAAAAAAGAAAAGAATCAAAAGAAAAAACGGAAGCGAAACTGTCGTTTCGTTATCTCCTTTTATTCCATAGCATTATATAGGCATTTCCCTCTTCTGTCAACAAGGAATTTCCGCAAGAAGCGTCTCCAGACTGACGGCCCCCAGAGCGTAGAGGGCGGCGGACAGCTGCTCCTGGCCGCAGTTGGGCTCCAGCCGCTCCGCCAGCCCCGCCGGCAGACACAGAGGCAGGCGGCCCCGTCCCGCCTCCCCGCCGGGATAGAGGGCGCAGAGCACCCGGTTTTCCTGGGCCAGGTCCTCTCGGGGGGAGAAGAGCAGCAGAGCGTCCGCCCGGTCCAGCTGGTCCGGGGAGGGATCCAGCAGCAGGGATATGCCGTACTCCCGTCGGAGGCTCCGGGCAAACTCCGCCCCGCCGCTTTGGACGGATAGCAGCACGTAGCGGAAGCTGAGGGCCAGGGCGCGGGTGGTATCGGAGACCTCTCGGCTCATCCGGTCTGAGGAGACCGCCACCACCGCTTGGGTGGGGCTCAGGCCCAATTCCTCCATTCTGCGGCGGGTCAGCGGCCCGGCCAGGGCCCGCCGCAGGGGCAGGGTATCTACAGGGGTGATGCCCTGATGGATGAAGAGGGCCGTGTAGGGGAAGTCCACAGGGAACACGGCGTGGCGGACTCCCGCTTCCCGCAGCTGCGCCGCCCCCTTTGCCGCCCGCCGGAGGGCAAAGGGGCTGTTGGGACGCCGGGCCTCCCCCATCCGCAGAGCGGCGAAGGCCGCCCCCGCGATCTGACATGTTCCCAGCTCCGGTTTTTTGGGTCCGTCCCCATAGATGATATAGCCCACCATAGTATCTCCCGCCTTTCCCGGTTTTTACAAGTCTATGACGGGAAGGCGGGGGATCATTCTTGGTTTCGGGAAGAAATACGCCGGTGGCCTTGACAAACGGATCGCCGGCTGTTATGTTGTTCTTGTCCGCATACTGTGGACAGGATTCGGAAAAATTCAGTGGGAGGCGCGGATGATGGAGGAGCTTCTTGAACGTCTGTTGGCGGAGTGCCGGCCCTGGACGGAGCGGGGCCGTGTGGCGGACTACATCCCGGAGCTGGGCAAGCAGGACCCGGCGGCGCTGGGCGTCTATGTGATCGGCAGCGAGGGCAGGCACAGCTGGGCGGGGGACTGGGACAAGCCCTTTTCGATTCAGAGCGTGGTCAAGCCGATCCTTCTGCTCCAGGCTCTGATGGACAATGGCATAGAGGCCGTTCAGAGCCGGGTGGGCATGGAGGCCACCGGCAAGCCCTTCGACGCCATCAACGCCGGGGAACAGACCCTGGACAGCGCACACCTCAACCCCATGGTCAACATGGGCGCTATTGTCATGTGCACGCTTATACACGGAGGGAGCTATGAGGAGCGGTTCCGGCGGCTGCTGGAGCTGACCCGGCGCATGGCGGGGGATGAATCTATTGGCGTGGACGAGGCGGCCTACCGCTCGGAGAAGACCCACGGAAGCAAGAACCGGGCCCTGGCCTACCTGCTCAAGTCCTACGGCCTGCTGGAGGGGGACGTGGAGGAGGTGCTGGACTGCTACTTCCGCGCCTGCGCCATCCGGGTGAACTGCCGGTCCCTGGCCCACATTGGGGCGGTCCTGTCCAACCGGGGCCGGGCTCCGGTGAGCGGGGAGCGGATTTTTCCCTCCGCTTTCGCCCGGTATGTCAACGCCATTTTAGTTACCTGCGGTATGTATGACGGGTCGGGGGAGTTTGCCATTCGGGTGGGAGTTCCCGCCAAGAGCGGCGTCAGCGGCAGTATTATGGCTGCGGTGCCCACCCGGATGGGGATCGGTATTTTCGCCCCGGCGCTGGATGGAAAGGGCAACAGCCTGGCCGGCATTCATCTGCTGGAGCGGCTGAGCAAGGAGCTGTATTTGAGTATTTTTTAAATGATATATTAGTAATGACAGTCCGCCTATAGCCGTACTGCCACCGGCGCGTCCATCTCCAGCGTCTCCGGTGTGACCCGGCAGTCGTAGGCGTACACCCCTACCCCTCCCCCGGCGGCGGCCCGCAGGGCCTCACCAAAGGCCGGGTGGGTGGCATCGTTGGGGCAAAAAACGCGGACGCCTTTCATCTGAATCACAAAGAACACCGCCGTCCGGTACCCCCGCTCCGCCGCCCGCAGGAGGCCATGGAGGTGCTTCACCCCCCGCTCCGTAGGGGCGTCCGGGAACCGGGCCGCGCCGTCCTCCTCCAGCGTTACCCCCTTCACCTCTACCAGCATGGGCCCCCGGCTGTCCTCCAGCAGGAAGTCAAACCGGGAGTCCTCCCAGGTGTACTCCGGGCGGATGACGGTCAGCCCGGGGAGGAAGCGCCCCGCCTCCGCCCACTCCCGGAAGACACGGTTGGGGGCCTGGGCATCCATATTGATGAGCAGATCCCCCTTCTTCACCGCGACGAGGTCCCACCGGGTCTTGCGGGCGGGGTTCTCCGCCGCCGCCAGATAGACCGCCGCCCCGGGCCGGAGCAGTTCCCTGCACCGGCCCGTGTTTTTCACGTGGCACACCTCCACCCGGCCCTCTGTCTCCACATGGGCGATAAACCGGTTTGGCCGGGCAATGAACCGGCCCTTGACGACCTTTTGATAGCGCACGGCGCGCCCCCTCTCCCGCATTTTTCCTATCATATCACAAATTCGCCGGGGACGCAAAGGGAGGCGGGAAATTCAAACAAAAACTTGTCGGAAATGTGATGCGAAAGGGCTTGCACTTTCTGGAGGGCTTTGCTATAATGAAAGCATCTTTGCGCCGGTGCCGGCCCTCGTGGCCGCCGCCGGAACCACAGCTCGGGACCGGATCCACCGGCCCGGGCCCATAGAAGGAGGAAAGAACCTGATGAACCCTGTATTTGTGGTCCTGATGGGTGTCGGAACCGTCTTCTTCGGCCTGATCTGCATCATCATCCTGAGCACGGCAATGAGCGCTGTCTGCCGTGCCATGGGTGGGACGCCGGCCCCCATGGCCGCCGCGCCCGCAGCTCCCGCCGCGGTTTCCGCCGCCATCCCCAACCGCCAGGCTATGATCGCCGCCATCGCCGCCGCTATCGCGGAGGAGGAGGGCACCGCTCTGTCCGGCATCCGTGTGCTGTCTGTCAAAAAACTTTAATTGTTAGGAGAGGAAAAGCTATGAAAAAGTACAAGGTTAACGTGAATGGCACCGTCTATGAGGTCGCCATCGAGGTCATGGACGGCGCGGCCCCTGTGGCCGCCGCGCCCGCTGCCGCTGCCGCCCCCGTCGCTGCGGCTCCCGCCGGCGGTGAGAAGGTCTCCGCCCCCATGCCCGGCACCATTCTGGATGTGAAGGTCTCCAACGGCGCCTCCGTCAAAAAGGGCGACATTCTCTTCATTCTCGAGGCTATGAAGATGGAGAACGAGATCATGGCCCCCTGCGACGGCACCATCGCCTCCGTCAGCGTCACCAAGGGCGCGGCTGTGGATTCCGGCGCGCTGCTGTGCGTAATCGGCTGAGAAGAGCCGCTTGGGAGGAATAACTAAATGGAAGCTATTTTGAAGTTTATTCAGGATACCGGCTTCTATCAGATCGCCGACAACCCGAAGGTTTTGATCATGATGGTCATCTCCTGCGTGTTGCTGTATCTGGCGATTGTGAAGAAGTTCGAGCCCCTGCTGCTGCTGCCGATCGCCTTCGGCATGCTCATCACCAACCTGCCCGGCGCCGGGATGTACCACGAGATCCTCTTCGCCGGCGGACACATCAACTGGGCGCTCTTCGGCGGCGCGGAGATCACGGAGTCCTTTATCTCCGGGCTCCAGGCCAGCGGCGTGTCCCCCGCTGTGGCCAGCATGGATCTGGTGGGCACCAGTATCTCTGTGGGCCTTATCGACGTGCTGTATCTGGGCGTCAAGCTGGGCATCTACCCCTGCCTGATCTTCATGGGCGTGGGCGCGGGTACCGACTTCGGCCCCCTGATCGCCAACCCCAAGACCCTGCTGCTGGGCGCTGCCGCCCAGCTGGGCATCTTCATGACCTACGTGGGCTGCCAGCTCTCCGGCCTGTTCAGCTACGCCCAGTCCGCCTCCATCGGCATCATCGGCGGCGCGGACGGCCCTACGGCCATCTTCGTCACCAGCCGTCTGGCGCCTGAGCTGCTGGGCCCCATTGCCGTGGCCGCTTACAGCTACATGGCCCTGGTGCCCGTTATCCAGCCCCCCATCATGCGCCTGCTGACCACGGAGGCGGAGCGCAAGATCATAATGCGCCCCCTGCGGGATGTCAGTAAGCGGGAGAAGATCCTCTTCCCCATCGTAGTCACCATCTTCGTGGCCCTGCTGGTGCCCTCTGCGGGTCCGCTGATCGCCTGCCTGATGCTGGGCAACCTGTTTAAGGAGTCCGGCGTTGTGGAGCGTCTGAACAAGACCGCTCAGAACGAGCTGATGAACATCGTCACCATCTTCCTGGGCATCTCCGTGGGCGCCACCGCCACCGCCACCACCTTCCTGTCCCTCCAGACCATCGCCATTATGTTCATGGGCGTGGTGGCCTTCGGCTTCGGCACCGCCGGCGGCGTGCTCCTGGCCAAGTTCATGAACCTCTTCCTCAAGGAGAAGATCAATCCCCTCATCGGCTCCGCCGGCGTCTCCGCCGTGCCCATGGCCGCCCGGGTCTCCCAGGTGGAGGGGCAGAAGGCCAATCCCGCCAACTTCCTGCTGATGCACGCCATGGGCCCCAACGTGGCCGGCGTTATCGGCTCCGCCATCGCCGCCGGCGTGCTGATGGCTCTCTTTGGTTAATTGAGAGGAGTATCTGCCAATGGAAACAATGGAATTTCTGTCTAAAAAGCCCCTGCTCATCACGGACACCATCCTCCGTGACGCCCACCAGTCCCAGGCGGCCACCCGCATGACCATCAACGACATGCTCCCCGCCTGCGAGATTCTGGACTCCATCGGGTACTACTCCCTGGAGTGCTGGGGCGGCGCGACCTTTGACGTGTGTATGCGCTTCCTTAACGAGGACCCCTGGGAGCGGCTGCGCACCCTGCGCAAGGCCCTGCCCAACACCAAGCTCCAGATGCTCTTCCGGGGCCAGAACATCCTGGGCTACAAGCACTACGCCGACGACGTGGTGGACGCCTTCTGCCGTAAGAGCATTGAGAACGGCATCGACATCATCCGCATCTTCGACGCCCTCAACGACGTGCGGAACCTGGAGCAGGCCATCAAGTCCACCAAGAAATACGGCGGTATTGTGGAGGCCACCCTCTCCTACACCATCTCCCCCATCCACAGCGAGGACTACTTCGTGAAGATGGCCAAGGAGCTGGAGCAGATGGGCGCGGATACCCTGTGCATCAAGGACATGGCTAACCTTCTGCTGCCCATGGACGCCTACTCCCTGGTCAAGCGGCTCAAGGAGAGCGTCAAGATGCCCATCCACCTCCACACCCACAACACCACAGGCACCGGCGACATGGTCTACCTCATGGCCGCTTACGCCGGCGTGGACATCGTGGACACCGCCCTGAGCCCCCTGGCCAACGGCACCGCCCAGCCCTCCACCGAGTCCCTGGTCGCCACTCTGAAGGGCACCGTCCGGGATACCGGCCTGGATCTGAACAAGATGAGCGACGCCGCCGTCCACTTCCGGAAGGTGGCCCAGCGGCTCAAGGAAACCGGCTCCCTGGATCCCAAGGTGCTCAATGTAGACACCAACACCCTGCTCTACCAGGTGCCCGGCGGCATGCTGTCCAACCTCATCAGCCAGCTCAAGCAGGCCGGCAAGGAGGACAAATACTATGACGTGCTGGCGGAGATTCCCCGGGTCCGCGAGGACTACGGCTATCCCCCGCTGGTGACGCCCTCCAGCCAGATCGTAGGTACCCAGGCCGTGATGAACATCATCATGGGCGAGCGGTACAAGACCTTCACCAAGGAGTCCCGCGCGGTGCTCAAGGGCGAGTATGGCGCACTCCCCGGCAAAGTCAACGAGAAGGTCCGGGCCAAGGCCGGCATCAAGCCGGAGGAGGTTATCACCTGCCGTCCGGCGGATCTGCTGGAGCCGGAGCTGGAGAAGTACAAGGAGGAGTTCAAGGACCTGGCCAAGAGCGAGGAGGACGTGCTCAGCCTGGCCCTGTTCCCCCAGGTAGCCCCCAAGTTTCTGGCCTGGCGGGACGGCCCCCACGACGAGCCCGCCGCTCCTGCCGCTCCTGCCGCCGCGAAGCCCGCGGACCCCAACGCGGTCCGGGAGCTGTATGTGGATGATAAGAGCTTATAATTTATAGCTGTCCCAATGGAGAGGTACCGTTCCGCGGTACCTCTCCTGTTTTTAGCCAGATATGCGCAGGATTGCGGAGAAAATCACCGCAAGAAATCTCTCTTGAAAGGATGTTTTTAGGACCTTCAATTTTGAAAATAAATCAACAAAGATAAATCGTGGAGAAAGCTTTTATATTTTCGCCGGGGTACAGAAACGGGCGGTGTCTTGCCAGCATCGCCCGTTTTCTGTGCTGTTGTTCACTTGTTTGCGCCGTCCCGATTTCTGCCGCCCTCAAAGGGACAGCGGACTTTCGCCGTGATATTACAGCCTGACAACACCCACACCATCTTCGACTGTGATTTTTGTTCCAAAGGGAAGCGACAGCTCCGCCAGATAACGCAGAACGCTCTCATCCGGGGCGATGCTGGGAACACCAATCCGGCTGCGCGGCCGTTCCATATGCAAGCTGATCGGGTAGAGCCGGATGTCCTGAATCCTGCCATTTTCTATCCCGAACCCCGCCATAACAGAACGCCATATGTTCTCCTGTACAATATACCCTGTCGTTCCATTGTGGCTGCGCATGTCAATATAGCTGCCCACCGTAGTTGTATTGGGCATATTGGCGTTTTCGTAGGCATCCGCAGGCTGTACCCGAACAGTCTCCGTTTCAAAAATGAAATTGCCCAGACTGTAAAAAATAGGCTTTTCCTTATAGATCTCAATGCCGCGTAACTCATGCGGGCCATGCCCTAAAATGGCATCCGCACCGGCATCAATACAGTCGTGGGCAAACTGCCGCAGAAATTCGGCGGGCTCCGCAGGATTGGTTCCTGCAAATTCATGGGAGTGGACGCTGATCAACACATAATCCGCCTGCCGCCGCGCCTCCTGGACAGCACCGCAAATACGGGCCATATCTCTGGGATCTGGGGATGTATGCATTGTGTTTTCCGTATCCAGCACAAAGTGGAGCCCGTCAAAATACAGCATCCCGTCCGGTATTGGCCTGTTGTAGCCGTTCAGGATATTTCGCTCCAAAATGGCGTTCATCTGCGTCTCTGCCGCTACCGCTTTGAGCATATCGTAGTATTTCCGCTCCACATGAAAGGTCTTTTGAAACCGCAGCCCGTTCAGGCCGGGCCGCCCGTGGAGCGTTATACTCTGATTGCCGGCCAGATCGGAATCGTGGAAGGTGGAGCAAACGCCGATCAACGCCACTCTGGCCTTAGGTGTCTCCAGATAGACGGGAGCACTGGCATCGGCCATATGCCTGCCGGTACCGGCAAACGGAATATCCCGCTCCCTCAGGTGACGGATGGTGGCCAACAGACCCCCATGACTGTAATCCAGCGCGTGATTGTTGGCCGTATTAAAAACATTGAAGCCAAACCGCTTCAGATCGTCGAGAATTTCCGGCTCGGCCATCGCCCATGTTCCACCGGAAAAAGCCGCCGGAACCCCCTCCTGGTAGTGCGTCGTGATTTCCAAATTGTTGAATCGGACGTCATACCGGGAAATAATCTTCCGAAGGGGCTCAAAGCCCTCGTAGCCGTTTTCCGGAAGTCTTCTCGTGATAAAAGAATCGCCAGTGGCAATAATTGTTGTTCTGCTCATGCGTTGGCCTCCTCCCATTGCGGGACCTGGAAATAGTGCATGATCATATCCATGACAAGCTTTCTGCCCGGCATCAAGCTGTCGATCAGCACATATTCCTCCCTGCTGTGGGCGCCGCCCCCCATAAAGCTGTCGATGCACAGAGATGGAATCCCTAGAGACAGGGGGATGTTGCAGTCGGTGGAGCTGGCGACAAAATTGGCTTCCTTCCCAAAGTAAGCGAGATGGGCCTGATTGGCGCGCTCCATCATGGCCGCCTCCTCCGTCTGATCCACATCACCGGTACAGGGCCGCTCGCCGATTATCTCCACCTGGATTGTGATTCCCTTCTGACGGTAGTATTCGATACAGGCGTCAAAGTGCTTTTGCATCTGCTCCATAGCCGCCATATTGTCAGCGCGGAACTCGTAGAGGATCTCCGCGTCCTGGGCGATGGTGTTGACGGAGGTGCCGCCCTGGATCATGCCCACGTTGTAGGTAGCGCCTTGAGGCGGTTTCAGGGCATAGAGGGAGTCTATCAGAGAGGCCATATGGGCGATGGCATTCCGGTTGCCGAAGGCGAGATAGGAGTGGCCGCCCTCCGTCTTCAGCCGGACATGGAATCTCTGGGAACCCACGGCTACGCTGGTGATGTTGCCGTTCCAGCCGTCTATGCTGTAAAAATGGCGAATTTGGGTTCCATACGTCTCCACGATCTTCCGGGAGCCCTTCAAGTTGCCCAGGCCCTCCTCACCAGAGTTGACAACGAACAGCACGCCTCCCTCCCTCGGGACAAGCTTTTCCCGCAGGACATACCTGACGGACATCAGCAGCGCCACCACACCAGCGGTATCGTCGCCCACACCGGGACAGTGGATCGCGGAGCGGTCCATCTTCAGCGGCATCTCCTCTGTATCCGGAAATACCGTGTCGCTGTGGGCCATAAACACTGTCAATGGGCTGGCGCCGCCGCAGTCGCCCACCGGACAGACGAGGTTTAACGCTTCGTCCACGTATACACCCTCCGCCCCCTGGCGCTCCAGCCACTCCAGGCAGAAAGCGGCTCGCTTTTCCTCGTGATTGGAAGGCGCCGGGATCTTTGCCAGCTCAACCAGCAGGTCCAGCGCCTCCCGCTCCGTCTCCTCCACATATTCAATCATTTTTTTACTCAAGGCCATCAGTTTATCTTCTCCTCGCTTCCGTTAGAATTCAGAATACCGGCCGCTTATTGTGTATTGTTGTGCTGCCTACCCGCACACCGGCAATGCGCCCGTACATTCTGATAAAGATCACCGCGCCAAAATCACAGGCAAACGTATCGCCGGATACATAAGTACAGGCGCTGCTCACCCCATTTTTCAGAATTTCCAGACCATTTCCCCGCTTCCTCACCAGGTATCGATCCAGGACGGTTCCATATTCTCCCTCATACTCGGAAACATCCGCCCCATCCGGCAGGGACTCCACGCGTACCTTGCGGCACAGCTGGGACTGGACCATAAGATGCTCCGCAGAGCCGCCATGGACCGCAGGCATACCCACGCAGATCTTTTGTCCATCCTTTTCATAAAAATATACGCCGCTGCGGAGATGGGGCAAAAGAGGGTATGTTCCGTCTCTGCCGGTAAGGTGGGGACAGCCCTCGCGCATCTCCAGCCGGAACAGACCCGGGGCATCGCCCAAATAGACACCGGCCTGCAGAGTCTCCCGCTCCGGACAGTACTGTCCCTGCTGCCACAGATCGCCATCCTCCGGCAGCTCGCAAAGATCGTCGAAAATCAGCTCCGGAATCAGATTGGTGCTGAGAATATCGCCGCCGTCTGTATTCAGCGTCAGCGTTACCGCCACGCCCCGGGCAGGAACTGTCCAGATGGAGGCGAAATAGGGGGGCGACTGCCCGTCGTGGCCCGCCAGCAGGAGATCTTTATACTGCCTGAGCCGCATGGTAAGCCCGTAATCGCTGCGGTAGTTGAGATAGAGGCTGCTCTCCGGAGTCATCATCTGCGCCATGGAGCTTCGGCTGATCAGGGGCGCACCCTCATTGAGCAACACCCGCGCCAGCTTTGCCATATCATCTACTGTGGAGAACATGCCTCCCACAGCGTGCCTTGCGGCGTTGACCGGGATATAGTGTAGTACCTCCCGCCCCCTTCTGTGAGGGACCGCCAGCGAGTAGGTGGCCGCCTCGCAGAGGGTGAAGGTGGAGTGATCCATGCCCAGGGGGTCCAAAATGTACTCCCGGTCCAGTTGGGTAAACGGTTTTCCCAGGATACTCTCAACAGCATACGCCGCCAGACGTATGCCCCAGTTGGAGTAGCAATAGAACCGGTCCTCCGGCGCGGCCACCGGCTCCAGCGCCCCCAGCCCCTCCCGGAGTATTGCCTCCGTCCTGTCCTCATCCCGAGGTCCGTCGGGGGTATACTCCGAGGGCAGGCCGGCGGAGTGACTCAGAAGCCGCCGGAGGGTAATGCGGTCGCGCGTGGAATTGTCGCGGAACTGAAGCCACGGCACATAGCGGATCACCGGAGCGTCCAGATCCAGCCTGCCCTCCTCCACCAGGCGCATGACTAAAATCCCAAGGGTCATTTTCGTGCAGGAGGCAATGCGGAACAGAGTCTGTGTAGTGACCGGATCCCACGGCTTTTCCGCACTGGTTACGCCGTAAGCGTTGTGCCACAGGATTTTCTCCCGATCCGTGACCGCCACCGCCAAGCCGGCAATTTCGTAGGCATCCATTAGCGCTCGGATCTCCCGATCCCATCTCTCTGGACGCAGCATAGTATCGTCTTCCCCCTCTCTTTCGCGCGATCAATACTGCTGGAAAATTGCGCAGAGTTCCTCCAGGTCCGTTGTCACGGTCAGGGCGAGCTGGAACAGCAGTCTGGCCTTCTGGACCGTAAAATCTCCCGCCGGAATGGTGTTGTAAACATCATCCGGCGTAATTCCATGCCTGGCCACATAGCCGGACCCGACACGGGAGCCCCGGACCATAGGCGGCTTTACTTCCAGTTGACGGTAATACTCCCGCACCCTGGGCGGAATGGCTCCGCACCCCAGCCCCGCACACACGATGCCGCCGCAGCCGTTCTCCACCGCCGCTTTCAGCAGGTGCTCGTCACAGTCCTCATACATATAAAGAATCTCCACCCGGGGCAGCGTCTCGATCCCCTTGATGTTAAACTCCGTCTGGGCCGTATGGGGCCGGGTGGGGGCGTAGTAGTATCGCACGCTCTTGCCGGCGACGTGGCCCAGGGCCCCGTACTCCGGCGCCTTGAACGCGTCCAGCCGGAAGGTGGAGGTTTTCGCCGCATCTCTGGCAGACAGCAGCCTGCCGCACATGCACACGAGAACGCCCTTCCCCCGGCTCTCCGCTGCGGAGGCCGCCAGGATCGCGTTATAGAGGTTTAGCGGACCGTCGGCGCTGAGTACCGTGGCGGGCAGCATGGAGCCCACAACCACCACCGGCTTCTCGCTCTTCACCGTCAGATGAAGAAAGAACGCTGTCTCCTCCAGGGTATCCGTCCCGTGGGTCACCACCACGCCGTCCGCCTCGCCGCCCTGGAGAAGGGCGTTGATCCGCTTCGCCAGTGTCAGAAGGTGCGCACCTGTCATGGCTGAGCTGGGAATGGAGTAGATGTTTTCCGTGGTGATCGCGGCATATTCCTCTGCTCCGGGAACGCTTTGCAGCAGATCATCCGCAGATAGGCCGATGTCCTGATAGCCTGTGGTTCTGGTCACGGATTTGGTCTTTGCGGCGATGGTGCCGCCGGTTGAAATAACGCGAACTCTCGGTTTCATACAAGTCCCCCCATATTTTTGATTTCTCAGTCAAAATATTGGTACAACAGATTCAGAAATTCCACACCCAGCGCGGAGAGCATAAAGCCGTCCCGGCAAATCCACCCCATCTTGCTGGTGTAAATACAGTCCTTCAGCTGGAAAGTTTTTAAGCCGTGGTAGTAGGGAATGGTTTCATACGCTTTTCGGTTGGTTCCGACAATGGAGAAGCTGTCCGTTTGCCGGAGTACGTCCATCATCAGGCTCCAGGAGCTGGAGTAGATTTTCTGGGGACAGCAGCTCTCTCCCAGCCCCAGAATTTCCGGCAGAGAGGAGAGCGCGCCGCACTCCATCTCCTCCAGCGCGACAAAGCACTTGTCTTTGAGCAGCTCCCTGTGGATCGTAGTTCCCTCCAAATGATAGAGCGGGCTGGTTTCGCCCACTATAATACTGAGAGGCACCTCGCCAATCTGCATGAAATTGATGTTCTTCTCGGCCAGCTGCACCATCATCAGATCGTAAAAGGGGCTGTAAATGCTCAGAATCCCCAGCTCGCTCTCCCCGCTGAATACGGATTCGATGATCTCGTCCCGGCTTCCGGAGTGGAGGTTCAGCTTCAGGTTGGAGTTGCGGTGGGCTTCGTACAGGGAGACCACCGCGTGGGAGAGATATCGATAGGGCATAATCGCCAAGGACAGCTCCTGTTCATCCTCATTCTCTTTGGGAAGCCTCTTCAGCCGGGCCAGGCTGTCAAATTGGTCCATCACCACACTGGCCGACTGCACGAAGATCTTTCCGTGATGGGTCAGCCGCACCCCGTGGCTGCTTCTGATAAAAATCCGGTAGCCCAGCTCGTCCTCAAGATTTTTAACAGAGATGGACAGATTCGGCTGGGAAAGAAACAGCTCCTCCGCAGCCTTGTTGATGCTTCCGCAGCGGTTGATTGCCAATACCTGCCGGATCTGTTCAATCTTCACAGCCCGACCCCTTTCCTCCCTTTTGAGCGGCGCGGCACGCGCGGTACCGCTTCAGATTCAGCACGGTGAAGAGCGCCGCCAGCCCTGCGTAGATCAGCAAATAGACATACCACACACCCTGCACCTGATAGATCAGATCGAACAGCAGAAACAGCCCCGTCAGGATGGCCGAGCCGATCAGGCCGTCCGTAGCGCAGAGCTTATATGCTTTCCAGCCTCCCTCCGTTGGAAACAGCTTCCGGAGCAAATAGGATCTGCGCACATCAGACAGACTGCGGAGTTCCTGCGCCTTCTCTCTGCGGTACCTGACCAGGGGGTGTTCCTCCCCGGTGTCAAATAATCCCCATAGCATCGTATTGTCTCCTTCCCCTCGGTTGATCCCTGCGTGTCCCGCTGTCTGCCGCCAGACGGGCTTCTCGAAAAAAGTCCGGATTGCCAGTGGGGTTCCACCGGCAATCCGGATTGAATAAAAGATTGCCCGGAAAGAGAGTATGCAGCGCACCGGCAGTCTTTATTCCCTCCTATCGGTATCAGCCGCCGGTGTGATAAGAGAATACATTGGGATCGAATTCTTTTGTGCCGTTGTAAATATCAGCGGAGAATTCGCCGTTCATTTTCGCGACAGCCATGGCAACCATGTTATCATCAATGTTGTTGTTAAGCGTGCGGATGGGCCCGAGGATGAAATCAGCTGCGGAGATGATGACCATGCCCGCCGCGGGAAGGCCCACGGCCTGGAGAATGATGCCCAGCATGACGAGCCCGCCGCCGGGAACGGTGATAACCGCGAAGCTCATAGCGGTGGAGAACAGAACATAGTTCACCTGATCCCCGGTCGTCACCGTGATGCCGAAGGCCTGCGCCACCATCAGGCAGGAGAGCGTGAAGAACAGCAGTGCGCCGTCACAGTTCATGGACATGCCCATAGGACAGACAAAGTTCGCGATTCTGGGGGAGACACCCAGCTTCTTCTTCGCGCAGTCCAGCTTCGTCGGCAGCGTAACTGCTGAGGAGGCGGAGACGAAGGCAACCAGCGCAGTCTCCGTCAGCTTGCCGAAAATCTTTGCGGGGTTAACGCCGCAGAAGAGAGCGGTCAGCGTACCAAAGATACTGGTCATGAGGATCATGCCCAGGGCGTTCGCCCCCACCAGCTTGATCAGCGCCATAAACAACTGGCTGCCCACAATGCCGATCCCGGTTGCCACAAAGGAAAAAATGGCCACGGGCAGCGCCTGAATTACGATGCTGACGTAGGTCATAACGACCTTGTTGACCTCCTTGATGGCAGCGAGAACGGGGTTCTTCCCGTCCTCGCGCTTGGAGCCATAGATGCTCAGGGCGACACCCAGCAGGATAGAGGCGATGACGCATTTCAAATTATCGCCGGAGGACATGGAATTAAAGATGTTGTTTGAAAAATAATTTAGAATCTGGTCTGTCAGGCCCCCATTGTCCGCAATGGTCATGCTCGCGTCATATTCGAACATGGACATATCCAGCCCGGCGCCCGGCTGAATGACATTGCCGAGGATCAGGCCGAAAATCCCACCCGCCGCGCTGGTCATCGCAAACAGCGCAATCGTCTGTACACCGATTTTGCCCAGCTCCTTCATGCTCAAGGAACCCACCGCCTCCATGACGGCGCACATGATCAGCAGGATCAACGGCATATTGATCAGCCTAAGGAACAGGGTTCCCAGGAAGCTGACATTGCTCGCCTTGTCTCCCAGCACCAGGCCGAAGACCAGGCCGAGGACAGCGCCAATCATCACGCCCTTCGTCAAGGTGTACCCGCTTTTTTTCTTTTGCACTCTACGTCCCTCCTATGTTTATTTTTCTGATGAAAATAGAACTGTGCGTTTTATACAGTTCATATTTCATCTATATTTATGGTACTATTTCAGATAAAAAAATTCAAATATGTAAATTTTATTAGTCTGTGTTTCCCGCTTTTTTGCACTATGACCAAATTGAGAATTGCATATTTGTGTAAAAAACCGATCCCAAGATCGGCTCCTGTAATTTTAAGTCTTTCTGATATGCCTTAGCTATAAAATGTATTTATAATTTATTGGTTTGCATTGGAGAATCTGTGTAAAATGGAGCGCTTTTTTACAGATAGTTTTTAGCCTTTTCACAAAACGCCCCTCGGATTTCCTATTGTATTTTTATATTTCCGATTTTCAGGGGGAAATGCTATAATTTATACATCATTTTATAAAGGAGCGGACTGCCATGCTGCCGATTCCCACCTCTATTCACCAACTTCAGGCCGATCTCATGGAGGGGCGCTATTCCGCACAGGAGCTCCTTCTGACATATCTCCGCAGGATTGCCGCCCTTGACTCCGGGGAGGGCGGTCTGAACGCCGTTGCCGCCATCAATCCGGACGCTCTGTTTTTAGCGGAGGCGGCAGACCGGCAAATGGCGGCCGGACAGAATGCCGGCATTCTG
>JAAWUC010000037.1 GCA_022804995.1 Oscillospiraceae bacterium
TGCGAGAGCCTGAAGGTCATGGGCTTCCAGACCACCGGCACCGCCAGCGAGTACTTCGCCGTGGACCAGTCCAAGATCGACGTGCTGCCCGAGGCCATGGACTACAACGAGGGGGCTATGATTGAGCCCCTGGCCGTCACCGTCCACGCCGCCAAGCGGGCCGGGGATGTGAAGGGGCTGAACGTGTGCGTGCTGGGCTGCGGCCCCATCGGCATCCTGCTCATCCAATCCCTGAAGGCCTTCGGCGCGGCCAAGGTGCTGGCTACCGATGTGTCCGACTACCGGCTGGAGCTGGCGAAGCAGTGCGGCGCGGATGTGACGGTCAACACCAAGAACGCCGAGTTCGGCCGGGCCATGCTGGACGCCTTTGGCCCCGACAAGGCAGATATCATCTATGACTGCGCCGGCAACGACATCACCATGGACCAGGCCATCCAGAACGCCCGGAAAGGCAGTACCATTATCCTGGTGGCCGTGTACGCGGGCCTGGCCCACTGCGACCTGGCGAAGCTCAACGACTCGGAGCTGGATCTGAACACCACCATGATGTACCGCCACGAGGACTACGTGGACGCCATCCGGCTGGTGGGGGAGGGGAAGATTCAGCTCCAGCCCCTTATGAGCAAGCACTTCGCCTTCCAGGACTACCTGGCGGCCTATGAGTACATCGACAATAACCGGGAGACCACCATGAAGGTCATCGTGGATGTGGATCCCACCGGCGACTGAGAGGGAGGAAAAAATGAGCGAGATTGGAAAGCTGGTGACAGGGCTTCAGCACATCGGCCTGCCCACCAACGACATGGACGCCACGGTGAAATTTTACCGGTCCTTGGGCTTCGAGATCGCCCACGAGACGGTGAATAACGGGGAGCGGGTCTGCTTCCTGCGGCTGGGCAGCGTGTGCGTGGAGAGCTACGAGAACGGCCAGGCGGCAGGGAAGGCCGGGGCCATCGATCACATCTGCCTGGATGTAACGGATGTGGACGCCGCATGGGAGGCGGTCCGCGCCGCCGGATACCAGCCGCTGGAGAGTGAAATCCAGGCCCTGCCCTTCTGGGACAAGGGGGTGCGGTTTTTCAACATCCTGGGACCCAATGGGGAGAAGGTGGAGTTCGGACAGATCCTGTAGTGCCGGATTTCCCGTGAAATCTACCAGTTTCCAGGGAGCGTTTTTGGCGTATTCGGAGAAAAGGTCGAGAGACCCTTGCAAATTGGGCGGATGTATACTAAAATAAGGCGAATGTTACAACATAGTGCTTTTTGCTTCATTACGCCCCACGGAGAGGAGAATGCCCATGCTTCAGGAAAAAGCTTTGGACAAGAACACGCCGATTCCCCTGTATTTTCAGCTGGAGAAGCTGATCATGGAGGAGATTGAGAACGGAACCTACCCCGTGGGCGGCATGATCCCCACGGAGAAGGAGCTGAGCCAGATCTTCGACATCAGCCGCACCACGGTGCGGCAGGCCATCGCGGATCTGGTGCGGAAGGAGCGGCTCTACCGGATCAAGAGCAAGGGCACCTTCGTGGCCCGGCCCAAGATCAGCCAGGGATTTATCCAGTCCATCCAGTCCTTTGACGAGGATGTCCGCAGCGGCGGGCGGAGCCCCAGCACCCAGGTGCTGGAGCTCAAGGTGGTGGAGCTGCCCGTGGAGCTGGCGGTCAAGCTGGGGGTGTCCGCAGGGGAGAAGTCCATCTATCTCTACCGGCGGCGCTGTGCCGACGGGGAGCCCATCGTGCGGGTGGAGACCTATCTGCCCTATGAGCCGTGCAGCTTTGTCCTGGACCACGATTTTACCAACGAATCCCTCTATCAGGTGCTCTCGGGCCGGGTGGAGACGGATGTGACCCATATCACCCGTATCTGTGAGGCCCGCCTGGCCACCGCCGAGGATGTGAAGATTCTGAATATGAAGCGGGGACAGCCCGTCCACTACTTTATCTCCATCGGGCGGAACCGGGAGGGGAGGACAATCGAATACTCCTGCGCCCGGTACCGCGGGGACCAGAGCCTGTTCCGCGTGGAGCTCCACAAGGAGCCCCGCAGGGCGCAGGACCCCGGCTCTGCGTCCTATTGAGGGTATTCCCGCCGGGACCCGGCCCGACCGGGTTCTGTTTTGTTCAGTTATGTCGTAACATTGGAATAAAGTGACGTTATAAAGTAATGGAGGTGACGCGATGGCGCTGGTACAGAGTGCGGTCGGGAGCTTGAGCCCGGAGGCACTGGGCCACTGTCAGATCCATGAGCACATTTTTCTCCGCCACACCCCAGCGGCAGAGGGGAATCCGGCCCTCCGGTTCGACGATTTTGACCGATCCCTGGCGGAGTTGCGGGCCTACCGGGAGGCCGGGGGCGCGTCCCTGGCGGACGCCCAGCCGGTGGCGGCGGGGCGGGACGGCGCGGCGCTGGAGCGGCTGAGCCGGGAGAGCGGCGTGGCGGTGATCGCCTCCACGGGCTACCACCTGCTGGGCTTCTACCGGCCGGACTGCTGGGTTCACCGGCTGGACGGGGAGGGGCTCTACAAGCTCTACCGGAGCGAGCTGGAGGATGGCCTCCTGCCCTGGGAGCCGGACCCGGCCTGGAGGCCGGAGAGGGTTCTGCCCATCCGGGCGGGGCTGGTGAAGGCGGCAATCCCGGCCCAGGGCCCGGCGGGGCGGTACGAGGTGCTGCTGCGGGCAGCGTCCCGGGCGGCGGCGGACACCGGCGTGCCCCTGATGCTCCACACGGAGCGGGGGGAGCGCGCGGCGGAGGCCCTGGCGATCTGTTTTGACGCCGGGATGAGGCCGGAGAAGATCGTGGTCTGCCACGCGGACCGGCAGGCCGGGGACTGGAGTGTGCATGACGGCATTGCCTCGGCGGGGGTATACCTGGACTATGACACGGTGGGCCGGTTCAAGTACCACTCCGACGAGGAGGAGATTGCCCTCCTGCGCCACGGTCTGGAGGCCGGCTATGGGGACCGGATCCTGCTGGCCCTGGACACCACCGCCCAGCGGCTGACCGCCTACGGCGGGGCGCTGGGCCTGGATTACTTGTTAAACAGCTTCCTCCCCCGGCTGCGGCGGGAAGGGGCGCCGGAGGAGGCTGTGGACGGCTTCTGCCGGGCAAACTGCCGGCGGCTTTTCGCCGGATAACCGACAATCAATAGAAGGTAAGAAAGGGTGTTGACTATGACAAGACTGCCGGAAAAAGCGGATCGTCCCACCATGTACTTCGTGGGCGTGACCACTGGAAGCTCCTCTATTATGAAGGTGTTCCCCGTCTGGGCAAAGGAGCTGGGCCTGGACGCCGTGATTAAGGGGATTGATATGCCCATCCACGCCCCGGCGGAGGAGTACCGCCGGGTGGTGGAGTTCATCCGGGACGACCCCCTGTCCCTGGGGGCCCTGGTGACCACCCACAAGATCGATATGTACAACGCGGCCTCGGACCTCTTTGACTATCTGGACCCCTACGCCCAGCGGTTCGGGGAGCTCTCCTCTATCTCCAAGAAGGACGGGAAGCTCTGCGCTCACGCCAAGGACCCCATCTCCAGCGGCCTGGCTCTGGACAGCTTTGTGCCGAAGGACCACTGGATTAAAACCGGGGCCCAGGCCTGCGTGCTGGGGGCCGGGGGATCGGCCCTGTCCATCTCCGCGTACTTAGGCAATGAGGAGCGCCACGGGGCCGATGTGCCCAGCCGCATCCATCTGGATAACCGCTCCGCCCCCCGTCTGGCGGAGGCCGTGCGGGTGCTGGAGTATTTGAACGTACCTATGAGCTACCATATGTGCAGGGAGCCTATACTGAACGATAAGATCGTGGAGTCCCTGCCCGCCGGGAGCCTGGTCATCAACGCCACGGGCCTGGGCAAGGACCGGCCCGGCTCGCCCCTCACCGACGCCTGCCAATTTCCGGAGAACGGCATCGTCTGGGAGCTGAACTACCGGGGAAGTCTGGAGTTTCTGCACCAGGCAGAGGCCCAGAGGGCGGGCAAAAACCTGACTATCGAGGACGGCTGGACCTACTTCATCCACGGTTGGACCCAGGTCATCGCCGAGGTGTTCCATATCGACATCACCGGGGACCGGCTCGCCGCCTGCGACCGGATTGCCCGGGAAATGCGCTGAGGGAGGGGAGGAGAAGCCATGAAGGTTCTGACGACGCCCCGCTCCTACGGCAAGGCCGACCCCGCCGTCTTCGGGATGCTGGAGGGGGCCGGGCTGGAGGTGATCCGCAACACCACCGGAGGCATTTTGGGCAAAGCGGACATGAAACGCTTGCTGGCGGACTGCGAAGGTGTTATTGTGGGGGTGGACCCCCTGGACGCCGAGGTCATCGCCGCCGCCCCCAGGCTCAAGGCCATCGCCAAGTACGGTGTGGGCGTGGACAACATAGACCTGGAGGCCGCGAAGGCCCGGGATATCAAGGTCTCCCGCACTGTGGGGGCCAATGCCGAGGCCGTGGCGGACTACGCCGTCACATTGATGCTCACGGTGGCCCGGCGGGCGGCGGCTATCGACGCCCGGTGCCGGAAGGGGGACTGGAAGAAAATCACCACCCGGGATATCAGCGGCGGCACCCTGGGCCTGCTGGGACTGGGGGCCATCGGAAAGCTGGTGGCGAAGCGGGCCCAGGGCTTCGGCATGACTGTGCTGGCCTACGACCCCTTCTGGAACGAGGAGTACGCCGCCGCCAACCACATTGTAAAGGCTGCGCCGGAGGAGATCTACGCCCAGGCGGACGTTATCTCCCTCCACCTGCCCCTGACGGAGGAGACCAGGGGGACTATTGGCAAAAAAGAGATTGAGATGATGAAGCCCGACGCCATCCTCATCAACACCGCCCGGGGCGGGCTCATTGACGAGGACGCCCTGCTGGACGCCCTGGAGGCCGGGCGGATCTACGGCGCGGGCATCGACGCCTTCGCCCAGGAGCCCCCCGAGGACAAGCGGTGGTTCGCCCTGGAGAACGTGGTGCTGGGCTCCCACTGCGCCGCCTCCACCGAGGGGGCCGCGCGGAAGATGGGCCGCATGGCCACGGAGAACATCATCCGCGACCTGGGACTGTAAAGCGGAAAGAAGGAGGAGGACGATATGAAATACATTCTGGCCCACGACCTGGGCACTTCCGGCAACAAGGCCACCCTCTTCAGCGAGGAGGGCCGGCTGGTCACCAGCGAGGTCCACAGCTACGACTGTCACTATTTCAACGCCAACTGGGCCGAGCAGAACCCGGAGGACTGGTGGAACGCTATCTGCGTGACCACAAAGAACCTCATTGACAAGGCGGGCATTGATGCCGGGGATATCGCCGTTGTCTCCTTCTCCGGGCAGATGATGGGCTGCCTGTGCGTGGATAGGGAGGGCAACCCCCTGCGGCCCTCTATCATCTGGGCCGACCAGCGGGCCCAGGCCCAGGCGGCGGCTATCGAGAAGGAGATTCCCCTCAGGGACTTCTACCGCATCGCCGGGCACCGCAACAGCGCCTCCTACGGCATCCAGAAGCTCATGTGGGTCCGGGACAACGAACCGGAGGTCTACGCCAGGACCTACAAGACCCTCAACGCCAAGGACTTTATCGTCCTGCGCCTGACAGGGAAGTGGTACACCGAGCCCTCCGACGCCACCAGCAACGCCTGCATTGACCTGGAGACGCTCCAGTGGTCGGAGAAGATCGTGGCCGCCTCCGGCATCGACGGCGACAAGCTGCCGGAGATTGTCCCCTCCACCACCGTGGCCGGGGAGGTCACCAAATGGGCCGCGGAGCGGACCGGACTGAAACCCGGCACGGCGGTGGTCATGGGCGGCGGCGATGGGCTGTGCTCCAACGTGGGGGCGGGGTCCATCAGCCCGGGCCGGACCTTCTGCTGTATTGGCTCCTCCGCCTGGGTTGCCACCACCAGCAGCAAGCCCCTCTTTGACGAGCAGATGCGGACCTTTACCTGGGCCCACATCGTCCCCGGCCTCTACTCCCCCACGGGGACCATGCAGTCCGGCGGCGGGGCTTACCAGTGGCTCAAGCAGCGCCTGGGCAAGTACGAGACCGCCGCCGCCCAGGCCGAGGGCAAGAGCCCCTATCAGCTCATCGACCAGGAGGCCGCGAAGTCCCCCGCCGGGTCCAACGGCGTCATCTTCCTGCCCTACCTGCTGGGGGAGCGGGCCCCCCGGTGGAACCCCAACGCCACAGCCGCCTGGCTGGGCTTGAAGATGGAAAACGAGCGCAGCGACATCTTCCGCTCCGTCATGGAGGGGGTGACGCTGAACCTGAATATCATTCTGGAGTCCTTCCGCAGGAGCATCCCCATCGACGAGCTGCTCATTGTGGGCGGCGGCGCAAAGGGGAAGGTCTGGTGCCAGATGCTGGC
This sequence comes from Oscillospiraceae bacterium, assembly GCA_022804995.1. GTDB lineage: Bacteria > Bacillota > Clostridia > Oscillospirales > Oscillospiraceae > Pelethomonas. Next base: position 6,351 of record JAAWUC010000037.1, read on the forward strand.
GGATGTGTTCAACGCGCGGATCAAGGTCCCCACCCTCCTGGAGGAGGCCACCAGCATGGGCGCTGCCGTCACCGGCGGCGTGGGCGCGGGGATCTTCAAGGATTTCACCGCCATCGACCGGATGCTGGAGCTCAAACAGGAGCTGGTACCGGACCCGGCGGCCGCGGCCGCCTACGGACCGGTGAAGGAGACTTTTGAGGCGTGTTATCAGGCCCTGCTGCCCGTCTATGAGCGCATGGCCGGACAGTCTGAGCGATAAGGAGGACGGCAATGAGCGCGATTGGAATGCACTACGGCTTTTGGAGCCATAATTGGGATGAAATCCAGTATGTCCCCCTGATGGAGAAGGTGGCGCGGCTGGGGTTTGACGTGTGCGAGGTGGCCTCGGCGGAGTTCTGCAAATACAGCGATGAGACGCTGGGGGAGCTCAAGCGCCGGGCGGACGATCTGGGCCTGACCTTCACCTACTCCATCGGTCTGGAGAAGGAGTACGACCTGGCCAGTGACGACCCCGCCGTCCGGGACAACGGCGTCCGACACGTGACGGAAATTCTCAAGTCCATGCCCAAGGTGGGGGCGACGATCCTCAACGGCGTCTCCTACGCCGGCTGGCAGGCCATGCCGGACCACGGCATCACCCTGGAGGAGAAGCGGCGGAAGGAGGAGCTGGCCCTTGACTCCATGCGGCGGCTCATGCCTGTGGCGGAGGACTGCGGGGTGTACTATTGCTGTGAGGTGGTCAACCGCTTCGAGCAGTACCTGCTCAACACCGCCAGGGAGGGCGCCGCCTTTGTCAAACAGCTGGAGAGCCCCAACGCAAAGGTTCTGCTGGACACCTTCCACATGAACATCGAGGAGGACGATCTGCTCCAGGCCATTCTGGAGACTGGGGATCTGCTGGGCCACTTCCATGTGGGCGAGCGCAACCGCAAGCCCCCCGGGTCCACCAACAGCCTGCCCTGGAAGGAGATGGCCGGAGCCCTCAGGCAGATCGGCTACCAGGGCGCGGTGGTCATGGAGCCCTTCGTCCTCATGGGCGGCAGCATCCCCTATGATATCAAGGTCTGGCGGGACCTCAGCGGGGGCGCCTTGGAAGCGGAGCTGGACCGCATGGCCGGCGATGCCTGCGCGTTCCTCAAGAAGCTTTTTGCGTAAACGGAAAGGAGATTCGCGATGCAGAACTCGAAGCTGTTCACCCTGCTCCCGGAGGAGCTGGTCTGTACCCCCGACGGCATGGCCATTGACAAGGACGACAACCTGATCCTCTCCTGCCCCAACTTCGCCAACATGGATATGCCCAGCTGTGTGCTGAAAATTGACAAGGACCGCAATATCCGCAAGTGGTTCGACGTGCCCAAGAACCCCTATACCGGCGAGGCCCGGTCCATGGGCATTGAGTTCGGCCCCGATGGAGACCTCTATATGGTGGACAACCCCGGCTGGACCGAGCGGCCTGATCTGGTCTATACCGGGCGGATTCTCCGCCTGCGCCTGAACGACGAGGGAGTGGTCAAGTGCACGGTGGTGGCCGACAACATGGAGCACCCCAACGGTATCCGCATCTGGGGGGACTATCTGTACGTCACCCAGAGCTGCATGAACCGGCAGAAAACGGAAAACGGCAAGCTCATGAGCTGTGTCTACCGCTTCCCCCTGGACGCCGAGGGCATCCACTGCACCAATACCCTGGCGGATCCGGACATTCTCCTGACCTTCATCACCGAGAACCCCAAGTGCCAGTACGGCGTGGACGGCATCGTCTTTGACCACCAGGGGAACCTGTATATCGGCAACTTCGGCGACGGCGCGGTCCATAGGATTACCTTCAACGCTGACGGCAGCGTGAAGGAGAACGTCATCTGGGCCAAGGACCCCGCCAACCTCAAATCCACCGACGGCATGACCATCGACCGGTACGGCAATATCTACGTGGCGGACTTCTCCGCCAACGCTATTGGCCGCATCGCCCCCGACGGCTCCGTGACACGCATGGCGGTGTCCCCGGATACCGACGGCTTCAAGGGCGAGCTGGACCAGCCCGGCGAGCCCATCGTCTGGGGAGATAAGATCATCGTCTCCTGCTTCGACCTCGTCACCGACGACGACAAGGTCAACACCGCCCACGAGATCCCCGCCACCATGGCGATGCTGGACGTGGAGCCCTGAGTCTTCGATACACGCAAAAGAGCCCCGCCGCTGTAAGCGGCGGGGCTTTCCCGCTTTATGGATGTTCTCAGAACTTGATAATGCCCTTCTTGAGCACCTTCCGGGCTAGGAGCTTGTCGTAGGCCTCCACAGCCTCGTCGAAGGTGAAGTAGTCGGAGATGAAGTCCTTGATGTTCAGCTGGCCGGAGCGCATCCACTCCACCACCTGGGCGTGGGCCTTGCCCTCCTCACGCTTCCGGGGCATCTGTTGGTAGATGACCCGCCAGTTGTAGTCGGCCTTGCTGAAGTCGATGGTGACCTCCTCCTTCTCGGGCACGCCGTAGCAGAGCATGGTGCCCCGGTCCTTGATAAGGCCCATGCCCTGGGTGACCAGGGCCGGCACGCCGGCGGCGTCCAGCACAAAGTCCACACCCTCGGGATACAGCCCGCGGACCTCGGCCCGGACATCCTGCTCCTTGCTGTTGATGAGGTGGGCCGCGCCGTAATCGCCGGCCTGGGCCAGCTTCTCGGGGATGATGTCGCAGGCGATGAGATTCTTGACGCCCAGCAGGCTCATGAACTTGATGTAGGTCAGCCCCACGGGGCCGCAGCCAAAGACCACCACGCTGCTCTCCGGCTGGATGCCGAAGTAGCGGATGCTGGAGAGCACCTCCCGGAAGGTGACAATCATCACGGCGTCCACCGGATCCAGATCATCGTCCAGCACCGTCTGGGCGAAGGCGCAGTCCGGGGCGTCGGGGCCGGCGGGGTCGCAGACCACGGCGTACTCGCTCAGCGCGCCCCAGCCGGAGCCCAGGCCGGGGAGGTTCTCCGGGTCGGGATCCACAAAGGGCAGCAGCACCTTGTCGCCGATTTTGAAGGAGGTGACCTTCGCCCCCACCTCCACCACCTCGCCTACGCCCTCGTGGCCCAGCATGATGGGGTAAATGGACTCGGGGAAGCCCTTGAAGGTGCGGTGGAGGAGCTTGATGTCCGTGCCGCACATCCCGCAGGCGATGGTCTTCACCAGGGCCTGGTACTCGTTATAGCGGGGCTTGTTGACCTCCTGGATGGAGAGCTTGCCGTCCTTTGCCACTACCAATGTTTTCATAGTCCTACGTCCTCCTCAATTTGCAATTAGGTTGTTATATAGGAATGTTACGACATAGCGGGGGAAAAATCAAACCAGGACAGCCGCCTGCTTGTTCCCTTCTATTTTTACTTTACCACATTCTTTCAGAGAAATCAACTGCAAAAGCGGTAGCCGCGCCGGTTTTTTTCCGACAGCTCCGGCGGTGGAATTTCTCCAAAATTGCTGCATATGTATGGTCTGCGGTGGCGGTATCTGCCGATCTGATTAAGCGGGTTGCACAATTTAGATGTCCAATAATTGTATAGAATAGACCAATCTGGGGAGAAGGCCCAGGAAATGTCTTGACATTTTCTCCATATGCGCTATACTATGGTTAGGTTGAATGTTACTACATAGCATTATTACGGCAATGGCGTTCCCCAAACCGGAGGACCGCCCCCCGCGGACAAAACCGGCCCTGGAGGCTGTTTTTGTAGAGAATCACGAGAATCGCGACGATATTTTAAGGAGGAAAAAGAAATGAAGAAAAGACTCATTGCACTGCTCCTCGCCCTGACGATGGTTGGCGCCCTGCTGGCCGGCTGCGGCGGCAAGGACAACACCCCCGGCGATACCCAGCAGCCCGCCGGTGATCAGCAGACCAACGAGCCCGCCGGCGACACTCAGCAGCCCGCCGACCCCGCTCCCGCTGATCCCGCCCCCGCCGACATCGACTACAAGACCTTCACCATTGACCCCGCCCAGATCCCCCAGGAGAAGCTGGACACCACCCTGTATCTGGCCGTCTCCATCCGCGGTCTGGAGAACCCTTACATCGCCACGATCAACGACGGTATGCACCTGTTCGCCAAGTATCTGGACAGCATCGGCCAGAAGTATGAGATGCAGGTTCTGGATTCCCAGGGCGACAGCGCCAAGGAAGTAGACAACATGCGTCAGTTCTCCGCCAAGGCCAACGGCAACGCCATTGCCTACTCCGACCCCAACGAGGACGCCATCGCCTACTCCCTGGCGGAGGCCATGGCGGAGTCCGGCGGCTATCTGGGCACTGCCTGGAACAAGCCTGCCGACGTGGGCCCCTCCGATCTGAACCCCAACTGGGTGATCCATACCTCCCCCGACAACGTCATCAACGGCTACAACATCGCCAAGGCCCTCTTTGACTCTATGGGCGGCAAGGGCAAGATCTTTGTCTGCCAGGGCCTGCTGGGCAACACCGCCGCCAATGACCGCTATGCCGGCCTCCAGAAGGCGCTGGAGGAGTATCCCGACATCGAGGTCGCCGCTGACGACACCGCCAACTGGAACACCGACGAGGCCCTGGCCCTGGTGGAGACCTGGCTGACCCAGACGCCCGACGTGGGCGGCGTGTGGTGCGCCAACGACAACATGGCCACCGGCGCTCTCCAGGCCCTGGACGCCGCCGGCCTGAAGGGTAAGGTCGGCGTGGTGGGCATCGACGCCAACACCGATATCGTCGAGGCCGTCCGTGACGGCTACGCCACCGCCACCGTCTCCTCCAACGGCTACCTCCAGGGCGGCTACACCCTGGCTATCTGCTACGCCGCCTGGGCCGGCCTCATCGACGTGGAGGCCCTGCCCGCCGAGTACCGGGAGTTCGCCACCCCTGCCCTGCTCATCGCGGACCCCGAGACTGCCGACAACTATCTGACCAGCACCCCCGAGTTTGACTTCAGCCAGATCTATTGGTGCAAGGCGGACTAAAGGATACCGCCGGGCAGAGCGCATAACCTGTATACACAAAAGACATGGGGGCTGGGATGGATGTCCCAGTCCCCGGCTTTCTCTCAGCGGAGTACAACGTCCGGGACCCAGCCAGAGTGAGATTGGAGAGACGCTTATGATAAGATTGAACCCTGCGGCGAGCATTACCGAGGAGTTCGCCGAAAAAGTCCGCAGCGAAAACAGAAACGACAGGCTGATGAAGCTGGCCCCCATCTTTGTGCTCGTTGTCCTGGTGGCCGTGTTCACCGCCACCTGCGGCATCAGCTTTATCAGCGGGGGAAACCTGCTGAACATCCTCAACCAGATGGCGCTGCCCCTGGTGGTGGCGCTAGGGCTGACCTTCGTGATCATGCTGGGGAGCATCGATCTGTCGATTGACGGCACGGTGGGCATGGCCGGCTCCCTCTTCGCCTGCCTGGTGCTCAACAGCGAGTTCGGCACCGATCTGGGCCTGATGGGGGCGGTCATCGCCGTGGGGGCCAGTATGCTCTGCGGCCTGGCTGTCGGCCTGTGCCATGTGTACCTGAAAATCCCCTCCTTTATGGCCTCCTTCGCCTTCATGTACATCTGCAAGGGCATCGGCATGGTGTCCTACCAGGGCCACCCGCCCACCATCCAGGACCCCTTCATTAAGTCCCTGCCCACCGCCTCCTTCCTGGGCATTCCCTTCATCACCTGGGTGGCTATCGCCATGTTCGCCCTGTGCTACTTCATCCAGGAGCGCACAGCCTTCGGCCGCCATATCTACGCCGTGGGCACCAACGAGAGCATCCCCCGGTCCGTGGGCGTGAGCGTGGAGAAGGTGAAGGTCGGCGTGTTCACCTTGGCCGGCTTCCTCTTCGGCGTGGCCGGCGTCATCGGGGCCATCCGCCTGGGCCAGGGCCAGATCGCCATCGGCGCGGGCAAGATGTTCCCCGCCCAGGCCGCTGTGGTCGTCGGCGGCACCAGCCTGGCCGGCGGCAAGGGCGGCGTTACCAACACCATTGTGGGCGTGCTCATTATGACCGTGCTGGACAACGGCCTGCTGGTGCTGGGCGTCAACCCCAATATCCGTACGGGCATCCAGGGCGTTATCATCCTGGTCTCCGTCATCCTGACCGTGGCCCGAGGGGCCAAGGTCATCAGCAAGTAAGGGGGAGGAGAAGCAATGACGAAACAAGAACAGACCACCCCGCGGGATACCGCCCGGACCCTGCTCTTCAGCGCCAGCGGCATCACCAAGTCCTTTGCGGGCACCCAGGCTCTCAAGGGCGTGGGCCTGGACGTGGCCCCCGGGGAGATCGTGGGCCTGGTGGGGGAGAACGGCGCGGGCAAATCCACGCTGCTGAAAATCATTATCGGGGCCCAGCCCCAGACCGACGGAACCATGACGCTCCACGGCCAGCCCTACGCGCCCAAGACCCCCATGGACGCCAACAAGGCGGGCATCGGCATGGTCTTCCAGGAGCAGTCTCTGATCGTGAATCTGAACGTGGCCCAGAATATCTTCTTCGGCCACGAGAATTTATTCAAGTCCCACGGCATCATCAGCTGGAGCAGGATGAACAAGGCCGCCCAGGAGGTCCTGGCCGCCGTGGATATCACCGACATCAACCCCACCACCAAGGTCAGCAACCTCAACTTCGCCACCCGGCAGATGGTGGAGATCGCCAAGGTCATGGACGTGACCAAGCGCTCTGGCGCGGAACACTGTCTGATCCTGCTGGACGAGCCCACCTCGGTGCTCAACGAGGCGGAGGTGGAGAACCTGTACAAGCAGATGCGGAAGATCGCGGACCAGGGCCACTCGGTGATCTTTGTCTCCCACCACCTGGACGAGATCTTACATATCACCGACCGGATCTACGTCTACAAGGACGGCACCAGCGTGGGGGACCTGGACACCAAAGACGCCACCGAGGCCAAGCTCTACGAGATGATGGTGGGCAAGGGCACCACCACCGAGTACTACCACCTGGACCGGCAGACCGTCCCCTCGGAGGAGGTGCTGCTGGAGGTGAAGGACCTGGGCGTCCACGGCGTATTCAAGCACGTGAACTTCCAGCTCCACCGGGGCGAGGTGCTGGGGCTGTGCGGCGTGGTGGGCTCCGGCATCGAGGAGGTCTGCGAGGTCATCTGCGGCGACGAGCGGCCCTCCTTCGGCGAGGTGGTCATCCGGGGCGAGAGGATGAAGTTTGCCTCCCCCCAGCAGGCCCTGGACAAGGGCGTGCTGATGATCCCCAAGGAGCGGCTCTTTGAGGGCATCGTCTCCAACCTCTCCGTGGAGGAGAACATTGCCCTGTCCAACGCCCACGCCCTGTCCAAGGGCCCCGTGGTCTCCGCCAGGGCGGTGCGCCGGCAGGCGGAGGAGTGGATCAAAAAGCTGCGCATCAAGACCAGCGGCCCCCAGGAGCTGCTGCTCCAGCTCTCCGGCGGCAACCAGCAGAAGGTGGTCTTCTCCAGGGCCCTGGCCAGCGGAGCGGAGATTCTGATCCTCAACCACCCCACCCGGGGCGTGGACGTGGGAGCCAAGGAGGAGATCTATGCTTTCATCCGCGATATGACGGAGGAGGGCAAGGCGGTCATTCTCCTGGGCGACACGGTGGACGAGTATCTGGGGCTGTGCTCCCGGCTGCTGATGATGAAGGACGGCCTGGTCACAGGCGAATTCGACGCGCCGGCCGGCGGGAAGCCCTCCCAGGTTGACGTGGTCAGCCTGATGATGTAAGGAGGTAGAGGCATGACAACGAAGAAAAAAGCGCTGCCGGGAAAGAAAGCGGTTCTCGACAACATTATGGAGTATTTCAGCTTCTCCGCCATCGTCATTCTGCTGCTGGCACTGTCCCTGACCCAGGAGAACTTCCTGGGGGAGATTAACCTGAAAAACCTGCTGCGGGACACCGCGCCGCTGATGATTATGGCCTCGGGGATGACCATGGTGCTGCTCTTCGGCTCCATCGACCTGTCCATGGGGGCGGTGTGCTCCGTGTCCAACGTGGCCTTCGTCCACTTTATGCTGGCTTACGGGGAGGGCTTCGGCAATCCAATGCTGGCCGGCCTGACGGCTCTGGCGGTGTCCCTGGCCTTTGGACTGTGCTCCGGCCTGACCCTGGGCTTCATCCACGTGAAGCTGAAGGTTCCCTCCTTCATCGCCTCCCTGGGCTTCATGAGCGTATGGCAGTCCGCCGCCCTGCTCATCACCCAGGGGCCGGAGTCCATGAAAAAGGCCCTCTGGCCCGCCACCGAGTGGTACAAGGTCTCCTTCGGCGTGGTGGGTCTGCCCCTGGTGCTGGCGCTGATCATCATCATCCTGGTCTATCTGCTTACCCGCTTCACCGCCTTCGGCAAGGCTGTTTTCGCCATCGGTGGCAACGAGCGGGCGGCCCGGGTGGCCGGCATCCATGTGGACCGGACCAAGATCACCGTCTTTGCCCTCAATGGCGTGCTGGCGGCTCTGGCCGGGGTGTTTCTGGCGGCGAACCTGCGCTCCAGCGCCCCCACCATCGGCGATCCCTTCACCCTGAAGATCGTCGCGGCCTGCGCCCTGGGCGGCACCAGTCTGGCTGGCGGCAAGGGCAGCGAGCTGGGCACTATTCTGGGCGTGTTCACCGTGGCCATCATTGAGAACGGCATGAATTTCATCGGCGTGGACGCCTACTGGCAGAACGTGGTGTTCGGCATCTTTGTGCTGGCCGCTATCGCCCTGACTGTGGACCGCCGGACCCGGGGACAGATTATCAAATAATACAGATACCGGCGCGGACGCGCCCAGGAGGTATTTATGGCAGACGTCAAGCCCTTTGTATTGGATTTTAACCTGCTCACCGGCCTCTGCGAGAGCGGAAAGGTGAAGCCCACCCTCCGCCATGTCTCGAATATGGCCGCGCAGTTCGCCGACTACGAGGCCGCCCAGGCCCTGGCGGCGGGGGAGAACCCCCTGCTCTACGAGTTCTACGGTCTGGACCTGCCGGAGGAGTCCGGCGTGCTCCAATTCGGCACCACAAAGCTCTACCCCGGCAAGGTGGGGGACGAGTACTACATGACCAAGGGCCATTTCCACACTATTCTGGACACCTCCGAGGTCTACTACTGCCTCTCCGGCCAGGGCGGGATGCTCATGGAGACTCCGGAGGGGGAGGTGGACTGGAAGGAGATGAAGCCCGGCGACGCCCTCTACGTCCCCGGACGCTGGGCCCACCGCAGCGTCAACACCGGCTCTGAGCCCCTGGTGATGTTCTTCGTCTACCGCGGCGACGCGGGCCACGACTACGGCACCATTGAGGAGAAGGGGTACCGGAAAATCGTGGTGGAGCGGGACGGAAAGCCCGTCCTGCTGGACAACCCCAAGTGGGTTACTTTTTCTTGAAAGAAAAAGTAACCAAAAAGAACTTTAGCTTCGCCCTTATCTGCCCTGCTTATCCGAGCGTTCCGCCCGGTAACGAAGCCATTATCATTTTGAGGAGGTTTTTATCATGTCTATGTTAGAGCGTTCCACCCGCGCCTACGGCTCCCCCAGCCGCTATATCCAGGGCCGCTATGAGCTCGACCACATCCGGGAGCACACCGAGATCTACGGCAAAAAGGTCTTTTTCCTCATCGACGTCTTTTTCTATCAGGATATGAAGGCCAAGTTTGAGGCCCTCTATGCCGGCAGCGGCAGCCGGATCCAGTGCGAGCAGTTCGGCGGACAGTGCACCGAGGACGAGATCCTCCGCTGTACGGGGCTGGCTAAGGAGCTGGCTCCCGAGGTGGTGGTGGGCATCGGCGGCGGCAAGACCATGGATACCGCCAAGGCCGTGGCCGACAACTGCGGGGCCGTTACGGTCATCGTCCCCACCACCGCCTCCACCGACGCGCCGGCCATGGGCCTGTCCGTCATCTACACTCCCCAGGGGGAGCACATCGGTGCGCGGCATTACAAGAAGAACCCGGATCTGGTGCTGCTGGACACCGAGATTCTGGCAAAGGCCCCTATCCGCTTCCTGGTGGCCGGCATGGGCGACGCCCTGTCCACCTACCCGGAGTGCCGGGCCAACCTCCAGTCCTCCTCCCCCAACTATGTCAACGGCGGGTATCGGCAGACCATTGCCGGCCTGGCCGTGTCCAAGGCCTGCCATGAGACGATTCTCAGCAAGGGCGTCAACGCCAAAAAGGCCGCGGAGCTGGGCCTGTGTACCAAGGACGTGGAGGATGTTATCGAGGCCAACACCCTCCTCTCCGGCCTGGGCGTACAGAACACCTCCTGCGCCGGGGCCCATTCCATTGCCGAGGGCATCACGGTTCTGCCCCCCTGCGCCAAGCTGCTCCACGGAGAGGTAGTAGCCTTCGGCGTGCTGGTGCAGCTGATCGTGGAGGGTGCGCCGGCGGAGGAGATCGATGAGCTCTACGACTTCTACAATCAGGTAGGCCTGCCCACCACCTTCGCGGACCTGGATATCCCCGACGCCACCGGTGAGGACATCATGAAGGTGGCCGAGGCGTCCATGCACTCCTACTGGGACGTGGAGCCCTTCACCGTCAATCCCCAAATGGTCTATGACGGTATTATGCTGGCGAATGCGCTGGGGATGGAGAAAAAGAAGTAATTTTTGAAAAATATAAAACAGGAGGTATTCAAGATGAAAGCGATTCAGTACACCGCTGCCCGTGAATTCTCCGTGGTGGAGCTGGAGAAGCCGGCGCCCGGTCCCCATCAGGTGGTCATCCGGGTGAAAGCCTGCGGTATCTGCAAGACCGATCTGACCATCCATGACGGAAGCTTCCTGGCCAAGTTCCCCCTGGTCAACGGCCACGAGTTTGCCGGGGTCATCGACAGCGTGGGCAGCGAGGTGACGGAGTGGAAGCCCGGCGACCGGGTCACCGCCGACAACACGGAGCTGTGCGGCTACTGCGAGGCCTGCCGGAAGGATATGCCCCTCTACTGTGAGAACTTCAACTCCCACGGCTGCAATATGCCCGGCGGCTTCGCGGAGTACGTGCTCATCAACCACGACAAGGTCTTTGCCATCAGCGACAAGCTGTCCTTTGAGGAGGCCACCTTCACCGAGCCCACCGCCTGCGTCGTCCACGGCGTGGACCGCATCGCCCCCAGGTTCGGCGACTCCATCCTCATGTTCGGCGCGGGTCCCACCGGCATCATCCTGGCCCAGCTGCTCCGCCGGGCCGGCGGCGGCAGGATGGTCATTGCCGACCCCCACCCGGAGAAGCTGGACATCCTGCGCAAGTACGGCTTCACCGACCTGGTGGTGATGGACAAGGCGGATCCCTCCAAGCACACCGAGGCCATCAAGGCCCTCCAGCCCAAGGGCTTTGATATCGTCATCGACGCCACCGGCGCGGCCTCCGTCTTTGCCGGGTGCTTCAACTTCGTCCACATGGGCAGCAAGATTGTCTCCTACGGCGTCTGTGCCGCCGACGCCAAGGTGCCCGTGAGCCCCTACGAGATTTTCAGCCAGGAGTACACCATCCTGGGCTCCTTTGCCCAGACCCACTGCTTCGGCCGGGCGCTGGAGTACCTGGAGAGCGGCGCGGTGCAGGTCAAGGAGCTTATCTCCCATGAGCTGCCCCTGGAGGAGTACGGGAAGGGCCTTCAGCTTATCATGGACAAAAAGGCCCGGAAGATTGTCATTCAGCCCTGACGGTTCATATGCGGAAAAGAGAGGGAGACGCAAAGCGTCTCCCTCTCAGCCTGTCGAATGTAAAGCGTATAGCGCATACCGCGCTTTTTTTGGCGCCAGCAAAGACCCGCTCAACGGTTTCTTTGCGTTTGGAATACAGCCTCTGGTATTGGGGGGTGTATCTGGCGTCGCGAATGCTGGCCAGATCCAGAAAGCGGCGGAAATACATGGACTATTTTTGTGCGCACCCGGTTCAAAAGGTCTATGTTCTCCGGGGTGATGAGCCAAATGTCCAGCCCCTGAGAGAAATCCACCCAGGATCGGCTCTCCGCAAGCTGGAGAATCAGCTTCTCGTGGCCGGGGCAGGCCGGCAGCTTGATTTCCCTTTGACTGCTCCAAAATTCGGAGAGGTCCGCCACCTGGACACTTTGCCGCCCCTCCTTCCTGGAGACAACGCAAAATCCGCATAATCCGAGCAGCAGAATAATCCGGGTTAGAAGCGCAAGTACCTGTAGACACAGCACCCTAAACGATTCAAACTCGGATTATTTAATTCGGAAGCATAGGCAATTCCATCGGTGTATCTGTCTTTTCCTGCACGATCCGTACGGCTTCCTTTTGAAAATCCAATTCAGAAAATGCCAGCGACACAATATCGCAGGGGCGAATACCAAGCCTTGTTGCCATTAAGAGCATTGCGTAATTGCGTTTTCCAATAGTGGTGACGCCGTTGATTGCGTCATATCGCACCTGTGCATCAATCCGCTGGATAGTAGCTGCGCAATTTCCCTTTTCGGAGCAATGCTCCTTGTAAACAATGAGCAATTTGTCTAGGCTTGCCGGTAATTCTACCGGGACAACTTGGTGCTTTATTCGAAAGGGCGCCGGCCATCAGGTACAGGATGGAGAGGGCGATCTCTACCTGGGAGCCGGCGATGCGCAGGCCCCAGAAGACCACCAGCTCCAGAAAGAGCGCCCGAATAAGCCGCTCATATTTCATACCAAACAGCTTTTTGGCGGTGACTTCAAAACTCCGGCGGATCTGCCCGTCTTCCAGCACCAATACCCGGTCAGAGGTCAGGGTGATGCTCTCCAGGATGTGGGAGGAGAACAGAATCGTTCCGTGCTCCTTGATATACCCGCATCATAGCAGAAAACCGGGCGCTGTGCGGCCATGATCCGGACGATCTGCAATTCGTCCGCGCCCGTTGGAGAGACGACATGCAGCATATTTGTGGCAGCGGTATTATTGAACAGATGGTCGCCAAGTCCAACCCATAGGTTCCCTGTCATGCGGTAGAGAAGTCCCCATTTGATCCCCATAATTCCGGTTACAAAGCCGGTCCTTTGAAACCCAATATCGTTCCGTGAAAGATTGGCCTTTTTCAATGCTAACGCCAGTATGATAATTCCAACAGCTTTATGGAACACATTTTCTCCAATCGCCGTTTTGTCTGTTTCAATTGCCCTTTGGAAAAATAGATTTATCGTGCCAACAGGAACACAATGATCCGTTCACTGATTGCTTTGTACTCATAATCGTGAACATAATGGGGGCAGTCTAATTCGATATATTCCCCGCCTTCAACTTGTGAAAGGTATTGGATCGGAATTTTTCTCCATGTCTCTTTATCAAAGCCTGTTCCGCCGGAGCCGTCTGAAAGAAACAGGAGCATCGGAAGCTGCGGAACCTCCATACTGTCCACTTTTTCAGCATTTTCCTTCACCCGCTCCATTTCGTTCAGCATGGTCACAGCCGCGGTTCGGCTGAAAAAAACGGCTCTGTAAATCTCTTTTTCAGTCTCTGACAATGTACCGTGCTGGATGGCGTCACTGTCCGAGATGCCAGGGATCAAGCGGGTGATGCCTATATGAGCCGCCCAGCCTGCCGCACGCATCAGCGGTATATTGATGTTCATGGTATCATAATACTCCGGCACCGCCATATCAAGCCCGATAATTGCGGATACCTCGTCTGGATATTTCTGAGCCCAATAGAGGGCCTCAAGACCTGACATGGAATGGGGACAAAGGACGTAGGGCGCATTTAACCCTGCGGCGGCCAGAGCGGTTCTGGTATCCTCCAGTATGGAATCAATGTCTCTGTCCTTATCGACAACATCGCTGAACCCATATCCAAATTTCTCTACAACCGCAATCTGATATTTGTCACTTAAAAGAGAATAGAGAGACTTGAAATCCAATATGGGAGAGCAGGTTCCCCCACCTGACATGAAAACCAGCGTTGTTTCGCCGGTCCCTTCCACATAGATGCTCATATTGTGTCCACCAACTTCAACCATCTGCCCCAAGGGCAAACGCAATTCTGCTTCTGCATTTAACCGGAGCTGGTGATTGATATATACCGTGAGCAGCAACACCGGCACTGCAAAGATTCCAATAAAAATAATTTTCAGAACTCTTTTTCTTTTATTCATAGTGTTCCTCGCTTAGAAGTTAGAACAATCTTGCATATATCCACTTGTTTACTCTCAAACGCAAAGCTCTATTCGTATTTTCCGCCATTTCGCAGGATTGTTTTGATAGAGGCTTCATTATCACGTTCAACAGACAAATGCAGCTCTTTCATTCCTGCGTCTTTCGCAATCGGCAGC
>JAAWUC010000038.1 GCA_022804995.1 Oscillospiraceae bacterium
CCACTCGCTCATGAAGCCCACGCTGTAGGAGCCGATATGCTGGTTGGGGATGAGGACGTTGAGGGTGTTGGGGCAGGCGAGGATCTGCTCGAGCAGCAGATTGGCCTGGGTGACCTTCTGACCGGTGGCGAAGGGCCAGTAGGAGCCCACGCCCTCGCTCTTCATGCCGCCGCCGTCCACAATGCTGGGGTTCTTGAAGCCCCGGGGGGCCACCAGACGCCACAGCCAGGCCAGGGCCGGCGGGATGATGTGGAGCATTCCCATAATGCCGTAGTTGGGCTCGGCGGCGCTGGAGGGGGGCATCCGCACGCCGAAGGAGCGGACGGAAACCTCCTGGGGCTCCCGGGGGGTGATGTTCTCAATCATGTCTCTGGGGATGACAACCCGGGGGTTGGGGCAGGGCTGGCCGTTGGAGTCCTTTACGTGCTCCCAGATAAGGCAGGTGGCCCCGGGAACGCCATCCATGTTGAAAAACAGCAGGGGACGGGACGGATGGATAGAAACCTTCTCATAGAGGGGGTTGTTGCCGTAGGCGTGGAGGCTGTCCATGCGCAGGAACCAGCCGTCCTCGGCGTCCACGATCATCAGCTTCCCGGCCTCCGGGTCCTGATATGCCTTGTGGGCGATGGCCATGTCGTCGCAGATGGGGTAGATGGTGCAGGACTCCCGGAGGTTCAGGTAGTATTCCTCACCGGTGGTGATGTGCCGTCCCAGGAGGAGCCGGTGATCGTCCTCCCGCTGGAAGTCCTCCAGCATCTCGCTCTTGCCGCCGCCGGACGCGCCCTCGTGCATAAAGACGATCTCGTTTTCATAGGGGGTCTCCACCAGAGCCGCGCTGGCGTGGCAGCAGACCCAGCCCTCCTGCTCGCCGATGTCCAGGAGCACGGAGTAGACGCCCTTCTTGGCGGAGGGACCGGGGTAGAGGTTGTAGGCGAACACCTCGTGGAGATTGTCTCCGCGGTTGTGGACCACCACCTGCTTGCCGTCGAAGTGGGTGTGGCGGAAGGGCGGGGCCACATAGATGATGGCCCGGGGGGTATAGCCGTCGGGGATGTCGGCGATGGAGACAAAGCCCTGCATGTTGGCCAGGGCCAGTGCGAAGAAGGCGGCGTTGGCGGGACAGATCATCAGGCTGTCATAGCCGTTGTCCGGGTCGCCGGCCTTGAAGGGGAGCATGATGACCCGCTGGGTGGAGAACCAGTCCAGCGTCTCCTGCCGCAGGGAGGAGAAGTCGTAGCCGAAGCGCTCCTTGAACCGAGGCTTGTCGGTGGGCTTGCCGTCGCTGATAACCATGGAGTTGGGGTCCCGGCGGCGCATGTAGTCCTCCATAAAGTTGACCAGCGCGCCGTTCTTGCAGCGGATGACCTCCGCCTCCTTCACTGTGCCCTTGCCGACGATGTTGTAGACTACATCGTACTGGGATGTGTGGGTGGGGCCGAAGACCAGCTCGTCCAGCTCGTCCTGGGTCTCAATGTAGGCAATGGAGCGGCACTTGCCCAGCGCCTCCCGGAGGTCCTCCGGAAGGATGAATTTCGCGAAAAAGGTGTCAAACATGGTGTGGCCTCCCTTTTAAGTCAATGGCTTGTGATAATAGGATAGTAGCACATTTCGGGCGGGAGCGCAACCCGAAAGTTTCCGACGGGCGGGCGTTTACCGCTGGTACTCAAACTCCAGATCGTACAGGGATACCAGATCTCCGTCCTGGATGCCCATAGCCTCCAGCCGGTCGTAGAGCCCGCTGTCCCGGAGCATCCGCTCGAACCAGTTGCGGCTCTCGTAGTCGCCGAAGTTGGTGTTGGCAATCAGCCGCTCCAGCCAGGGGCCCTCCACCAAATAGACCCCCTCGTCCACCGTGATCTCCAGGGGGGCGGAGGTGTCCACCTTGGGGGGGCGCTTCACATACTCCGGCTCATACACCGCCACCGGCGGCAGCTCTTTGAGCTTATTGGCCACGGCGTAGACCAGCTCCCGGGTGCCCTGGTGGGCGGCAGCGGAGATGGTGAAGAGGGGATAGCCCAGCTTCTCCACATGCTCCTTCAAGGCGGCGAGCAGGCTGTCATCGGCCATGATGTCCGTCTTGTTGGCGGCGACAATCTGAGGCCGCCGGGCCAGCTCCGGGCTGTACTGCCGGAGCTCCAGATTGATGGCGTCGAAGTCCGCCACAGGGTCCCGCCCCTCGCTGCCGGACACGTCCACCACATGGACCAGAAGCCGGCACCGGTCGATATGCCGCAGGAAGTCGTGGCCCAGCCCCGCGCCCTCGCTGGCCCCCTCAATGATGCCGGGAATATCCGCCATAACGAAGCTGACCCCGTCCTCCACGTAGACTACGCCCAGGTTGGGGTAGAGGGTGGTGAAGTGGTAGTTGGCAATCTTGGGGTTGGCCCGGCTGACTACGCTGAGCAGGGTGGACTTCCCCACATTGGGGAAGCCGATAAGCCCCACGTCCGCCAGGAGCTTCAGCTCCAATGTCACCTCAAAGGCCTCCCCGGGCAGGCCGCTCTTGGCGAACCGGGGAGCCTGCCGGGTGGGGGTGGCAAAGTGGGTGTTGCCCCAGCCGCCTTTGCCGCCCTTGCAGAGGATATAAGGCTCGTCGCCGCTCATGTCCTTGATGATCTCGTTGGTCTCCAGATCCCGCACCAGGGTCCCCCGGGGGACCTTGATGACCAGGGACTTGCCGTCCCGGCCGCTCTTGCGCTGGCCCATCCCGTCCACGCCGTTCTCGGCCACGTACTTGCGCTTGTAGCGGAAGTCCATGAGGGTGGAGAGGTTGTCGTCCACCTGGAGAACAATGTCGCCGCCCTTGCCGCCGTCGCCGCCGTCGGGGCCCCCCGCCGCGATATACTTCTCCCGGTGGAAGGAGACGCAGCCGTTCCCGCCCGTCCCGGCTTTGACAGAGACGCGGGCCTTATCAATAAATGTGGTTGCCATGGAAAAATCCTTTCCGCCGCAGGAGCGGCCTGGTTTTTCTCTATTTTACCCGAAAACGGGAAAAAGCGCAAGACAGAAATCGGATGTTCAGCCCAGAGCTGCGTCCAACGCGAGCATAATCGTAAATCCCGCTGTGAAGAACAGCGTCCCCAGGTTGGAGTGTTTCCCGGCGGAGGCCTCCGGGAGCAGCTCTTCCACTACCACGTAGATCATAGCCCCTGCCGCAAAGCTGAGAAGGTAGGGCAGGGCGGGGAGAATCAGCCCCGCTGCCCAGATGGTCAGCACAGCGGCTACCGGCTCCGCCGCGCCGGACAGAACCCCATACCAAAACGCCCGGCCTTTTCTCATGCCCTCCCCCCGAAGGGGCATGGAGATGACAGCGCCCTCCGGGAAGTTCTGAAGGGCGATGCCAGTGGACAGGGCCAGCGTCGCGGACGCGGTGATCGCTTCATTTCCGGCCATCCAGCCCGCCAGCACCACACCCACCGCCATGCCTTCCGGGATGTTGTGGAGGGCAACGGCCAGCACCAGCATAGTGGTCCGCCTCAGCCGGGTATGAGGGCCTTCCGGCTGATTGCCGCTCTGGTGCAGATGGGGAATCGTTTTGTCCAGAACCAGCAGAAACAGGATACCCAGCCAAAATCCCGCACCAGCCGGGAGGAAGGCCCACCGGCCCATGTCCGCCGTCTGCTCCATAGCGGGGATTAGCAGGCTCCAGATGGACGCCGCCACCATCACCCCTGCCGCAAAGCCCGTCAAAGCCCGCTGGATTGACAGATTCATGCCTGTTTTCAAAAAGAACACGCACCCAGCGCCCAATGATGTTCCTATGAGCGGAAGGAAAAGCTCTATCAATACATTCTTTATCATTTCGGGATGTCCACCTCTAAACAGCATAGTATCACAGAAGTTCAGCCGGCTGGCTTTGGATGTAGTATTTGAAGAATATATTCAAATCACTCCGCCGGTCTTGTGGGATTTTCACGAAGACCGAAGAGACCTCGCTTCCGGTTGCAAATTCCGCCGGGCCGTGGTACAATGACCCCACGAAAAGGGAGCGAAAATTATGCTCAAACGGGTCTACATCGAGATAACCAACGTCTGCAACCTCCGCTGTGATTTCTGCCCTGGCACCCGGCGGGAGGCGCGGTTTCTGTCCCCGGCGGAGCTCCGCCTGCTGGCCGGAAAGCTACGGGGACACACAAGCTATCTGTATTTCCACGTCATGGGAGAGCCCCTGCTCCACCCGGAGCTGGGGGAGCTGCTGGGAATCGCGGCGGAGGAGGGCTTCCGGGCATGCCTGACCACCAACGGGACCCTGCTGGAGGAGAAAACGGACCTGCTGTTGGCCGCCCCGGCCCTCCATAAGCTCAGCGTCTCCCTCCACAGCGCGGAGGGGAACGGCCTGGAGAAGCTGGGAGATTACCTCGCCGGGGTGTGGGAGAGCGCCCTGGCGCTGTCCGGAGCGGGGGTCATCTGCGCCCTGCGGCTGTGGAACATCGGCGGGGCGGAGGAGCGCAACGGGGAGATTTACGCTTTCCTGCGGGAAAAGCTGGGCGTCCACCCCCTGGAGCTGCCCCGGCCCCGCCAGGGGAGCTGGCGGCTGGGGGAGCGGCTGTACCTGGAGCGGGCGGAAAAATTCGACTGGCCGGACCTGGACGCGCCGGAGACAGGGACCCGGTTCTGCCTGGGCCTGCGGGACCAGGCGGCGGTGCTCTGCGACGGGACGGTGGTGCCCTGCTGCCTGGACCACGAGGGGGATGTCCCCCTGGGGAACCTGCTGGAGCAGGAGCTGGAGGAGATCCTGGCCTCGCCCAGGGCCCGGGCTGTCTATGAGGGCTTCTCCCAGGGGAAGCCCAGCGAGGAGCTGTGCCGCCGGTGCGGGTTTGCCGCCCGGTTCGGATAGGAGAAAGAGATGACAAAACAGGAGCTTTTGCGTGCCATGACCGGGCCTCTGCTGGCGTGGTATGATGAGAACAAGCGGGACCTGCCCTGGCGGGGCGTGCCGGACCCCTATAAGGTCTGGGTGTCGGAGATTATGCTCCAGCAAACCCGGGTGGCGGCGGTGCTGCCCTACTACCGGGCGTGGATGGAGGAGCTGCCCACGGTGGAGGCCCTGGCCAATGTAAGCGATGAAAAGCTCATGAAGCTCTGGCAGGGCCTGGGCTACTACAGCAGGGCCCGGAATCTCCAAAAAGCCGCGCTGATGATTGTGGAGACATTCGGCGGACGGTTTCCGGAAACCTATACGAACCTGCTGAAGCTGCCCGGGGTGGGGGCCTACACCGCCGGGGCGGTGGCGTCCATCGCCTTCGGCCAGCCGGTGCCGGCGGTAGACGGGAATGTCCTGCGGGTAGCGGCCCGGGTGGCGGACATCCGGGAGGATATCATGGAGCCCCGGATCCGGAACAGCGTTCAGGCTCTGATGGAGTCCGCCGTGCCGGCGGACCGGCCGGGGGAGTTCAACCAGGCGCTGATGGATCTGGGGGCAACGGTCTGCCTGCCCAACGGCGCGCCAGAGTGCGGGCGCTGTCCGCTGGCAGAGCTCTGTGAGGCCAACCGGCTGGGTATCCAAATGGAGCTGCCGGTGCGGAGGAAGAAGGCCCCCCGGCGGGTGGAGGAGATGACAGTGTATCTGCTGCTCCGGGAAGGAAAAATCGCCCTGCGCCGGCGGGGGAAGCGGGGGCTGCTGGCGGGGCTGTGGGAGTTTCCCCACGAGGCCGGTAGCCTGGACGAACCGGCCGCCGCCGGCCCGGTGGAGGCCTGGGGCCTCACACCCCTGGAGTGGAAAAAGAAGCTGACGGCCAAGCACATCTTTACCCATGTGGAGTGGCACATGACAGGCTACCTGCTGACGGTCCGGGGGGAGGTCCCGGGCCTCACCTGGGTGGACGCGGCGGGGCTGGAGGCCCTGGCGGTGCCCTCGGCCTTCGCGAAGTTCCGGGAGGAGGCCCGGCGGGTGTTGGAGGAGGCGGACCATGCCTGAGTACGTGTGCCGCCTGTGCCCCCGGCAGTGCGGGGCCCTGCGGACGGAGGAGAAGGGGGAGGGCTTCTGCGGAATGCCTGCCCTGCCGGTTATTGCCCGGGCGGGGCTGCACCATTGGGAGGAGCCCTGCATCAGCGGCGCCCGGGGAGCCGGGACGGTGTTTTTCTCCGGCTGTGTGCTCGGCTGTGTCTACTGCCAGAACGGGTCCATCAGCCGGGAACGGTTCGGGAGGGCCGTCTCTGCGGGGCGCCTGCGGGAGATTTTTGAGGAGCTTGTCGCCCAGGGGGCCCACAACATCGACCTGGTGAGCCCCACTCCCTACGTTCCCACTATTCTGGAGGCGCTGGAGGAGCCTCTGCCGGTGCCGGTGGTGTGGAACACCGGGGGCTATGAGCGGGTGGAGACCCTGCGGCGGCTGGAGGGGAAGGTCCAGGTCTGGCTGCCGGATATGAAATACGCGGACAGCGCCCTGGCGGCGAAATACAGCGGCGCGGCGGACTACTTCGAGACGGCCTCCGCCGCCATCCGGGAGATGGTCCGGCAGACGGGGAACTACGTGATGGAGGACGGCCTGCTGAAAAGGGGCGTGCTCATCCGGCACCTGCTGCTGCCGGGGGCGCTGGAGAACACGAAGCGGGTCCTGGACTGGGCGGCGGAGACCTTCCGCCCGGGGCAGGTGCTCTTTTCCCTCATGGCCCAGTACACCCCGCAGCCGGGGGCGGAGGGCCTGCTGGCCCGGGCCATCACCGGCGGCGAGTACCGGGCGGCCCTGGCCTACATGGAGAATCTGGGCATCGCCGACGGCTACTGTCAGGAGCGGACCTCCGCCAGGGCGGAGTACACGCCGGACTTTGACCTGACCGGCGTATAATGGCGTATAACTGTGAGGAGGAACCAACCGTGTCAATATTAGAGGAAGCTCGGGCCATTGCGCCGGGCATTACGGAGCTTTTTTACGACCTGCACCGCCACCCGGAGCTGGGCCGGCAGGAGCGGCGGACCGCCGCCCTTATCCGCCGCCGCCTGGAGGAGCTGGGCGTTGAATATGTCCCCTTGGCGGACACCGGCGCCGCCGCCGTCATCCGGGGGGCAAAGCCCGGCAGGACCATCGGCTTCCGGGCGGACATCGACGCGCTGCCCATTACCGAGGAGACGGGCCTGCCCTACGCCTCCCAGACCCCCGGCGTTATGCACGCCTGCGGCCACGACTTCCACACTGCGGCCCTCCTGGGGGCGGCGGAGCTGCTGCAAAAGCGGCGGGGGGAGCTGGCGGGGAATGTGAAGCTCTTTTTCCAGCCCGACGAGGAGGGGGACGGCGGCGCGGCCCGGATGATTGCGGAGGGCTGCATGGAGAATCCCCATGTGGACGCCATGCTCTGCTGCCATGTGGAGAGCGGCATCCCCGCAGGGACGGTGTCCGTCAAAAACGGCCCTATCGCCGCCGCCTCCAACCCCTTTGCCGTTACTGTCCGTGGCCGGGGCACCCACGGGGCCAAGCCCCATCTGGGGACCGACGTCATCGTGGCCGGGGCACAGATGGTCACGGCCCTCCAGACCATCGCCAGCCGCCGGACCTCCCCTACGGAGCCGGTGGTGGTGACGGTGGGCTCCTTCCACAGCGGCACCGCCGGGAACGTCCTGCCGGAGGAGGCCAAATTCACCGGGATTCTCCGCACCATGGGCGGCGGGGCCCGGGAGCGGGTCAAAAATGATTTTCGGGCCATTGTCTCCGGCATCGCCGCCGCTATGGATGTGGAGGCGGAAATCGAGATTTTCGAGAGCTACCCCGGCTGCCGCAATGACCCGGCCATGGCGGAGCTGGTCCGCCGGGCGGCGGGGGAGGTCCTGGGGCGGGAGAACGTTCTGGAGCTGGCGGAGCCATCCCTGGGCACCGACGACTTCGGCTATTTCAGCGACGCCGCGCCGGGGTGCTACTACTATATCGGCGTGGGAAACGAGGCCAAAGGCTTTACCTGTCCCAACCACAATCCCCGTTTTGCCGCGGACCCGGAGGCCCTGCCCCTGGCGGCGGCGATTCATGTGCAGTGCGTCTTGGAGTATTTGGGGGAACAGCCGTGATTTTCCCGGAGAACCGCAAAAAATCCCCCCTTGCTAAAGGGGGGGAGATTCTTTCCGGCTGAATCTGGTCAGCTGTTTAAATCCTCGTAAAACTCCTGTAAAAGGTCCTTTTCGGAACAGCGCAGGGCCTTGCAGAAGCCAGCAAGTTCGAAATCGGTGACGGTGCGCTTGTTGTTTTCGATGTTGCTGATCGCCTGCTGGTCCAGCACAAAGCCCATAGTCTGCATTTTCGCGGCAAGCTCTCCCTGAGTAAGATCCCGTTTGTCCCGCAGAGCTTTCAGCCGCTTGCCGGTTACATTTTTGTTGCCATTATATCGAACACTCGCCATACCTTTTACGCTCACTGAAAATATTTTACTTGACACTAGCATATTTTTTGGCTTATAATACATTCACTGAGTGTACGAGGTGATTTGCTATGGAAAAATCTGATTTTTACCGAGACCTGTTGGCAAAGCTGATGGAAAGTGGAAGAGTGGAGGTCATCTTTCCCGATATGGAGCTGCTGCCGGAGGAACTGGTGGAGATGAAGTGCTATTCCCTCCTCCTGGAAATCAGAGATATCATTCATGACGAATCCCTGGACGATCCGGAGTGCTACCAGAAAATTGAGGAGATTATCCGTATTTTTGAAGCCGCCGGAAGCGGCGGCGGTGTCCGCCACGACTTCGGCTGACTGCGAGCCGCCCCTGCCGGATCCCGGCGGGGGCTTTCACGTTTTCTTCCGCGCACTCCACAGCATGGACCCGCCGCTGTACAGCAGAAAGATCCCAAAGGGCTTCCGCAGCAGAGACACATCCACCGCTGCCGCCAGCAGTGACGCCGCCAAAGATGCCGCCGCCCCCGGCAGCGCCGCCTGCCGCCAGACATCCTTGTCCAGAAACCCGTTTTTCCGGTGGAAGTACAGCCCGGCCCCGGCGGTGGGCAGGAAAAACAGCAGATTGACTGCCTGAGCCGTTCGGTGGTCCACCCCCAGAAACAGCGTCATGCACACCAGCAGCAGCGTTCCGCCCCCCACGCCCCAGGCGGAGAGAACGCCCGTGGCCAAAGCGAAGGCAAACGGCAGTATCCAGTTCACCACAGCAGATACCTCACCCCTCCATAGAGCAGAAACAGCCCGAAGATGATTTTCAGCCACCGCGCCGGGATTTTCTCAAAGGTCATCCCCCCGATAACGCCCCCCAGCCCGCCCCCCAGCAGGTAGGGCAGGAGCTCGGACAGGGCGGGGCGGACCTGGAAGAGGTAGATCGCCGCAGACAGACAGCACATGGGAAAGATGATCGCCACACAGGTGGCGAAGGCCGCCCGGGCCTCCAGCCCGCTCCACCCCGTCAGCAGCGGCAGCAGCACCATGCCGCCTCCGCCGCCGAAGAGTCCGTTGATCACGCCGCCCGCCGTTCCGGCCAGGCGGTTTTTCGTTTTTTTGGTCAAACGCCAGCCCTCCTCCCGCCTATGTACCGGCCCTGAGGCCGGCGCGGGTTACTGCATCTGCTTGAAGCTCTGGCAGTCGGTGCACTGGCTCTTGGTGGGATGGGCCTCGTGGGTGCCCACCTGGATGGTGTCCAGACCGCAGTACTGCTCGTTCTTGCAGTGGTAGGCGCAGGTGTTCACGGAACAGTGGATGGAGTGGTTGGGGGTGCAGGTGCAGCCGTCATTCATGCAGTTGCTCATCATTTGGTTCCTCCTTGGTAAATTGACTTTTTGGGGTTTGCCGGGGTTAGTTTGTCTGCCGGAAGAAAAAATATGCGTGTGTTGCATTTTCGCCGCCGTTGGGGTAAAATGGGGGCAGATGAATTTCTTGACAGGAAAGGATGTTTTTGCATGAGAGACGGTTTTGTCTGCGTGGCGGCGGGGACGCCCAAGATTAAGGTTGCGGACTGCCGGTACAACGCCGAGCAGATTTTTACCATGATCCGGGAGGCGGACAAGCAGGGGGTAAAAATCCTGGCCCTGCCGGAGCTGTGCCTCACCGGCTACACCTGCGGGGACCTGTTTTTGCAGGACACCCTGCTGAACGGGGCCGAGGAGGGCCTGCGCACCATCCTGGAGGCCACCAAACACCTGGATATTCTGACGGCCCTGGGGATGCCCGTGCGGAACAAGTGGAACAGCAAGCTCTACAATTGCGCCGTGGTGATTCAGAGAGGCGAGATCAAGGGCGTGGTTCCCAAGACGTACATTCCCAACTATGGCGAATTCTATGAACAGCGGTGGTTTGCCTCCAACCCGGCGGCAAATGACAGTCTGGTGCTCTGCGGCGAGGAGATAGAGCTCACCGGGCGGCTGCTCCATGAGTGCGAGACGGCGCCGGGTCTTGTGGTAGGGGTGGAAATCTGTGAGGATCTGTGGGCTCCCGAGCCCCCCTCCACCACGCTGGCCCGTGCGGGGGCCACGGTGATTCTGAATCTCTCCGCCTCCAACGAGGTGGTGGGCAAGGCCGCCTACCGCCGGCAGCTGGTGGTGGGACAGTCCGGGCGGCTGTGCTGCGCCTACGTCTACGCCGACGCCGGGGAGGGGGAGTCCACCACCGATCTGGTCTTTACCGGCCACAACATGATTGCGGAAAACGGGGTGCTGCTGGCGGAGCGGCGGTTTGCCACGGGGCTGACCGTCAGCGAGATCGATGTGGGCCGTCTGGTCTACGACCGCCGCCGGATGAACACCTTCACCGAACAGGACCGGACTGTGGAGATCTGGCGGAGCTATTTCCAATTGGAGACGGTGAAGACCAAGCTGACCCGCTATGTCTCCCCCACGCCCTTCATCCCCGAAAACGCCGCCGACCGGGCGGGCCGGTGCGAGGAGATTCTGACCATCGCGGCCCTGGGGCTCAAGAAGCGGCTGGAGCACACGGGCGCGAAAACCGCCGTTGTGGGCCTCTCCGGGGGGCTGGACAGCACCCTGGCCCTGCTCATTACCGCCCTGGCTATGGGGATGCTCCACCGGCCCGCCAGCGATATTATCGCCATCACCATGCCCTGCTTCGGCACCACCAAGCGGACCAAGGACAACGCCGTCCTCCTGGCCGAACGCATGGGGGCCGCCCTCCAGACCATCCCCATCGGGGACACGGTGCGCAGCCACTTCCGGGACATCGGCCACAGCATGGAGGACCAGGACGTGACCTTTGAGAACGCCCAAGCCCGGGAGCGGACCCAGGTGCTCATGGACGTAGCCAACCAGACCGGAGGGCTGGTCATCGGCACCGGGGATCTGAGCGAGCTGGCCCTCGGCTGGGCTACCTACAACGGGGACCACATGAGCATGTACAGCGTCAACGCCTCCATCCCTAAGACCCTGGTGCGCCATCTGGTGGACTATGTGGCCCGGGACAACCTGGACAAGGACCAGGAGCTGACGGACGTGCTGGAGGATATTCTGGACACGCCGGTTTCCCCGGAGCTGCTGCCGGCGGTGCAGGGGGAGATCAGCCAGAGAACGGAGGATCTGGTGGGCCCCTACGAGCTCCACGACTTTTTCCTGTACTACGTGATCCGCTGGGGCTTCGGCCCCCGGAAGGTGCTGCGTCTGGCGGAGCAGGCCCTGGGCCGGTCCTACAGCCGGGAGGTTATCCTCAAGTGGCTCAGGAGCTTTTACCGCCGCTTCTTTGCCCAGCAGTTCAAGCGCTCCTGCCTGCCCGACGGGCCCAAGGTGGGGTCTGTGGCCCTCAGCCCCCGGGGGGACTGGCGGATGCCCTCGGACGCTGCGGCCAGACTGTGGCTGGAGGAGCTGGAGGGGCTGTAAGGACCGCGATTTGCCCGGAAAAGGTTGTTTTCCCGGAAAACCCATGATATACTATATGGCCCGCATCAAATTGCCAGCCCGCCCCTCCGGCGGAGAAAGGACCGTCTATGCTTCCCACAACCGCGCTTCAAATCGCCTCCGCCACGGGGGGAGAACTCCTGGGCAGTCCCGACAGTACAATCACCGAAATTTCCACCGACAGCAGGACCATTCCGCCGGGAGCCCTCTTTGTCCCCCTCAAGGGCGGCAACTTCGACGGCCATGATTATATCGATATGGCCCTGGACAAGGGGGCGGCGGCGGTGATCTGCGCCCGGCTTCCGGAGACGGTCCGGGCGGACAGAGCCTACATCCGGGTATCTGATACCAAGCGGGCCCTGCGGGATCTGGCCTCCTGGTACCGGGGGAAGTTTGACATCCCCGTGGTCCAGATCACCGGCAGCATGGGGAAAACCACCCTTAAGGAGCTGCTGGCCGGAATCCTGTCCCAGCGGTACAACACACTGAAAACCCCCGGCAACCTCAACGGAGACATCGGCGCGCCCCTGACCCTCCTGTCCCTGCTGCCGGAGCACCAGGCGGCGGTCATTGAGACTGGTATGGACGAATTCGGCCAGATCCGCTGGCTGGGGGAGGCGGTCCGTCCGGATATCGCCGTCATTACCAATGTGGGCGACGTCCACCTCTCCCACTTCGGAAGCCGGGAGGATATCCTCAGGGCCAAGGCAGAGATCTTTGAGAACCTGCGCCCCGGCGGTCTGGCGGTGCTGGGGGGAGACGACAGGCTGCTGCGCACCCTGCGCCTGGATCGGGAGACGGTTCTCTGCGGCTTCTCCGGGGACTGCGGCGTCCGGGTGGAGGAGCTGGAGGAGAGGGGGCTGGAGGGCGTGGACTGCGCTGTTGTCACAGCAAAGGACCGCTATCCCCTGTCCATCCCCGTGCCGGGGCGGCACATGGCCGGTCTGGCGGCTATAGCAGTGGCCGCGGCGGAGCGGCTGGGCCTGACGAGGGAGGAAATTGTCCGGGGCGCCGCCGCCTACGCTCCGGCGGACAACCGTCTGCGGGTGGAGCGCCTGCGCGGGGGACGGATCATGATCAACGACAGCTACAACGCCAACCCCAGGTCCGTCCAGGCGGATCTGGCGATTCTGGCCCGGCACACCGGCGGAAAGCGGATTGCCCTGCTGGGGGATATGACCGAGCTGGGCAGCGCCGAGGAGCCGGGCCACCGGGCCGTGGGCGAATGCGCGGGGCGGCTGGGCATTGACGTCCTGCTGGCCGTGGGGGAGCGGAGCGGACGGTGGATGGTCCCGGCGGCGAGGGAGTCGGGGTGCCTGGACGTGCGGTGGTATGAGAGCCGGGATGGGGCGAGGGACGATCTGCTGGCCCTCTTCGGCCCCGGGGACGCCCTGCTGGTGAAGGCATCCCACTTCCTCTGCCGGTTCGATCTGATGGCGGATTTTTTGAGAAGCTACCCATTTTAGAGAACGGGCCCCGGGGAGGGCCCCATAGGAACACACTATGATCGAGATAAGCGTAAGCGGACTGAAAAAGTCCTTTGAAATTGGAAACAATATCCTGGACGGCATCACCTTCCAGATTGAAACCGGGGAGCGGGTGGGCCTGCTGGGCCGCAACGGCGCGGGCAAGTCCACCCTCTTCCGGATTCTCACCGGGGAGCTGGAGCCCGACGAGGGCGAGGTGGTCATCGCCAAAAACCGCCGCCTGGGCCTCATCTCCCAGATTCCGGTGTACCCGGCGGGCTACACGGTGGAGGACGTGCTGAACACCGCCTTCTCCCGGCACCAGAAGCTGGCGGAGGAGATGGAGAAATTAGCCGCCGCCATGGCAAACGGGGACAGCAGCGAGCAGACTCTGCGGCGCTACGGCGAGCTCTCCGCCAAGTTCGAGGGCATCGGCGGCTACGACACCCAGACCGCCGTGAGCAAGGTGGCGGGCGGCCTGTCCATCCCCGCCGAAATGCGCTCCCAGCTTTTCGACAGTCTCTCCGGCGGGGAGAAAACCAGAGTAAACCTTGGCCGGCTCATCCTGGAGGATACGGATATCCTCCTGCTGGACGAACCGACGAACCATCTGGACCTCCACGCGGTGGAGTGGCTGGAGGAGTACGTCCGCCGGTTCAAGGGCACGGTGGTGGCCATCAGCCACGACCGGTACTTTCTGGACCGGACCATCAGCCGGGTCATCGAAGTAA
The DNA here is from genome assembly GCA_022804995.1 of Oscillospiraceae bacterium. Lineage (GTDB taxonomy): Bacteria > Bacillota > Clostridia > Oscillospirales > Oscillospiraceae > Pelethomonas. The sequence goes on from JAAWUC010000038.1 coordinate 13,956, forward strand.
ACGAGGGAAAAGCGGAGTTCTACTCCGGGGACTACACCTTCTACGCCATTGAGAAGGAGCGGCGCTTCCAGGAGAAGATGAAGCAGTACGAGAAGGAGCAGGCCAAGATCAAGCAGCTCCAGGAGGCCGCCGACAAGCTCCACCTCTGGGCCTTCATGGGGGCGGACAAGCTCCACAAGCGGGCTTTCTCCATGGAGCGGCGGATCGAGCGCATCCGGCAGACGGAGAAGCCCGCCAAGGCACGGGCCCTGACGGGCCGGTTCGGGGAGATGGAGTTCGCCGGGGACGAGGTGCTGCATATCAAGGAGCTGGAGAAGTCCTTCGGGGACCGGCAGCTCTTCCGGGGCCTGGACCTGCGGGTGGAGGGCGGGGAGCGGATCGCCCTCATCGGGGACAACGGCACCGGCAAATCTACCCTTTTGAAGATTCTCCTGGGGGAGGAGCAGGCGGACGGAGGCCGGGTGAAGTTCGGCCCTACGGTCCGGACGGCCTACCTGCCCCAGATCATCCATTTTGACGACCCGAGGCGGAACCTGGTAGACACCATGCTCTACGCCAAACGGGGGATGAGTACGCAGACGGCCCGGGACCGGCTGGGGGCGTTCAACTTCCGGGGGGAGGATGTGTTCAAAACCGTTTCGGTCCTCTCCGGCGGGGAGCAGAGCCGGCTGCGGCTGTGTATGCTCATGGACGAGGAGATCAATCTTCTGGTTCTGGACGAGCCCACCAACCATCTGGATATCGCCTCCCGGGAGTGGATTGAGGAGGCGGTGGAGGCCTACGAGGGGACGCTGCTGTTTGTCAGCCACGACCGGTACTTTATTAACCGCTTTGCTACCCGGATTTGGGAGCTGGAAAATGGCGTGATTACGGATTATCCTGTGCCCTTCGGGCGGTATAAGGAGATCAAAGAGCGGGAGAAAACCCAGGCCCAGCTTCAGTCCCGGGCCGGGAAAAAAGAGGAGAAGCCCAGGCCCGCCCCCAAGGGCAATAAGGCCCAGCAGGCGGCGAAAAAGCAGCTGACCATCTGCGAGCGGGAGATGGTGAAGCTGGAGGAGGAGATCAAGCGGACGGAGGCCGAATTGGAGGCCAGCGCCTGCGACTATGAGAAGTACAGCGCGCTCTACGCCCGGAAGGAGGCGCTGGACGGCCAGCTGCTGGAGCTGATGGAGAAATGGGAGAAGCTGGCGGAGGAGGCGGAGGGCTAGTGCGCACTGCGGAAAAGATTTGCTGGCTGCTGGCCGGGCTGTGCTTTCTGCTGGGCTGCGCCTGCCGGTTTGTCTTTACCGCTGTGCGCTTCACCGGCTTTCTGCTGTGGTGCGCCGCCGGGGTGCTGATTCTGTGGGCGCTGCTGGGCCGCTGGAGCGGGCGGAAGCGCTGGGCACGGCGGGCGAGGCGGGTGCTGGCCTGCCTGCTGGCGGCGGGAACGGTGCTGTTCGCCGTTCTGGAGGTTCAGGTCATCGCCTGGTCCCGGACGGACTGGGAGACAGAGCCCCAGGCGGTCATCGTTCTGGGGGCCGGGGTCAACGGGACAGTGCCGTCCCTGAGCCTGCAGGTGCGGCTGGAGGCGGCGCTGGCGTACTTGGAAAAATGGCCCGGCGTCCCGGTGGTGGTGACGGGCTCCCAGGGGCCGGGGGAGGCGGTGAGCGAGGCGGCCTGCATGGCGGATTGGCTTGCCGCCCGCGGCTTCCCCGAGGAGCGGATTGTCCTGGAGGATCAGGCGGACAACACGGAGGAGAACATCCGCTTTTCCCTGGCGCTCTTAGAGGAGCGGGGAGTGGATACCGCCGGCCCCATCGCGGTGGTGTCCAGCGGCTACCACCTCTACCGGGCCTCCCTGCATATGGCGGGGAACATGGTCCCGGCGGCGGCGCGGATGCCGGTCCGCTATCTGCCCCTGACCGTCAACTACTATATCCGCGAGGCATTTGCCGCCGCCGCGGAGCTTGTGTTCTGAAAGAAGGAGGCATTTTATGCCAAATATTTTATGCGTCTACTACAGCCGGACCGGTACGACGGAAAAGCTGATGCAGGAGATTGCCCAGGAGCTGAAATGCGAGATTCTCAAGCTGGACGACGGCATCGACCGGAGCGGACTGCGGGGCTGGCTGCGCAGCGGGCTCCAGGCCATGGCCCGCCGCCTGCCGGCGGTGAAGCCCCTGGAGACCAACCTGCCCTTGTCCATTTACGATCTGGTGATCATCGGCACCCCGGTGTGGGCGGGGCGGTGCAGCTCCCCGGTGCGGAGCTTTCTGGTGGAGTACGGCGGCGAGCTGCGGCAGGTGGCCTATGTCATCACCCGGAGCAGCGATCTGCGCTACGAGGAGGTCTTTGACCAAATGGACCTCTACGTTCCAACGCCCCGGGTCAGCGCCGTGACCATCCGGCCCAATACTGTGGGCTCCACCTTCTGGCGGGATGAGTTTCTGATCAGTATCCGGGGCGACGGAAAGGAGGACTGAGCCATGACAGAAAAACTGCGGGCTATTGAGGAGCGATACGAGGCCCTGGCCCGGCAGCTGGAGGACCCGGCGGTCTACGGGGACCCGGAAAAGCTCAAGAAGCTCAACCGGGAGCAGAAGGAGCTGGCCCCGGTGGTGGAGGCCTTCCGGGCCTACCGGCGGGCGGAGAGCGACCTCCGGGACGCCCAGGAGCTGCTGAGCGACCCGGAGATGAAGGAGATGGCCCAGGAGGAGCTGGAGAGCGCCAAGGAGACCATCGCCCGGCTGGAGGAGGAGCTGAAGGTCCTGCTCCTGCCCCAGGACCCCAACGACAGCCGGAACGTGGTCATGGAGATCCGGGGCGGCGTGGGGGGCGAGGAGGCCATGCTCTTTGCCGCAGACCTCTTTCGGATGTATACCATGTACGTGGAGAGCCGGGGCTGGCGGTTGGAGGTGGTCAACGTCAACGAAACCGAGCTGGGAGGCATCAAGGAGATCGAATTTATGGTGGAGGGCGAGGGGGCCTGGTCCCGGCTCAAGTTCGAGAGCGGCACCCACCGGGTCCAGCGGGTGCCCGTCACCGAGTCCTCGGGCCGTATCCAGACCAGCGCCGCCACGGTGGCCGTGCTGCCGGAGGCGGAGGAGGTGGAGTTCACCATCGACCCCAAGGATCTGCAGATCGACACCTTCCGCTCCTCTGGCGCGGGCGGGCAGCACGTCAATAAGACCGAGAGCGCCATCCGCATCACCCACCTGCCCACCGGGGTGGTGGTGGAGTGCCAGGACGAGCGCAGCCAGTATAAAAACAAGGACCGGGCCATGAAGATCCTCCGCTCCAAGCTCTACGAGGCGGAGCAGGAGAAGCAGAACGCCGCCATCGCCGCCCAGCGGAGAAGCCAGGTGGGCTCCGGGGACCGGAGCGAGCGGATTCGGACCTACAACTTCCCCCAGGGCCGGGTGACAGACCACCGGCTCACCGGGGACGTGAAGAACTTCAACATTGATTCCGTCATCAACGGCGGCTTGGACCCCATTATCGACGCCCTGGTGACGGCGGACCAGGCCGCGAAGCTGGCGGCGGCAGGGGAATAGACAGGGGGATCGGATGGGGGCGGTGCAGCCCTTGGGAGAATCCCCCCGCCACCGGGCGAAGCCCGGCGGCCCTCCCCCCTTTAACAAGGGGGGCAAGGGGATTGAGCGTTCCCCGGGTTGATTCACCTGACGAAGGAGCGCGGGGATGCACAGCAGTCCCTGAGGTGATTCGCCCTCTCGCCCCCCTTGTTAAAGGGGGGAGGGCCGCGCCGGAGGCGCGGCGGGGGGATTCGCCGCAGGCGGCTTCCGAAAAAGCCAGCACTATGGGGAAGGAGCGCTTCGCGCCCCCGGCGGTCCGGCTGAGCGTCGCCTCCTTCAACCGGCGGGCTGTCACCGTCTATAAGCGGGCGGGCTTTCAAATCATTGGAGAGGAGAAGGTCCGGACCAATGGCGGCATCTACAATTTTATTAAAATGGAATTGGATCAATCAAATGGAAACCAAGCTTCTGACAGCAAACGACATTGAAACCGCCGCCGCCGTCCTCCGGGACGGCGGCCTGTTGGGCATCCCCACGGAGACGGTCTACGGCCTGGGGGCCGACGGCCTGAACCCGGACGCGGTGCGCCGGATCTTCGAGGCCAAGGGCCGCCCCCAGGACAACCCCCTCATCCTCCATATCCCGGACGTGTCCTGGCTGGAGCGGTACTGCCATGATATCCCGCCCGCCGCCTGCCTGCTGGCGGAGAAATTCTGGCCCGGACCGCTGACCATGATTCTCCCCCGGCGGGAGATCGTGCCTGACGCGGTGGCCTGCGGCCTGGAGACCGTGGGGATCCGGTGCCCCAATCACCCGGTGTTTCTGGCAATCCTCCGGGCCCTGGACCGCCCTGTGGCAGCCCCCAGCGGCAACCGCTCCGGCCGGCCCAGCCCCACCTGCGCCCGGCATATGCTGGAGGACATGGACGGGCGCGTCGAGGCCATCGTAGACGGCGGGCCATGCGGGGTAGGGGTGGAGTCCACGATCATCGACCTGACCGCCCCCGTCCCCCGGCTCCTGCGACCCGGCGGACTGCCCCTGGAGGCTCTGGAGGAGGTGCTGGGAGAGATCGCCGTGGACAAGGCGGTGGTTTCCCCCCTGGCCGACGGGGAGAAGCCCAGAGCCCCCGGCATGAAGTACCGCCACTACGCCCCCAGGGCCCCGGTGACGGTTCTCACCGGTCCCGGGGACCGGACAGCCCGGTATATCCGGGAAAAAATGGGGGACCATACCGGCGTCATCTGCTTTGACGAGTACGCCGGACAGTTCCCCGGCGGCACCGTGGAAACCATCGGCGCCTCCGGGGACGCGGCGGCGCAGGCCCGGCGGGTGTTCGACGCGCTGCGGGCCTTCGACCGCACGGATGTGACCGCCATCTTCGCCCAGTGCCCCGGCGACGGCGGCCTGGGACTGGCGGTGGCCAACCGGCTGAAGAAGGCGGCGGGCTTCCAGGTGGTGGAGCTGGGGGAGGGAGAGGCGTGACGGTCATCGGCATCACCGGCCCCACCGGCGCGGGAAAGACCACGGCCTTGAGGGTTCTCGCGGAGCTGGGGTTTGAGATTGTGGACTGCGACCGGCTCTACTATGAGCGGCTGCGGGAGGACGAGGGGCTTCGCCAGGCGCTGGAGACGGCCTTCGGTCCGGTATTCCTGCCGGACGGGAGCCTGGACCGGAAGCGGCTGGCGGAGCGGGTGTTCCGCGACCGGCGGGAGCTGGAGAGGCTGAATAGCATCGTCAATCCGGCCATGTGCGCCGCCGTGGGACAGAAAATTCAAAAATGTTCCTGGAAAGGGCTTGCCATAGACGCGATCAATCTGGTAGAATCGGGAATAGGCCGGATGTGTGACGCGACGGTGGCCGTTACGGCGGACCCCGCGGTCCGCCTGAGGCGGATCATGGCCCGGGACGGCCTGGACGAGGTCCGGGCCGGGGCCCGTATCGCCGCCCAGAAGCCGGACAGCTTCTACCGGGAGCACTGCGGCTGGCTGCTGGAGAACTCTGGGGCCGGCGAAATGGTTTTTGCTCAAAAAGCTCGAATTTTTTTTGAGATAATACTTGAAAAGATGGAGGCACAAAGAATGGACGCGAAACAGTGGAAGGAAAAGCTCCTGGCGGAGCCGAAAAACGGCTATGACCGGCTGGAGAAGCGGGATCGGGAGGCGATGGACGCCTACTGCGCGGATTACAAGGCGTTTCTGGATGCCGGCAAAACCGAGCGGGAGTGTGTGACGGAGGGCATCCGTCTGGCCCAGGCCAGGGGCTTCCGGCCCTATGAGCGGGGCATGGCGCTCCGGAGCGGCGACAAGATCTACCTGGACAACCGGGGGAAGATGCTGCTGCTGGCGGTCATCGGGAAGAAGGGAATGGCGGAGGGCGTGCAGATTGCCGCCGCCCACATCGACAGCCCCCGGCTGGATCTGAAGCC
>JAAWUC010000039.1 GCA_022804995.1 Oscillospiraceae bacterium
TGCACCCAGCCCTTCGGCTGCCTGCCCAACCACATCTGCGGCAAGGGCATGATGAAGCCCATCAAGGAGAAGAACCCGGATATCAACATTGTCGCCATCGACTACGACGCCGGGGCCACCAGGGTCAACCAGGAGAACCGGCTGAAGCTGATGCTGGCCAACGCCCGGCAGCGGAAGCAGGAGGCCGCGGCGGGTCCCGCCCCCGCCGCCGGTTCCGCGTCCCGGAGCGGCGCAGCGGAGACCGGATATGTGCTGGAAAAGAGCCCTCTGTAGCGTCCCCCTGTCATATAAAAAGGAGCGCCCGGCGGGGCGCTCCTTTTTTACTCCTCTTCCCCCGGCAGCAGCTCTGGAGCATCCTCGGCCCCGCCGAAGGAGATAGCCCTTCCTCCGTACTTTTTCCGGATGGCGTCCACCGCCAGCTCCAGCCGCTCCTTCTTCCCGTCCTCCTCCGGCCTCCGGGGCGCAAGCAGATCCACCTGCTCATAGGTTTCCAGCCGGTCTGTCAGGGACAGGGCCGTCACGCTGATGAGCCGGATGGGGGTGGGCGGCTTCCACAGCCCGTCGAGGAGCTTCATCGACGCCTCCAGCAGCTCCCGACGCAGGTGGGTGCTGTGGGGCAGGCGGCTCTGCCGGGACACGGTGTGGAAGGCCGCGTCCTTCAGCCCCAGCGCCACAGCTCCACAGTACAGCCCCTGCTCCCGCAGGCGGGCGGCCACGCTGTCGCACAGCAGCGCGGTCCCCCTGCGGAGCTGGGCCCGGCTGGTGAGGTTCTTCCGAAAGGTGGTGCTGTTGCCTACGCTTTTCACCGGCTCCTTCTGGTGCTGAGGGCGGACTGGGGATCCGTCCAAACCGCTGGCATACTCCCACAGCTGACGTCCCAGCTTTCCCAGCAGCTGTTCCGGCAGGGCGGGGCCGCACCCCGCCAGATCCCCGATGGTGCGCACGCCGTATTTCGCCAGAGCGCGCTGGGCGGCGGGCCCCGCATAGAGCATGGCGCCCAGGGGCAGCGGCCAGACGATTTCCCTCCAGTTCTCCCGGGAGATGACCGTGGTGGCGTCGGGTTTGCGGTAGTCGCTGCCCAACTTGGCAAATACCTTGTTGAAGCTGACACCCACCGACAGCGTCAGGCCCAGCTCCCGCTTCACCCGCTCCCGGATGCCTCCGGCGACGGCGGCGGGGTCCGATCCGAACAGGTGCATACTGCCCGTGATATCCAGCCAGCTTTCGTCGATGCCGAAGGGTTCCACCAGGTCGGTGTACTGGCCGTAGATGGTGTTCGCCAGCCGGGAGAATGTTTGGTACCGGTCCCGGTGGGGCGGCAGGAGAATCAGGTCCGGGCACTTCTTCCTGGCCTGCCATATGGTCTCCGCAGTCTGTACACCGTATTTTTTCGCAGCCTCATTTTTCGCCAGCACAATGCCGTGGCGGCTCTCCGGGTCCCCGCACACCGCCACCGGCAGCGCCCGCAGCTCCGGATAGGACAGCAGCTCCACCGACGCGTAAAAGCTGTTCAAATCGCAGTGCAGAATCACCCGGTCCATGGACGCCGCCCCCTCTCCCCCCGATCTCATCACCAGCATACCACACGTACACCCGTTTGAAAAGAGGCCGCACGGCACCGCCGGGGAAATAGAATTTGGCAATCTTAGAAAATTTTTCGACAATTGGTATCAGGGACTTGGCAACAGCTGCCAAATATGCGATAATGGAAAAACTGCGTGCGCGGAGACGGCCTGTTATGACCGGCCCCCTGTACCCCATCCGCCGGACGTTCTGCCACCCGCCCTCACGCGGACGAAGAAGAAAGGAGAATGAGGAAACATGCAACTGTCCCAGCAAATTCTGACCTACATCGATCAGCATCGGGAGGAGTCCTATCAGCTGCTGCTGGAGCTGGCCCAGATCCCCTCCCCCTCCAACCACGAGGAGAAGCGGGCGGCCTTCTGTCAGGAGTGGCTGACCCGCCAGGGGGCCAAGGGCGTCTATATTGACGATGCCCTCAACGTTATCTACCCCGTGGGTCCCACGGACAGCGGACCGCTGACCGTCTTCATGGCCCACAGCGACGTGGTCTTCCCCGACACGACCCCCCTGCCCCTGAAGGTGGAGGACGGCCTCATCAAGTGCCCCGGCGTGGGGGACGACACGGCCAACGTCGTCGCCCTGATGACCGCCGCCAAGTTCATTGCCCAGGAGGGGCTGACCCCCGCCGAGGGCGGTATGCTGCTGGTGATCAACTCCGGCGAGGAGGGCCTGGGCAATCTGAAGGGCTCCCGGAAGATCATGGAGACCTTCGGGGACCGGGTGACGGAGTTCTTCACCCTGGACGGCGTGGACTGCGCCGTCACCACCGGGGCGGTGGGCTCCAAGCGCTACCGGATAGAGGTGGCCACCGAGGGCGGGCACTCCTACTCCAAGTTCGGCAACCGCAACGCCATTGCTTACCTGGCCTCCCTCATCGACGCCCTCTACATGGTGAAGGTGCCGGAGGAGGGGAAGACCACCTATAACGTGGGCCTGATCCAGGGCGGCACCTCCGTCAACACCATCGCCCAGCAGGCGGAGATGCTCTACGAGTTCCGCTCCGACCGGCGGGAGAACCTGGCGATGATGGAGGAGCATCTGATGGCCGCGGTGGCCTTCTTCCGCACCAAGGGCGCGCAGATCAACGTGGAGCTTATCGGCGACCGGCCCTGCTCCGGCGACGTGGACCCGGTCCGGCACCAGGCTATGATGGACCGGACGGCGGCGGCGGTGCGCCGGCACTTCGGCGCGGATCCCCGGTTCCGCACGGCGTCCACCGACTGCAACATCCCCCTCTCCATGGGCATCCCCTCCATCGGCGTGAGCTGCTATTCAGGGGACGGAGCCCACACCCGGGAGGAGTTTGTGCGCATCGACAGCCTGCTGCCCGGCCTGCGCCTGTGCTTTGAGCTGATTCTCCACTCCTTCCCCGGCTGATAGCCCGGGAACTACCGCCTGTTTGATTGATTGAATGAAAGGAAAAGAGAGGGAACAATCCATGGGAAAAAAAGAACAGAAAGCCTTTAAGCTCCCCCACCAGCTGGTGATCCTGTTTGCCATCGCCGCTCTGGCCACCCTGGCCACCTACATCGTGCCCGCCGGCGTCTATGAGCAGATTGAGATCGAGGGCCGGAAGGCCATCGACGCCGCCTCCTTCCACTACATCGACCAGACCCCGGTGAGCCCCTGGACAGCCCTGCTGGCTCTGCCCGGCGGTTTTGTGAAGAACGCGGGCATCATCGCCATGATCACCTTCATCGCCGGGGCCATGCAGGTCATCAACGCCACCCAGTGCATTGACGCCTCCGTGGGAAAGCTGGTGCAGAAGTATAAGAGCAACCTCTACGTCATCGTGCCCCTGCTGGTGGGCCTGTTCACCATTCTGGGGGCCATCGGCATCAATACCCCCATCATCGCCTTTGTCCCCTTGGCCCTGCTTCTGGGGCAGAATCTGGGGGGAGACGGTCTGGTGGGCGTGGGCATCGCCCTGTTCGGCATGATCAGCGGCCTGGCCGGCGGCGCGTTCTGCACCTCCTCCACCGCTGTGGCCCAGGGGCTGGTGGGCTTGGACGTGTTCACCGGCTGGCCCCTGCGGGTCGCGGCCAGCGTGGTGCTGTGGCTCCTCTCCTCCGTGGTTCTGATCCTCTATATGCGCAAGCTCCGGAAGGATCCCGCCAAGAGCATTCTCCACGGCGTGGAGGGCGTCATCACCCAGGTGGAGGCCGAGGCGGCCCCCGAGCTCACCGGCCGGCGCATCGCAGCTCTGGCGACCTTTGTGGCCGGCTTCGTTCTGCTGGTCTACGGCGCTACCAATGGCTGGGGCACCTACGACGCTATCCCGGCTATCTTCATGATCACCGCCGTGGCCTGCGGCCTGATCTGCGGTTTCTCCATTGACAAGATCGTCAAGGAGTTCATCGCCGGGGCCAAGACCATGTCCACGGCGGGCATTATCATCGCCTTTGCCACCGGCATCAACACCATTCTCTCCGCCGGCAGCATCATCCACACCATTGTCCACGCCCTGGCGAGCCTCTTCGCCAACAGTTCCACCTATGTGGCGGCGCTGGGCATGTACGGCAGCAACCTGATCATCAACATGGTCCTGTGCTCCTCCTCCTCCCAGGCCAGCACCGTCATCCCCATTTTCTCCGGCGTCGGCCAGGTGCTGGGCCTGACCCAGCAGACGGTAGTGCAGACCTTCAACTTCGGCGATGCCATCACCAACCTGATCACCCCTGTCTCCACCGTTCTGATGGCCAGCCTGGGCTTCGCGGGTATTCCGCTGGACCGCTGGTACAAGTTCATGTGGAAGTGGCTGGTGGGCGCGGTCCTGGTGGGCGCCGCGTTCATCATGATCGGCGTGGCGATTCAGTACGGACCGTTCTAACCCGCAGTCTGTTTTCCATGCTTTTCCGTGATCCCACAGAGCCCCGGAGCCATTTGGCTCCGGGGCTCTTTCACGCTCAGGCCGGCTCCCCGGCGGGGACCTCCCCCAGGACCTGCCAGAAGGTCACAGAGGATTGTCCGTTGTCGCCGTACCGGTATTCCAACTGATTGAGGAGCAGAAGATACTCCCCTTCTGTGCAGAGGGCGCGGATAAGGAGGCTCTGATCTCCGTCGTAGCCGGGCCGGAAAGTCTTTTCGACGGTCAGACCGCCGTCCTCCGGCGTGCGGCCCTTCTGCTGGAGATAGCGCTCCGCTGTGGTCTCCCAGCCGGTACACCACTCCTCCTTCCCGGCGGCAATGGAGGGAAGGAATTCCGTGGTCACCTCCGGCCAGCCGTTGAGTTTGGCGGAGAGGTTCATACCCAGGTGAGAATGGGCGGTAATCCACTCCTCCCAAGTGTAGCCCATCTCCCAGCTGACGCTGGTGTCAGTCCACTCACAGAGCTGGACCTGTCCGTCCTTGACGCTGACAATGGCTATCGGGTCCCCGGGGCCGTCGCTCTGGGTCAGCCAGCCATTGAAGGTCTCCATCGCTCCCGCCAGAGGGACCTTGGAGATGTCCTCGGGCTTTAGGAGGTAGGTCATGGCCCAGGCGCTATAGCTCTCCTCCCCGATGGTCTCGGAGGCGACGCACCAGAGGTCGGTGAGACAGCGGTCCGTGAAGGTGATGTCGTAGTCCTCCGCCAGCCAGGCGAAAGCGCTGTTCATCTTCCCCCGGGCCAGGGCTTCCACCTGGGTATAGAGGGGAGTGGTGAAGCTGAAGAACTTCCCGTCGATGAGGGTCAGCTCCCCCGAGGCCAGGCTGCTGGAGAACTGGCCGTCCCGGGCCTCCAGATACAGGGTGAGGGAGTCCGCCTGCCGGACGCCGCCGGTGACGGTGACAGGGGTGAAGTTGGTGTCGCCGTGGAAGAAGTACCAGCGGTCCCCCTCCTGGCTGTAGTTCCACTGGGCGTCCAGACCGCCGGGGAAGTCCGAGAGGGTCAGACCGGTATGCCCGGCGAGAAAATCCTCGGCCTCCCGCCGGGTGACAGCGCTGATGTCCAGCCCCGGCGGGTCATCCCCCCAGGCCTCCCGGTAGGCGGCGCGCTCACTGTCGGTGAGCGGGTCCCCCATATGATTGTAGAAAAGTTCTCCCAGAGGCAGATAGCGGATATCGCTGTACATGCGGGAGACAAAGCCGTTGAGCTCTGTGGAGTTCAGCCGCTCCTCCCAGTCCGCCATCTCCTCCGCCGTCAGGGCGGTGGGCTTCCAGTAGGCGGCATCGTCCTGTTCCGGCTCCTGTTCCGCATCCGGCGCCGGCTCGGTACCGGCCTGCTGCCGGATACCCAGGGTGGCGGCGGCACAGCCCGTCAGAAACAGGGCCAGAAGCAGGGCAGTGACGCCGAATTTCCGTTTGTTCTGGGTCAGGATATTCCGAAAGCGTTCTTTCATGATTTTTGCACCTCCGTAAAAATGAGTGGAAAGGACCGCACGGCTCAGGCCCCGCTGGCGGTGGAGGCTTCCCAGAAGGGTCTCGCTGTAGGCCTGGCGGTCCTCCCGGCCGCGCCCGGCTACCACCGCGTCGTCGCAGGTCAGCTCCAGGTCGGTGTCCGCCTCCCGGGAGAGAAGGTGGATGAGAGGGTTGAACCAGTGGAGGGCGTTGGCGGCAAGAATGAGCAGCTTATACCAGAGGTCGTGCCGCCGGTAGTGGGTCAGCTCGTGGCGGAGGATAAAGGCCAGCTCCTGGGGGCCCCAGTCCTCCGAGGGGAGGTAGAGCCTGGGGCGCAGAAGCCCCGTCATCATGGGGGAGCCCACCGGGGCGCTGATGAGCAGGACCGGGGGACGTTGGATGTGGAGATCATCGCAGGCGCTCCGGTAGAATTGCCGGGTCTGCTCCCCGGGCTGGCGGCTCCAGCGGCGGGCCCTGCGGCAGAAGAGGAAGGTGCCCAGCAGCCGCCACAGCAGGAACAGAGCCGCTCCCGCCAGCCAGACGGCGGGGAAAAGCGTCTCAATGGGGAGGGTTTTGGCGGAGGCGGTCCGGGGGACAGCGGCGTCCCCTGGGCCGGCGGCGGGGGAGGCGGGAGCGGACTGAGGCGCGCCGGAGGGGAGCACCCGGAGGCGCACGCCGGCGTCCCGGTCCGCCTGCCACTGGACGTCCATCTGGGGCACCTGGATGACCACCGGCGGCGTGGAGAAGACGGGGCGGGCGGCGAGAAGCCGCTCGGCGCCGGGGCCCAGGATGAGGGCGCAGGCCAGAATCAGCCAGGTCCAGGTCCGCCACCGGGCCCGGTAGCGTCTGTCCAGGACGGGGCGCAGGAGGCGCAGAATCAGGGCCGCGGCGCCCACCACCAGTCCCCATTTCAATACGCAGAGAAACAGTTCCATTTATTTTCCCTCCAATTCGTCCAGAAATTTTCTCAGGTCCTCTAGCTCATTTTTTCCGATGGCGCGGCTGTCATAGAGGGAGGCCACCAGGCCCTTGAAGCTGCTGCCGTAGAGGCGGTCCAGCAGGCCCCGGCCCTCGGCGGCCTTGTAGTCCCGCTCCGCAATCAGGGGGCGGTAGCAGTTGCTCCGGCCCCGCTTCTCCACCGCCAGAAACCCCTTCTCCACCAGGCGGTTCAGGGCCGTGATCACCGCCGGCAGGGCCCAGTCCCGCCGCCCCCGCAGCTTCTCCTGGACAAGGGTGGAGCTCACCGGCTCCTCCTCGCCCCAGACAGCCAGCATGATCTCCAGCTCGCCGTCACCCAGTCGTTTCATAGTATGTCCTCCATCCTCCGGAATAGAATTTATTATACAACTGTATAACTTGATTTTATTATACAATCGTATAACAAGAAAAGCAAGTTACAGTTTGGTGACAAAAAAAGCGGGAGGAGCAACCTCCCGCCTTGAACCGTCTCACCCCAGCAGCAGCCCCATGGCATCCAAGGCATCCTCCAGGGCGTCCGGGTCCAGGGTGTGGGTGACAGTAACCCGCTTGTTGGGGATGTCCACCCCGGCGGACGTGATGCCGGGCTTGGCGGACAGCGCCTCGCTCAGCTCCCGGCCGCAGGTCTCGCAGTGGTTCCGCGCGGCGCAGGAGGAGCATTTGATATAGATAACCGGTATGGTTTCTGTCATAGAATTTCCTCGTTTCCTTATTTTCCGACGCAGAAGCGCTCAAAAATGCGGCCCACCAGGTCCTCCCGGAGGGTGCGGCCCGTCAGCTCCCCCAGAGCGCTGACGGCGGTCTCCACATCGGTGAGCACCGCGTCGGGGGTCAGGCCGGACGCCAGCGCCTCCTTCGCGCCCCGGAGGGCGGCGAGGGCTCTGGAGACCGCCTCCGCCTGCCGGGCGTTGGTGAGGATGTGGCCGGAGGGAGCCTCCCCGGCGGGAAAGAGGGCAGCGACAGCCGCCTCCAGCTCCGGCAGGCCCTCCCCGGTTCGGGCGGAGATGGGGAGCGCAGGGCGGCCAAAGCCGCCGGACGCCTGGGGGAGGTCGCTCTTATTGCGCAGAATCAGCAGGCGCGGGACCCTCTGCGCAGCCTCCAGGGCGCTCCGGTCCGCGTCCGTCAGCTCCCGGGAGCCGTCCAGAACCAGCAGGGCCAGCTCCGCCCCCGCCGCCGCCGCCAGGGACCGCTCCACCCCCAGGCGCTCCACCTCGTCAGCTGCATCCCGGATGCCGGCGGTGTCAATGAGCCGCAGGAGCACGCCGCCCACCACCGCCTTTTCCTCGATGGTGTCCCGGGTGGTGCCGGGGATGTCGGTGACGATGGCCCGCTCCCGGCCCAGGAGGGCGTTGAGCAGGGAGCTCTTGCCCACGTTGGGCGTCCCCAGAATGGCTGTGGGGACCCCCTGGCGGAGGATTTTTCCCCGGTCGAAGGTTGCCAGCAGACCGCTCAGCCGGGCCTCTGCCTCCGAGAGGAGCTGGAGCATATCCTCCCGCCGGAGGTCCTCGATATCCTCGTCGGGATAGTCCACCACGGCGTAGAACTGGCTGGCGACGTTCAGGAGGCGGTCGTAGACGGCCTCCATCGTTCCGCGCAGGGAGCCCCCCAGCTGTTCCACCGCGTTCCGGGCGGCGGCGGCAGTCTCCGCCTCAATAAGGTCGATGACGGCCTCCGCCTGGGTCAAATCCAAATGTCCGTTGAGGAAAGCCCGCTTGGTAAATTCCCCCCGCCCGGCCTGCCGGGCTCCGGCGGCGAAGAGGGCCCGCAGGCCCTCGGCCAGAACCACCGGGGAGCCGTGGCAGTGGAACTCGGCGCAGTCCTCCCCGGTGTAGCTGCGGGGGCCGGGGAAGCGGACGGCGAGAATCTGGTCCAATGGCTGGCCGTCCGTGCCCAGAAGGGCGCCCAGGACCATTTCCCGGGGGGGCTGGGCGGAGAAGGGCCTGTTGTTATTGGCCCGGAAAACTTTGTCGCAGACGGCGAAGCAGTTGTCGCCGGAGACGCGGAGGATGCCTACGGCGGAGAGGGTGTTTCCGGTGGAAATGGCAGCGATGGGGTCCATAGGGGCGCTCCTTTTTATCGTTCTGGATAGTCTAAATCTCTTGGTAAACCTAAAACATAGTCGGCAGATACCTGATAAAATTTGCAGAGTTTGATGATATCATCTACTGCATATCGGTTTTGTCTCAATTCATATTTTGAGACTGCGGCCTGCTTACAGCCTAAAATCGCGGCAACTTCCTTTTGACCTACATCGCGATCTTCGCGCAATGCAGTCAAGCGGTCAACATAATCCATGGTACTCACCTCAGGATTATCGTAAATATTCCAAAACAGACTATTTACAAATAATCCAAGTTGGAGTATAATTTTATTGAGGTGAGATATATGGTAGCGCACAACATCAAAAAGAAGATGGTACATATTTCTATCCCGGAACCCGCTTATGAAGAGATCAAAAAACTAGCAGCTGACACCGCTCGGACTGTTCCAGGATACATTCGATTTCTGATTCACCAGGATCTGATAAGCAAGGGACTGCCAATTTACATTAGCCGGTAAAAACCGGGCGGGCCACAAGCCCGCCCGGTTTTGCTTTACCTTTGCGACATTCCGGTGATATACGCTTTAATCAGGGATTTAATCTCCTCTGGAGTATAGGACTCTTTCCCATCTGCTGATTCAATAATGTCAATCAAATCGTAGGCCATAGACTTCTTGATTTCATTAGACTCTCTATCGGTTGGCATATGAATCCTCCTTTCATTTGGGCAAAAGCATCTTCCTCTACTCAAAATATATCACGCAGGAACCGCGATGTCAACAGCAGGGAGGATTACTTAATAACCTCGCCCCGGGCCTTCTTCTCCTCGATCTCCCGGAGGGCGTCCTTGTGGCTGAGGTTCACGCGGCCCTTCTCATCGATCTCCGTGACCTTAACCCACATCATGTCGCCGATCTTGCACACGTCCTCCACCTTCTCCACCCGGTGATTGGCCAGCTTGGAGATATGCACCAGCCCATCCTTGCCGGGGGCCAGCTCCACAAACGCGCCGAACTGCATCAGCCGGACCACCCGGCCATAGTACAGACTGCCCACCTCGGGCACGAACACAATCTGGTCAATGGCGTGCTTCGCGGCCTCGGCGGAGGCGGAGTCGGAGGAGGCGATGCGGATAGTGCCGTCGTCCTCGATATCGATCTTGGCCCCGGTGTCGGCCACGATCTTCTGAATCACACTGCCGCCCTTGCCGATAACATCCCGGATGTTGTCGGGGTCGATGTGCATGGTGATCATCTTGGGGGCCCACTTGCTGACCTCCGCTCTGGGCTTGTCGATGCAGGGGAGCATAATCTGGTCGAGAATCTCGCACCGGGCGTCGTAGGTGATCTCCAGCGCGTTCTTGATGATCTCCATGGTCAGGCCGTCGTTCTTCAGGTCCATCTGAATCGCGGTGATGCCCTTCTTGGTGCCGCCCACCTTGAAGTCCATCTCGCCGTGGAAGTCCTCCACACCCTGGATATCAATAAAGGTGGTGAAGGAGCCGTCGTCGTCCTGGATAAGGCCGCAGGAGATGCCCGCCACCGGGGCCTTGATGGGCACGCCGGCGTCCATCAGCGCCAGGGTGGAGCCGCAGATGGAGCCCTGGGAGGTGGAGCCGTTGGAGCTGACCACCTCGCTGACCACGCGGATGGCGTAAGGGAACTCCTCCTCGGAGGGAATTACCGGCAGCAGGGCCCGCTCGGCCAGGGCGCCGTGGCCGATCTCACGCCGGCCGGGGCTGCGGGAGGGCTTGGCCTCGCCCACGGAGTAGCCGGGGAAATTGTAGTGGTGCATATACCGCTTGGACTCCTCGGGCCAGATGGTGTCCAGCTTCTGGGCCGCGCCCAGCATATCCAGGGTGCAGACGCTGAGCACCTGGGTCTGCCCTCTCGTGAAGAGGCCGGAGCCGTGGACCCGGGGCAGCACGCCCACCTCCGCAGCCAGAGGCCGGATCTCGTTCTTCTGCCGTCCGTCCACCCGGTGTCCCTCCAGGAGCCATGCCTTGACGATCTTCTTCTGGAACTTGTAGGTGAACTCCTCCAGGTACTTGTCCATGTCGGGGTACTGCTCCAGATACTTCTCATGCCAGTGCTCGATCATGGCGTTCCAGCGGGCCTCCCGGACGTTCTTGTCGTCGGTGTCCATGGCGGCCTTGGCCTCGTCCATGAAATTGGCCACAATGTCGTCGAAGAGCTCCTGGTTGAAGTCGGCGTGGGGATAGTCAAACTTGGCCTTGCCGATCTCCGAGACCATCTGGTTGATGAGGGCGATCTGCTTCTGATTTTCCTCATGGGCCATTTTGATGGCCTCGAACATGGTGTCGTTGGAAACCTCGTTGGCCCCGGCCTCGATCATGACCACCTTTTTGCCGGTGGAAACCACGGTCACATCCATGTCGGAAACCTCATTCTGCTCCTGGGTGGGATTGACCACGAGCTTGCCGTCCACCAGCCCCAGCTTCACCGCGCCCACAGGCCCGTTCCAGGGGATGTCGGAGATGGCCAGGGCGGCGGAGGTGCCGATAAGGGCCGCGACCTCCGGGGAGCAGTCCCGGTCAACGCTCATAACGGTGGCCATGATGGCAACATCGTTGCGGAAGTCGCCGGGGAACAGGGGGCGGATAGGCCGGTCGATGACCCGGCTGGTGAGGATGCCCTTCTCCCCGGGGCGGCCCTCCCTGCGCATAAAGCTGCCGGGGATGCGGCCCACGGCGTACATCTTCTCCTCAAAATCCACGCTCAGGGGGAAGAAGTCGATGCCGTCCCGGGGCCGGGGGGCGGCGGTGGCGGTGCAGAGGACCACCGTCTCGCCGTACGTGACCATCACGGCGGCGTTGGCAAGCTCCGCGATCTTGCCGGTCTCCAGCTTCAGGGGGCGGCCCGCCAGGTCCATGGTGTACTTGCGGTAGTTGGCAAACTGCTTTTTGGTGATGATGGTTGACATAGCGTACTCCTTTTCTTCTGTTCGGTTGTTGTGTGAGAGCCGCTTTTTAGCACTTGATTGCGCTGCCGAAAACGGTTCGGCGGCAGAATCAACTGCTAAAATGGCGGCTTTTTCTGGGAATTAGGGGGGCGCTGGGGACGGAAAGGCGGGGAGAAAGGTATTTCCCCCTCCTCCCCGCGCTGTTCACTTACTTACGAATGCCCAGCTTCGCAATCAGCGCACGATAGCGCTCGATGTCCTTCTTGGCCAGGTAGTCCAGAAGGCTGCGGCGCTTGCCGATCATCTTATACAGGCCCCGGCGGCTGTGGTTGTCGTGGATATGGACCTTCAGGTGCTCGGTCAGCTCGTTGATCCGGGTGGTGAGGATCGCCACCTGAACCTCGGGAGAGCCGGTGTCCGTGGGATGGGTGCGGTTGGCCTCGATAACGGCCGTCTTTGCGTCTTTCTGCATCATGGCAGGGTTCCACCTTTCCATTAAAATTCTCCGCAGGCCGCGCCGGGGCAGGTGTCGCCGGCGGCGAGGCGGGGGAATGGTGCGCTCTTTTTGCGCTCCAGGATACTATATCACAGCTTATGTCCATTGTAAAGTATAATTTCAGGAAATATGCGGCTTTTTTTGAAATTTTCCCCGGCAGAAGGGGCTCAGCCCCGGAGAATATCCGTATTCCGGTACTGGACCGCCTCGGCCAGGTGGGCGGCGGAGATAGCCTCCTCCCCCTCCAGGTCGGCGATGGTCCGGGCCACCCGGAGGATGCGGTCGTGGCTGCGGGCGGTGAGGCCCATGCGGTCAAAGGCGGAGCGGAGGATCCGCTCCCCCCGCTCGTCCAGGCGGCAGTGCTCCCCCACCATGGCCGGGGTCATGTGGGCGTTGCAGGCGATCTCCATGCCCTCAAAGCGCTCCGCCTGCCGGGCCCGGGCGGCATTCACCCGCTCCCGTACGGCGGCGGAGGACTCCGGCGCCTCCCGCCGGCGCATGGCGTCAAAGTCCACCGAGGGCACCTCCACATGGAGGTCAATCCGGTCCAGCAGTGGGCCGGAGACCCGGCCCACATACTTCTCTACCGCCGCCTCCGAGCAGGTGCACCGCCCCGAGGGGTGGCCCCGCCAGCCGCACCGGCAGGGGTTCATCGCCGCCGCCAGCATAAAGCGGCTGGGCAGGCGGACGCTGCCCGCGGCCCGGGTGATGGTCACCTCCCCGTCCTCCATGGGCTGGCGGAGGACCTCCAGGGCGTCCTTGGCGAACTCCGGGAGCTCGTCCAGGAAGAGGACCCCGTGGTGGGCCAGGGAGATCTCCCCGGGCCGGGGGATGGACCCGCCGCCGGCCAGGGCCACGGCGGAGACGGTGTGGTGGGGGCTGCGGAAGGGCCGGCGCCGGAGGAGGGGGCTGCGGCTGTCGGTCATGCCCGCCACGCTCCAGACCTCCGTGGCCTCCAGGGCCTCCCGCCGGGTCATGTCCGGCAGGATGGAGGGCAGGCGGCGGGCCAGCATGGACTTCCCCGCCCCCGGCGAGCCGATGAGCAGAATATTGTGGCCTCCGGCGGCGGCGATCTCCAGGGCCCGCTTCACATTCTCCTGGCCCATAACCTCGGAGAAGTCGGGTCCCAGGTCCGGCTCCGGGGAATCGGTCCAGGCGGGGGCTGGGGGAAGCGCCTCCTCCCCCCGCAGATGGCGGAGGAGGGCGGCTACGCCGGGCACCGGCCGGACAGTGAGGGGCCCGGCCAGGGACGCCTCGGCGGCGTTCCCAGCGGGGACGTAGAGCTCCCGGACGCCGGCGCGGACAGCGGCCATGGCCATGGGCAGCATCCCGGTGACGGGGCGCAGGGCTCCGGTGAGGGACAGCTCCCCCAGAAAAGCGGCGTCCGCCGGCGGCGGGTCGATGTCCCCGGCGGCGGCCAGGATGCCCAGCAGGATGGGCAGATCGTAGATGGTCCCCTCCTTGCGCAGGGCGGCGGGGGCCAGGTTGACGGTGATCCGGGAGACCGGGAACTTGGCCCCGCAGCTTTTCACCGCCGCCCGGACCCGCTCCCGGGACTCCTTCACCGCCGCGTCGGGCAGTCCCACCACGTCAAAGGCGGGCAGTCCCCCGGACAGGGCGCACTCCACGGACACCTCATAGCCGGTAACACCCTGCAAGCCCAGGGACCGGACGGTTTCTACCATAGCGCGTTCTCCTCCTTCCGGCTATATCCGCAGCAGCAGCTTCGCAAACTGGAAATAGATCAGCAGGCTCAGCACGTCCACGATAGTGCTGATAAAGGGCGCGGCCATCACCGCCGGGTCCAGGCCGATTTTTTCCGCCAGCAGGGGCAGCATACACCCCACCGCCTTGGCGCAGAAAACCGTACACACCAGAGTTAGGCAGATGACCGCCGCCACTAGGATCGTGACCTCCTCGTTCTGCATCAGCAGGCGATCCACCAAGAGGAGTTTTATAAAATTGCCCCCCGCCAGCAGCGCCCCGCAGACCACCGCTACCCGGGATTCCTTCCAAACTACGTGGATGAGATCGCTAAAACCGATCTCATTCAGGCTTAGACTCCGGATCACCGCCACGCTGGACTGATTGCCGCAGTTGCCCCCCGTACCCATGAGCATGGGAATGAATCCGATGAGCACCGAACAGGCCGCCAGAGAGTCCTCAAAACTGGAAATGACAATCCCCGTGAAGGTGGCCGACAGCATCAGCAGCATCAGCCAGGGGAGCCGGCTCTTCACCGTCTCCCACACCCCGGAGCGGAGATAGGGCTTGTCCGTGGGCGTGATTGCCGCCATGAGGGCGATATCCTCCGTCGTCTCCTCCTCCATGACGTCAATGGCATCGTCGATGGTGACAATGCCCACTAGGCGGCTCTCCCGGTCCACCACCGGCATGGCTAGGAAGTCGTACCGGCTCAGATCCTGGGCCACGTCCTCCTTGTCGTCCATGGTGGAGGCGGAGATGATGTTGGTCTCCATAATCTCCCCGATGACGTCGTCCTCGTCGGAGAGCAGCAGGGTCCGGATGGACACCAGCCCCAGCAGATGCCGCCCCGGGCTGGTGACATAGCAGATGTTGATGGTCTCCTTGTCCACGCCCGTCCGGCGGATGCGCTTGAAGGCGTCCCCCACCGTCATGTCCTGCTTGAGGTCCACAAACTCCGTGGTCATGATGGACCCGGCGGAGTCCTCCGGGTACTTCAAAATCTCATTGACGCTCCGGCGGGTCTCCGGGTCGGCGTGCTGGAGGATGCGCTTGACCACTGTGGCGGGCATCTCCTCGATGAGGTCCACCGTGTCGTCCACATACAGCTCCTCCAGCACCTCCTTGAGCTCCGTGTCGGAGAAGCTCTTGATGAGCACCGCCTGCTCCTCTGGCTCCATCTCCACAAAAGCCTCCGCCGCCAGTTCCTTGGGCAGCAGGCGGTAGAGCAGCGGCAGCCGCTCCAGGGAGAGCTCCCCCAGAACCAGGGCGATGTCCGCCGGCTCCAGGAGCACCAGCATATCCCGCAGGTCCGGCCATCGCTTTCGGGCGGTCAAAGCCTCCACCTGCTCCATAAATCTGCCGTTTTCCAAATCAATCATGTGCTGGTCCTCCTCTCCCGCTGTGGTTGCGCTCTGTGGGTCCGGCTATTCCAATACCGCCTTGGGCTCCCCCATCAGGCCGGCAAACTCCTCCCCGGACATAGTCTCATGAACCAGCAGATATTCCGCCACCTCAATCAGCCGCTCCCGGCGCTCCTCCAGCACCTCCCGGCACTTGGCGCAGCCCCGGTCGATGAGTGCCTTGACCTCGGCGTCAATCTGCGCCGCCACCTCCTCGGAGTAAGTTTTGGCCTGGGCCATGCTCCGGCCGATGAACACCTCGTCATGGCCGCTCTCGAAGCTGACGGGGCCCAGGGCGGCGCTCATGCCGTAGACCGTCACCATCTTCCGGGCCATGGCGCTGGCCCGCTGGATATCGCTGGAGGCCCCGGTGGAGATGTCGTCGAGAAACAGGCTCTCCGCCACCCGGCCCCCCAGCAGGGCCGCGATCTCCTCCTCCATATACCGCTTGGAGTAGTAGCTCCGGTCCTCCTCCGGCAGGGAGATGGTCATGCCCCCGGCCTGGCCTCTGGGCACGATGGTCACCTGGTGGACCGGGTCCACGCTGGCAAGGCAGTGGTGCATCACCGCGTGGCCGGCCTCGTGGTAGGCCGTCAGGCGCCGCTCGTGCTCCGGCACCCGCTTGGACCGCTTCTCCGGACCGGCGATGACCTTGATGACCGACTCCTGGAGATCCTGCATGGTGATAAACTTATGGCCCCGGCGGGCGGCTAAGAGGGCCCCCTCGTTGACCAGATTCTCCAGATCCGCCCCGGTAAAGCCCGGGGTGCCCTGGGCCAGGATCCGCAGGTCCACGTCCTCCGCCAAAGGCTTGCTGCGGACGTGGATGCCCAGGATCTCCTCCCGCC
This sequence comes from Oscillospiraceae bacterium, assembly GCA_022804995.1. GTDB lineage: Bacteria > Bacillota > Clostridia > Oscillospirales > Oscillospiraceae > Pelethomonas. The sequence goes on from JAAWUC010000039.1 coordinate 16,294, forward strand.
CCTTGCTGTCGGGACTGCCCACATAGATCTGGCGGTCAAACCGGCCCGGCCGCAGCAGGGCGGGGTCCAAAATATCCGCCCGGTTGGTGGCCGCCAGGACCACCACGCCCTCGTTGTTGGTAAAGCCGTCCATCTCCACCAGCAGCTGGTTGAGGGTCTGCTCCCGCTCGTCGTGTCCGCCGCCCAGGCCCGCGCCCCGCTGCCGGCCCACGGCGTCGATCTCGTCGATGAACACCACGGCGGGGGCCACCTTCTTGGCCTCGTCGAAGAGGTCCCGGACCCGGCTGGCGCCCACGCCCACGTAGAGCTCCACGAAGTCGGAGCCGGAGATGGACAAAAACTGCACCCCGGCCTCCCCGGCCACGGCCTTGGCCAGCAGGGTCTTGCCGGTGCCCGGAGGGCCCACCAGGAGAACGCCCTTGGGGATTCTCGCCCCCAGGTCCAGGTACTTCTGGGGCTCCTGGAGGAAGCCCACGATCTCCCGCAGCTCCTCCTTCTCCTCGTCGGCCCCGGCCACGTCGGCAAAGGTGCGCTTCTGCTTGCTCTCGGAGCCGAAGCGGATTCTGGCCCGGCCAAAGCGCCGCCCCTGGTCCACGCCGCCCCCCTGGGCCCGGCCCATCATGAACTGGAAGAACAGGAAGAAGGCCACAATAAGCGCCAGATACAGGGCGATCTCCATCCACCACGGGGGCGTGTAGGGAGGATCGTAGTTGTAATCGGCCAGGACACCCCGGGCCAGCTGGTCCTCGATCAGAGAGCCCAGCTCCTCCCGGAAGGCGTCCACACTCTCCAGTGTGTTGTGGACGGGGGCCAGGGGGCCTCCATCCTGCTTGAGGTTCAGATAGAGCTCCCTGCCGTCCCGGACATAGAAGCTCTCCACCCGCTCCTGCTGGAAGAAGGTTTTGACCTGGGCATAGGTAACGGCGGAGGCGTCCTCCATGCCGTAGAAGGCGTAGTAGGCCACCAGCAGAAGGATCACAACCATAAAGTAAATTCCAATGCTGGGGCGGCGGGTCTTGTTTGTCAAATCGGTTTCTCTCCTTTTAGGCCCCCGCCAAAGCGGGCGGGGACGGGTTGATATCAATAGAACACGCGCCGGAACCAATTACTCCCCGCCGTAGACCTCCGGCTTGAGCACGCCGATATAGGGCAGATTCCGGTACTTCTGGCAGTAGTCCAGGCCGTAGCCCACCACAAACTCGTCGGGAACGGTAAAGCCGGTGTAGTTGGCCTGAATGGCCTTGGTCCGGCGGCTGGGCTTGTCCAGCAGCGTGCAGATAGATACCTCCGCCGCGCCCTTGGCCAGGAAATACTGCTTGAGATAGGACAGGGTGTTCCCCGAGTCCAGGATATCCTCAATCACCACCAGATGCCGACCCGTGATGTCCTGCTGGATGTCCCGAGTGATCTGTACCGCGCCGCTGCTGGACATGGCGTTGCCGTAGGAGGACACGGCGATAAACTCCACGTCGCTCTTCACCGGGCATGAGCGGACGATATCCGCCATAAAAATGAACGCCCCCCGGAGAACGCTGATAAACAAGGGATCCTTCTCCCGCAGATCCGCGTACATCTCCTCCCCCAAAACCTTGATCCGGGCGGCGATCTCCTCCTGGGTGTAGAGCACCCTCAAAATATCCTGATCCATCGTTCCCATAGCTCTCTCTCCTTTTATGTTCAAAATTTCCGGATTTTACACGGTGTCAGAGAAATCATCCAGCAGTCCTCCCCCGGCTCGGGGCGCAGCGCCCGGTCCACGGCCACGCCGAATACCGCCGCCGGCCCTCCGTCCTCCCGGTACAGCGCTGGGTGCTCCCGGCGCCGCTGGACGGGAATCCCCTGGTCCGCAAACAGCCGCTTGATGGTCCGGCTCCCGTTCTCCACCGCCAGACGGCCCCTGCCGTCCCAGGCGGCGATGGTCAGCGCGCCGGCTTCCGGGCGCAGGTACAGCGTCCCCCGCGCCTCCTCCGCCGGAGCCGGGCCCCGGGTGAGCCGCACCCGCCAGGGCCCCCAGACCTGCTCGCCGGACTGCAGCGCCATAGGCCCCGGCAGCTCCGGCGTTTTCCGGACCGTCAGCTGCCCCCCGGTCCGGAGGGCGCAGAGCCCGCCGGGCAGGTTCAGATACCCGCCGCCGGACAGGTTCCACACGTTCTCTGTCATGCGGCGGTCCAGCTCCACGCCGAAGCGCCGGGCGGCGGACCGGATAAGCCGTCTGCCGGTCACGGCGCCTCCGTCCCAGATGCCGGACAGCGTAACGGAATCAACCCCATAGCTCACAGCGGCGGACCGCTCCGCCGCCCGCTGGAGATATGCCTCCTCCTCCCGCAGCAGCGCGCCGGTACCGGCGATGCGCTCCGTACAGCCGGGGGCAATCTCCTCCAGCAGGGGCAGCACCTCCAGCCGGAGGCGGTTGCGGGTATAGGCCGGGTCTGCGTTGGTCTCGTCCTCCATATAGGGGACGCCGTGCTCCCGGGCATAGGCGTTGATTTCCGCCCGGCCCGCCTCCAGCAGGGGGCGGATAACCCTCCCGCGGATCGGGGGAATCCCCCCCAGTCCCCGGAGGCCCGTGCCCCGGAGGAGGTGGAGGAGCACCGTCTCGGCGTTGTCCTCCCGGTGGTGGGCGGTGGCAATATAGGCCGCGCCCAGCTTGTCCGCCGCCTCCTCCAGGAAGCGGTAGCGGAGCTGTCGGGCGGCGTCCTCCAGGCTGGTCCCGGCCTCCCGGGAGAAGGCGCGCACATCGCCGCTGCCCGTCTCGAGGGGGATGTGCCGTTCCAGGCACCAGCCCCGGACAAAATCCTCGTCCCGGTCCGCCGTGGGGCGGAGCCGGTGGTTGAAGTGGGCGGCGGCCAGCCGGAAGCCCCGCTCCCCCGAAAGGGCGTGGAGCAGGTGAAGCAGGACCATGGAGTCCCGCCCTCCGGAGACGGCGCACAGCACCAGCTCCCCGGGGGAGCGGGGGCAGGGCAGGTCAATCCTCATCGTAGCGTATCTCCAGTGTGCTGAAGGTGGTGTACTCCGGCATCCAGCGCAGGGGAACCCGGCCCGTCTCGCCGTGGCGGTTCTTGGCCACGCTGCACTCGGCGATGTTCTTGTTCTCCGTCTCCTCCTTGTAATAGTCCTCCCGGTAGAGGAACATGACGATGTCCGCGTCCTGCTCGATAGCGCCAGAGTCCCGCAGATCCGAGAGCATGGGGCGCTTGTCCTCCCGCTTTTCGTTGGCGCGGCTGAGCTGGCTCAGGCACAGCACCGGCACGTCCAGCTCCTTGGCCATGATTTTCAGCATCCGGGAGATATCGCTGACCGCCTGCTGGCGGCTCTCCCCGGAGTAGCCCTTGCCCCCGGAGGAGCTCATGAGCTGGAGATAGTCGATGACCACCAGCCCCAGGTTGTCCAGGCGGCGGCACTTGGCGTTCAT